>CAZLZZ010000049.1:0-19502 GCA_964564165.1 uncultured Alcanivoracaceae bacterium | reverse complement strand
TATTGTCTCAATAAGCCATTAGCATTTTCATTTTGTCCACGTTCCCATGAATGATGAGGTTTGGCAAAATATGTATCACATTCTAAACTTTTTGCAATTTGTTCACCTGTTAGAAATCGTTGACCAGTTATTTAACACTCTCTTTTATTCAGCTCGTCCCTGAGCTTCACCTTCATCCATGAAGGCTTGCGTGAAAATTCTTTTCAGAAGAATTTTTCATCCCAATCTTTAGTCGAGTTTACCTTTAAAACCAAGTGGTAATGATTGCTCATTACGGCACATATTAGACGACAACTAGCTTGACCGGTTGGAAATCAAAAAACTTTCTCTATCTTATCTCTTTGTGATTCTTCTTTCTATAACTTTCTATATCAATTTTTAAGACTGATGCATGGTGTATTAATCTATTAATTGCAGCAACTGTCATCATGTTGTTTGGGAATATCTGATCCCATTGGCTAAATGGCTATTTGACAAAAACCAAACAGAAATGATGTGGGGAAATTCTGAATGTGGTGTAGGATAATGACTCTATAGGTGTATGTCCTATGTATTACTATGTATTATTACTATGTATTATGTATTCGCTATGTATTCGTGTTGGTTTATTTCTATCTGGGAGAAAGTAGTCAACTTGATTGACTACAATACTTTTAATTCTATCGCCACAAAACCGTTAAATCGTTAACGTGTTTATAACTGAACACTATTGTAGGTGCGCGATTTATCGCGTGCATTTCTAGGCTTTGTGGTGCTTAAAAAAAGACGCGATAAATCGACGTCTCTACAGGGTTTAATCGTTACAGGAGCCTTGTTCTTATCTGCACCATCTGTGAAAAATACAGAATTGCTTTTAATCTTTCGCCGTGTACGCCGCGCCGCTGTGCGATAACTGCTTTTGATCTTTTATCAACCTGAGTATTTATAGAATTGCTACTTCATCCTAAAATCCTGCGTCTCTATACAAATAGGCGGACTAGGAAAAGGGGTTTGTTTATCCATAGCACGAATAAATTCAAAAACTTTGCGTTTGTTCTTTTTACTGCTGGCATTTTCTTTGCTGGCAGCTCGCACCAATTGACGCAAGGTTTGAATATCACCATGATCGTGGGTTTCGTACAATTGCGCGATGACTTCTTGGTCACCTAGAATTTTTTCTTGCCACATTTGTAGAAAAGGCGTGCGAATAAGGCCCGCTTCGTGGCTTTTTTCTTGTGCTTGTAAGGCATCAATCACGGCTTGGTGATCGGTTTTGAGCAATAATTTTCCGATAAATTGAAAATGCCGTTTGCGCGCGATATTGCTGTTGATTTTTTTTGAGGCAACAATCGCATCGACTATGGACTCTGTGATTGGCAGTTCAATCATAATAGAATGCTTCATTTCTGCTAATTTATGTGCCAAATCGACCATAGAATGTGCATAATGTTTTTTTTGTGTGCGACTATCGAACTCAAGTTCGTTGTCATTATTAGATTGTTTAACCATTAGAACTGATATACTATAATTATGAATAAAAATACAGAGCAGATTGTTGCAGAAATCTTAGCTACAGTAAAGAAAAAGGGCGCAAGTGATGCCGAAGTTGTCTATTCTCAAGGATCTGGATTGTCTATTAGCGTGCGTAATGGTGATGTGGATACGATTGAAAATTCAAATGACAGCTCGCTTATATTGACCGTTTATAATGGCAAAGCCAAAGGCTCGGCATCAACGGCTGTATTGGATCAGATGAGTATTGAGTTGACCATAGAAAAGGCATTGGAAATTGCCAAATTAACCCAAGCCGATGAATATTCAGGCATTGCTGAAAAAGAATTATTGGCCAATCTAGATGATTTTAAAGACTTATCAACCTATCACCCTAGAGAAATAACGCCAGAAACTATGATACAAATGGCGATTCAAGCCGAATCTGCAGCATTAGAAACCAAAGGCATCGTAGTGGATGAAACAGCCGTCTCTATGGGAGAGGGTTTTTCTGTTTATGGCAACTCCAATGGATTTATGGGTACAAAACAAGGCACCAATTCTTCAATGAGTGTGGTCGCAATTGCAGAGCTTGACGGACAAATGGAGCGAGATTATTGGTGGGATGCGGTACGTGACTTTAATAATCTAGAATCGCCAGAATCCATAGGCAAAAAAGCCGCCAAAAGAACCATCGCCAATATTGGCGCAAGAAAAATCAAATCAACCAAGGTGCCAGTGCTGTTTGATGCCACCATATCTCAAGGGTTGGTTGGTCATATGTTATCGGCAATTTCGGGAAGCAGCCTTTATCAAGAAGCCAGTTTTTTGAAAGACGATTTGGAGAATCAAATCTTCCCAGACTGGTTTCAAATTAATGAAGACCCGTTTGTCAAAGGCGGCTTTGCCTCACGCAATTATGATGGGAATGGCGTGGCAACTAAGCAAAGACAGTTGATTGATTCAGGAGTTCTCAAAGGCTTTTTGTTGTCTGTTTATTCTGCTCGCCGATTGGGCAGACAAACCACAGGTAATGCAGGAGGCGTACATAATTTATTTGTGCAATCAAGTGATTATTCTTTTGATCAAGCTTTAAAAGAATTGGGTACAGGGTTATATGTCACCAGTGTTATGGGTCAAGGCATTAATACCGTTAATGGTGATTACTCGCGCGGCGCATCGGGTTTTTGGGTAGAAAATGGCGAAATCCAATATCCGGTGAGTGAATTAACCATTGCCAGTAATTTAAAAGATATGTATAAAAATTTAGTTTTGGTAGCAAATGATATTGATAAGCGCAGCAAGATTCATACCGGGTCGTGGTTGATTGATGAGATGACGATTGCGGGGGAGTAATGATATTGTAGTGGCTCCCTTTGTGAGTGCCTGCGATTTAGGGAAAATATATATTTGTTGATATTTAGAATCTATCTTATTTAAAACTGGAAACAATGGATTAACCCTCGCAAACGTATTGTTAAGGTTTATTTAAAATCCAGACAACTTAACAATAGCATTTATAAATATGATCAATGACGTGTTTATCATTATCGCAGGCACTACATTTCTAATGGTATTGAGTTTGTTTGATATTTAAGGTTGATAAATAATTATATGCCATTGATTATATTGATTCTTATCGCATTTAATTGCTTTTATCCTTTTATAAACAAAAAAATCTTTCATTGCTTTACTGAAATTAAGTGAAATCTATCACGAAAACCTTTAAAATATTTCGCAAGGTAATTTTAACAAAAAAAAGAGGTATTTATACATGTTTTATAAATTACGCGGATTGTCCGCAATTTTAGTTTTAATGTTTTCTTTTGCGAGTTTTGCAGGTGGATTACAATTGGTAATAAATGAAGTTGATGCAGATCAAACGGGTACTGATGCACAGGAATTTGTTGAGCTATTCGGGCTGCCAAACACTGCATTAGATGGAATGGTTTTGGTGTTTTTTAATGGTTCTAATGATCTAAGCTACAATGCTGTAGATCTAGATGGCCAAACATTAGATGCAAATGGGTTTTTTGTATACGGTAGTTCTTTGGTTCCAAATGTAGATTTGGATGCTGGTGCTGTAACTAATTTAATTCAAAATGGACAAGATGCTGTTGCGCTTTATATTGGCAATGATACAGATTTTCCTGGAGGAACTGCACCTACTGCTGTGAATTTAATAGATGCATTGGTTTATGATACCAATGATGTAGATGATGCGGGGTTGTTAATATTAACTCCAGGTCAAGCTCAAATTAATGAAGATGGTGGAATTGATAAAGATATAGAATCCAATTCTCGTTTCCCAGATGGTGGAACAGCGCTTGTAACATCAACCTATCTTCAACAAATTCCAACTCCTGGTACCTTTAATGCACCAAGAATTTCTATTGATGATGTCACTCAGATTGAAGGCGATACTGGCACAACAACTTTTGACTTTACAGTGAGTATTGATGTGGCTGCTAATGCTACTGTACAAGTTGACACTGCTGATAACTCGGCTACTATTGCTGATTCAGATTATGTTGCGATTGTAGCACAAACAGTAACTTTTACTGCAATGGGCCCAACCACACAAATTTTTTCAGTAACAATAAACGGAGATATTACAGTTGAAAGTGATGAAACGTTTAATGTAAATTTGACAAATGTGATGGGTGCTGCTATTGCCGATGCACAAGGTGTAGGAACAATAACAAATGATGATGTAGTTCCAGTCGTAGCTACAGCAGTGGTTGACAACAATGTTTTAATCAATGGTGATTCAACCGGTCAAGCCACAGCTTCTGGTTCTGGTGGAACACCACCTTACACATACTTATGGAGCGATGGACAAGCAACTGCAACAGCTACAGGCTTGGCTGCAGCCACTTATACTGTAACAGTAACGGATTCTGCAATGCCAGCAGTAAATGATACAGCGATGGTTACTATTACAGAGCCTACCGCAGTGACAGCCACAGCAGCTATAAATAACAACGTTTCTATCAATGGTGGTTCAAATGGGCAAGCCACCGCTTCAGGTTCAGGTGGTGTTCCTCCTTATACTTTCTTATGGAGTAATGGCGATACCAATGCCACTGCTTCAGGTTTGATTGCTGGTTTATACACGGTTACAGTGACTGATGATAATGGTGGCAATGACATGGATTCTGTCACTATCACAGAGCCAACTGTTTTAACTTCAACGGCCACAGTTACAGACGAAACATTTCCTGGAGCAAATGATGGTACAGCTACTGTTGTAGCAACTGGTGGCGTTGCTCCATATACTTATTTATGGATGCCAGGTGGCGCAACAACTGCAACCATAACAGGTTTAATGCCAGGTACTTATACAGTGGTTGTTACAGATGCTAATTTAGCAACAGCTTCTCCAGTTGCCCCTATCGTAGTTATAGCTGGCGTGCCACCAGCAATTATTCCAACATTAAATCAGTACATGCTTATGTTATTGATGTTATTGGTTGGTTTGGTAGCGGTAAAAAGAGTTAGAGTGAAAGTTTAAAAGTTAGATTAAAAACAAGTTGGTAACTGCTCACCCACCGTCGTCATTTCCGCGAAGGCGGGAATCTATTGCCTTTATAAAAAAACTAAAAGGCAAAACAGCCTTAAAAAGAAATAAATGTATACTTTATTAAACACTGGATTACCGCCTTCGCGGGAATGACGGGGTGAGTAGTTACACAAGTTGTTCTAAAAGCCACGAATCTTTCGTGGCTTTTTTTTGGGTGAAAATTTTCAAAAACAAGGAAAATAATGCTACAATATAATCTCTTGGAAATCATGAGGTTATTTGAATGAACGAGAATTTAACTTTAACAAAGACAACCATTGTATTGCATTGGTTAGTAGGGCTTACAGTTATCACTATGATTTCTGTGGGGCTATACATGAGCGAGTATGAAGTCTGGGACTTGTACCCTATCCACAAGTCTATGGGTATAATCATCTTTGCTTTCATTCTTTATCGGTTTATTCGCCGAATGAAAAGGGGCTGGCCGCAGCCAGTAAGCCAATATCAAAAACACGAAATCATTTTATCAAAAATCATTCACTGGGTACTAATCATTGGCACACTTATGTTTCCAATTTCAGGGATGATGATGTCGGGGGCCGGTGGACATGGGCTTTCTGTATTTGGTTTGGAATTATTGGCGTCTAACTATAGTGCAACAGGTGAAACGATTGCTTTAAATTCAACACTGGCAAATTTGGGTCATGAAGTTCATGGATTATTGGTCTATATCATGATTGGGGCAATAGTATTACATATTGCCGGTGCATTGAAACACCACTTGGTTGACAAAGACAATACCCTAAAAAGAATATTGGGAAGATAAAATAAAAAATTATTTTTGAAACTTTATTGGGGTTGTTGTGTATAGTTATGTATGAGCAATGATTCAAGTAAAAATTTCCAAGAGCGAAACTGGCTAAAACAACACTTAGGCGGCGATAAGCAAGCTTTTGGCAAGTTAATGCAGGCTTATCGAAAACCAGTTTACAGTTATTTGGTGCGTAGTGGCTTGGACAAAAGTACTCGGGATGATTTGTTTCAGGACATTTTCTTTAAGATTCACAAAGCTGCCAATAGCTACAAAAGATCCAATCGGCTGAGTCCTTGGATATTTACCATTGCAGTGAATACCGTACGCAACCATCTTCGCGATCAAAAACAAAAACCAACACACAACCATTTAAGCCTTAGCACCGACGAAACACCAGAGTTACAGTTAGTCGATGGATCACCAACTCCAGATATAATTATCCAGTCTAAACACCTCATACAATGGCTGCAAAAAGCCATGTCCGATTTGCCCCCTATTCAATGCGAAGCCTTAAACTTAACCATTATTGAAGGACTGAAATTAAGCGAAGCTGCCAAAATATTGGACGTGCCATTAAGCACCATCAAGACTTATGTGCGACGCGCCAGACAAAGTTTAATTCAATCATACCTTACCAATGACAGCCAAGTGTCCAAAAGGAGTATTTCATGAAAAATTGCAATGAAATCCAACAAAAAATCGCCGAACCTGAGTTCAACCAAATTCTTAATGACAAGACGCTATTGCAGCACCTAGAGAACTGCAAAGACTGCCAAGACTACAAACAAGCTTGCGATGAAATGAATCAAGCCATGTCACAACTATCAGGTTTTGATGCCGATGATGCTCTGGTCGAAAGCACATTAAGCAGCATTGTTAATCTGCAACAAGAATCACACGAAACCCAAGAAATTAACAAGCCGAAATCCTTATTAAATACACAATGGGCAAGCGCATTGGCAGCATCATTTATGTTGGTCAGTTTGGCTGCCTTGTTCCCGTACAACTCTATTTCAAATTTTGGTTTAATTTCAGATAATTTTAGTCAAATACAAAGTGTTATTCCAATTGTCTCGGAAGAAGAAAAAGCAGCCATTAAAAAACGAAAAGAAGCTCTGCAAAGTAAGAAAGCCCCAAAGGAAAGTACTTTTGAGTTTTATGATGTGGATTTGAGTGAGGAAGTTGTACAGAAACGAAGGAGAATGCCAAAGAAACCAAGTCCGCCAAAGTTAGTAATAAACGAATATATAAATGAACCTATAAATAAACCTATGGTAAGCGGGTTATCAACGATTGATATGGACAATTCTCAAATTACAGATGGTGATTTGAGAAAAAAAATTAAAAAAGAATTCAGTGATGTAATTAACAACCAGACTAAGTTAGAAGCACAAAAGCCAATCTCTAGACGCTTAGCAGAAAATAAACCACAATCCATCGGAACTAAAACAACTGAGTCAGTTAGTGAATATGAAGATGATCAAGATAAAGTTGAATTAGGCAGGGTGGTTACTACAGGCTCGCGTATTAGAGCATCTGATATGGAAAACCCAGCACCCGTTTATACAATGAATAGATTAGATGCTTGTTGTGCTGAGGGTACTTTAAACCCAGACCCTAGAATTTCTGCAAAGCCAAAGAAAGCCAAAGAAAAGCAGGATTTTGGCAAAAATTTCAAACCTTTAAGAAAAAATATTGCAGCCAAACCATCAAAAGGCATAAGATTAAACTCAGTAGGCATAGGTCAAGCACTTGTATATCCACATGATGTAGAGAAAAAAAACAAACAAACCCAGGAGGATGGTCTTTCGGGTTATGCTAATCCACAACCTAAACCAATAAAACCATCAAGTGCCGCCCAACAGTATTTAACAGAAATATATTCAACAGATGGTATTTCCTACCAAACTGCCACAGGCTACTGGGCCAACACATATTTGCCAGGGGATTCATCCATGCGATTGCTTGAAGCCAGTTTGACTGACATTGTAGCCAATAATCCAACCGACAACAAAGCACTGATATTCAACAACAGTATCAAGCAAAATATTCAACCTTTTGATTATCCAGAAAACTCAGCATTGGCTGTTTACCTCAATAGCGATGTTGCCCACCTCAAGAATCAACAACCCACGCGCATGCGCATCCAAGTAGGAATCCAAGCCGCCAATCGCCAAGGGGGTCAACGCTCTGCAATGAATATAGGGTTGGTGTTTGATGTGAGCAATAGAACACCAAGATATGCTGAAAGCATGAAAGCCTTATTGTTAGCGTTATTAAAATCAAAACAACCCGGTGACAATATTTCTTTAACAGTGGCCGGCATTGTTGGTGGTCGCTTGATTGAACCAAAGGATTTTCGCCATGGGCAGATTCAGGTAGTGATGAATAACTTGTTTTCAGGCAAGCAATCAGATAAGCAATCAGCTAAGCAAACATCTGACAAACGAACAAAAACACCAATTTTAAACCTTAATCAAGCGATAAAACTTGCCAGTGCACAACTAAAGATCAACGATGACCCCAGTGCAACTTTGGGCTCTAGTGTATTGATGTTATTTAGTGCTGGCAACATTGACAACATGTTAGCCATTGAGTCAATGGTACATGCCAATGCGCTCAAAGGCATTACTATGAGCACAGTTTCACTGGGATCCGACAACCATCAACAATTAAAACAATTGGCATTGGCGGGTCAAGGTCATGCACGAATTTTAGCAAGTTTACAATCTAACAACAGTATTAAAAATGAGGCCAAACGTGTTATCGATGCTGAACTATTGGCATCATCAAGAGCCGTAGCCCGCGCTTTAAGATTGCGCATTCGACTTGCCAAAGGTGTTAAGTTAATAGAAGTGCTTGATTCGTACAACTTGAATGAAAAACAATCGCAAAGGGTGCGAGATGCTGAACTTAGTTTAGATAAACGCTTGTCTAAAAACTTAGGCATAAAAACCGATCGTGGCGATGATGAAGAAGGCATTCAAATTGTTATCCCATCATTTTTTGCAGGAGACACCCATGTGATTTTGTTAGATGTAGTTGCCACAGATACCAAAGTCATTGCTGATGTGACTATGCGATACAAAGATTTATTGTATTTACGCAATGCCATATCTCGCAAACAACTGAACTTAGAATCCGATCCAAAAGCATTGGGACCATTACAATACAATGTCATGAAAAATGTCTTGGCCAGTAAATTTTCCAAAAGCATAAAAAAAGCGGCCACCCATATCCACCAAGGCAATCATCCCCGGGCGTTAAATTTATTATTGGACATGCAGAAACTGTACCAGAGCATGCGCGTACATATTCCCGCATGGAACAAAGACAAAGAAATTCTTAACGATGAAAAGTTGTTACAAGAATACATCAATATTCTCCACTCACTTTCAATCAACGATATACAAAAAATCAACTATATAGTTGATTCACTACAATACATCAGTTGGCGAAAACAAATCACACAAACTCAATAAAAGCAACAAACACAGGAATGGCGCAAAACCACAAAATTTAAATCGGGTCAGAGTCGATTTAAAATAAAAATAAAAATTTGAGCCAATTTAAGCAATTATTTTTAAATCGACTCTGACCCGATTTAAATTTAAAGTAATCAAAAGGTAAAAATCATGAAACAAATTATAAAAATGTTGTTCATAGCATTAATCGCAAATTGCGCAGTTGCTCAAGACAACTCCAATAACAACTCCACTAATAAGGACGGCAATGTACAACTGCCCTTAAATACTTACAATACATTAATCAATGCCAATAAAGACCCAAAGGATAAAGCCCCTGCGGGTTATGCAATTGGGCAATCAAGTGTTTCGGTAAACATAAAAGACACCAGAGATAGAACTACTGCCCTAATCAGCTTGACAACTAAAATTGAAATTTTTGAACACAAATGGACATTGGTGCCGATTTTACCTTATGGCGCGGCAATTACCTCTGCTAGGATTAATGGCAAGAAAATACAACTGGTACAAAGTGCAGAATGGTTGTCCTGGAGTAGCAATAAAGCAGGCATCCACGATTTACAATTGCGTTATACCATTGATCCGCAACGGTCTGATATGGGTTATGTTCTGCCATTGCCCATTGTGCGCGCTTCTTCTACGGCAATGACTGTTGACTTCCCAAGCCAGCAAGTGGATATGGCAATTATTCCTTCTTCAAATATTCGTTTTGATAAACTAAAAGACGCGACTCGTGCCATAGCCAATATCCCCGCTGTTTCATCGGTGTTGATTTCATGGCGTGTGGCAACGGATTTTCCTTACGTGATGAGTCGTGCCAAATATGTAGGAAAATTATCTGACGGTGTGGTTACTTTTAGTGCCAAGTACGATATTGAGCTGTTTACCGGTGAATCGGTCAATATACCGTTAATTGCCAATTCGGTTACACTAAATGATGTGTTGGTTGACAATAAATCAGCCACAATTTTAGAGCGCGATGGTCAGTTTGAAGTAGCGCTACAAGGCCGAGGCCGGCACAGTGTTGTGGTTAAATTTCAAGCCCAAGTCATTCAAGAACAAGGCCCTCCTACAGTTAGCTTCCCTATTCCTCAAGTGCCCGTTTCAGAATTTAACTTACAACTGACTGGGAAAAAAGATGTCAGCGTTTTTGCTAGTTCGGTGGCTAACTCAACATCAAAAATACATGTCAATAACAAAATCAACAATGACAATACCACAGCTGTGGTATTTTTACCCATGGCAAAATCCGTATCTTTTTCATGGGTGGATGCTGTGCCCAAAGATGTACGCACTAAATTGCGCGCCAATGCCAATGTATATCATGCCATTTCAGCTGAAGAAGGTGTTTTATATGGACAAGCATTGATTGATTATGAAATCACTCATGGCGAAACCAGCAGCTTATTGTTTTATTTGCCCAGTTCTGCTCAGGTAAATCGCATAACTTCACCTACTGGTGGCATTTCAGATTGGAATGTAAATATAAATGAAGTAGACAAACAAGAAACCCGCAAAACTGTTACCGTGTTTTTAGATCGCTCAATTAAGGAAAATTATCAGTTGCAAGTTTTTTATGAGCAGTTATTACAACAAACTGAAGATCAGCACAAAGAAGCCATCAATGTGCCTTTAATCCGTGCCAAAAACATGCACCGACAACGTGGAATAGTAGCACTGCTCGCAGGTCCTGAACTTGCTTTAAAGCCGATCCAAGAATTGGATATCAATCGAGTTGGTGAAAACCAGTTGCCCGCTTTTTTTCGCAACCAAATTTCATTAACCATTGCACACACTTTTAAATACACCAGCCAACAACCCAGATTGACCGTAAACACCATAGCCCCAGTTCGTAAACAAGGCAAATACAATGCCCAAATTGACACCTTGATATCTCTGGGAGAAGTTACCATGCGCGGCAGTGCCAGTATTGCTATGGATGTTAAATCTGGAGCAATTGTGGATTTACAATTGGTATTGCCCCAAGGCATAAATGTGCTAAATGTGACAGGTCCATCAATTCGTAATCACAAGATTGTGGCCGAAGATAGCAAACAAACTCAACAACAAAATCAGCAACCAATTCAACAACTAATCAATATAGAATTTACGCAAGAGATGACCGGACAATTTCGTATTGAAGTCAATTATGAAAAAATATTGGGCGAAAATATCTCAGAGTTAACCATTCCAAGCATACAGGTAAGCGGCACCGAAGTACAACACGGAAGAATAGCCGTAGAAGCCTTGACCGCGGTTGAAGTGCAAACCGCTCTTGCCAATCAACTGTCTTCTTTAGAAATAAATGAGTTACCGCAACAATTGGTACTAAAAACCACCAATCCCATTTTATTGGCATTCAAATATGTCAATACCGAAACACCGCATGAATTAAAACTCAGTATGACAAGGCACCAGGAACTAGATGTGCAAGTTGCAGCAATTGAAACGGCAAACTACCAAACCTTGATTACCAACGATGGCTTGTCAGTAACCACTGCAACATTCAGAGTACGCAATAGTCGCCGACAATTCTTGAGATTAAACCTACCCGAAGATTCTGAAGTGTGGTCGGTTTTTGTCGATGGCAAGGCAGAAAAACCAGCACTGGCCAATGACAGTGGAAAATCAGCTATTTTGATAAAAATGTTAAATTCAGTAACGGGTTTTCCCGTAGTAGTGGTGTACGCAACGCCGATTGCTAAGATGGGACTCCTGGGTTCAATTAGTAGCCAACTGCCATTGCCAGACATGGTGGTTACCCACAGTTTTTGGGATGTATTCTTACCAATTGGGCCTAATTACCAAGAAATAAAATCCAATATGACATCGGTGATTAAAGGACGTCTGGTTAATGATAATCCTGACCAGCTAACATCACTAGATTCACTGACAAAAATACCAGTAGGCAGTTTGTTGAACATGCAGGTTCCCAAGCAAGGTATCCATTACTCTTTTGAAAAATTGTATGCCAATAAATCTGATACTTTAGCGGGATTTGAAATTCGTTATGCATCGGAATCAGGAAATCTAATGGGTCTATTGCTTAGTATTGTCAGTGTTATTTTGATTTGGTTAGCGATATTTTTATTAAAATCAAGAAAAACCAAACAAAGCATTGTTATCGCAACCCTAACAATAGGGATTTTAGGTTTATTTGTCTCTGTGGGTTATTTAAGAACCACAACTACTGTTCCATTTTCTGTGGCATTAACCGGAGGTGTATTATTCATAATAATAATGTTTGCTTCCAAAATTAGAGCAAATAAAATCAAATAATAACCAGTTTTATAAATTAAATTTAGCTATATCCTTTTTTGTGACAATCATCACAGTTTGTGAAAAATCGCTCGGTATAATTGATTCAGTAGTTTTGATTGCGGTCCCCCGATTCCCTATCCAACTTCCGCAATCAAAGCCATGACAAAAAGGCCGCATTCTAATGTGGCCTTTTTACTTTCTACTGCGACTTCTGTGTGTTAAAATCTGCAACCTTTCAGATTATTGGTTCTTATAGAGGTTTTTATACATGCAAGCTCAATTAAAAAACAAATTATCTATCATTGCTTTGGCGGTTCTTTTTTTAGCACCGGTTATAGTTGCAATTGTGATGAACTCCAAGCTCAGTGATTACTCACCTGAATCATTCAAAAATCACGGCGACTTTATTCAACCCCCGATAAAAATAACTGACAAAAAAAGTTTAAAGCCTTATGAAGAATTTTGGACCGTTATCTATCACCATACAGGAGCTTGTGACAATGACTGTATGCAAATGTTGGATACCATTTATCGCATCAGATTGACTCGTGGACATAAAATGAAACAAGTCAAGCTATTGGTTTTGCATCCTGAAAACAGTAACTTTGAAATACCTGCTGGATTCGATTCTATTGAAAAACAAACCTATTTGGAATCAGACGAAATCAACAAGGTTTTAACAAGTTTATCAAATCAATCACTGGGCAATGGTAAGGGCTTGTATTTATTGTCCCCTGAAGGGTTTTTAATGATGTCCTACCCCAAAGACTTTGAACCCAAAGATGTCGGCGAAGACTTAGGTTTACTATTGAGAGCAAGGAAGAACAGAAATTAAAGAGTCGGTTAAAAGTTAAGCTCACCTCTATTAATTGAGGTGTTCATAACTTTGTAAGTACATAATCTCTGTTTAGCCCCGCCTTTTATTAAAAATAAAAATAATTATCGCACAGCGACACATCGGCGTAGCGAACACAACGAAAGATTAAAACAATACGTCCTAGGAGCTAGTCCGAGAATAGAAACCGTAGCGAAGGAAAGCTGAATTGAGGGCTGTTTTTCGTTGATTTGAGGAGAATAGCAGGGCTATTTAACGAGAATCAGCGGAAAAGAGCACCACAACAGGTTTTCTGCAGTAGGTTTTCTATTCTCGGACAAGCTCCTAGTATTTTATACCAGTATTTTTACACCAAGCTCAACTGTAGAGACGACGATTTATCGCGTCTATATCTGGCGTATTAATTCACATGAAATATTGGACGCGATAAATCGCCGCCCCTACAATAGCCTTTTAGTTATTCAATGTGCGGATTAGCAATGAGCAATATGAGTGTCCTTGCTTTTGCCGTTTTTATTGAAAATAAAAACAATTATCACACAGCGACACGGCGAACACAGCGAAAGAGTAAACCAATACTCACTTGTCATTGTCCCGAGCCTTGGAAAGAGCAGTGATTCACGGTCTGAATTCAAAATTAGTTTAATGGGTGTCCCAATATTCCTAAATTGATCATGCAACAATTATTAAAAAACGGAAAAGTTTTTCGTGGCTGGCTAGGCGTGTATTTGTATACTCCTCAGATGTTTTATCGAGCATGGGTTACACAACCACAAAAAGGGGTCATGATCTACATAGTCTATAAAGATTTCCCCGCACACAAAGCAGGTTTTGAGCACGATGATATTATTTCCTACATCAATGATATAGAAGTTATAGACCAACACCATTACCGCGAAATTATAGCGCAATCTCGACCGGGCGAAACCCTTGAAATCAGCGGCTTCTCTAAGCCCTAAAAATGTACGCGATAAATCGCACACCTGCAAATTAAAATTAAATGGTATTTTGTTCTGATTTGGGTAATACACAAGAAAATCATCTATCGCAAGTGATGCTATTGACCTATACCCCAAAAAACGGACACACATTTTGTTAATAATAAACAGAGAATAATAAACAGTAATAAACAGTAATAAACGAATAAACAGCAATAAACAGCACACAATAAACAGGACACACACTTGTAGGAATTATAATACATCACAAAAAGTATATTACCTACATAAAATTTAGAGGGAATTTTGTAAAATAGTCATTTTTAAGGAGAAATTTATGACTGTAGCAAGGAAACAACTGATATCCATCGAAGATACGCCCTATTACCATATCGTCACAAGATGTGTCCGAGTTTATTAGGCCATTACACAGAGCCTTTTTATGTGGCAAGGACAAATACTCAGGAAAATGTTTTGAACACCGTCGCCAACTTATTGTAGATCGGATAAAACAACTGGCTGAAGTCTTTAACATAGATGTATGTGCTTATGCGGTCATGAGTAATCATTATCATCTGGTTTTGAAGGTCAACTCAACCGAACAATGGGATGACAAAAGGGTGTTAATTAATTGGTCTTCAATTTCAGGAATCATACCACTTTGCCCACGGTTCTTGGCAGGTGCTCATTTGTCAAAACCTGAGTTAAATATGGTTTATCTAAAAACGGCTGAATACCGCAAACGTTTGATGTGCATCAGTGACTTTATGCAACTGTTAAATCAGTTCATAGCAAGACAGTCAAATATCGAGGATGGAGTAAAAGGCCATTTTTATGATTTACGTCCATGTAAATCCCGCTACGCGCCGTCTGCGACGTTCAAATTTGATCCTGTCAAATTTAGTGGTAATCTCGCTTCAAGAGCCAAGCATTGCTGGACGAAAAGGCTTTATTAATCTGTATGGCTTATGTTGATTTGAATCCTATTCGCGCTGCTATGGCTCACACTCCCGAGGGTTCAAACTATACCTCCATTCAAGAACGAATTAAATCAAAAAAAACCACTCTTTTAAATCTTGGGCTTGGTGAGGATGACATCCCATTTGGTTTGGGTGATTATTGCTCATTAGTTGATGCTACAGGAAGGGCCATTACTGCCAATAAACGAGGTTATATACCCAAAGAGTTGCTGGATATTTTACATCGCCTAAATCTCAATTCAGACACTTGGCTCGATGAGTTAAAGCAGTTTAAAAGCAAAGGCCATACGGCTGTTGGAACTATACAACAACTCAAGGATTTTTGTCAGTCAGTTCAGAAAAAATGGCGAACAGGAATTCAGTTAAATCCAGCTTTAGAATAGCCATAATTAACAAGATTTTCAGACACGTTTTTTTTAGCGTGATGGATTGTTACGTTTTAAATAAGCCAAAATTACAACTTTAATATAAAAACCACTTAAAAACCTAAATTTCTGCATAATATTTAAAATATTAAACGAAAACCAAACCAAAAAAATAAATTTTTAACTTGAATGTTTTTCTTTATAGATGTATGTCCATTGTATTTTTCTTTGTTGAAAATTCGGGTTGATTGTGGATAGACAAGGCATGCCTTGTCTCTACGGTTGTATTCCCAAATAAAAAATTGAATTTTTTTGAACTATTGGTTTAAAAAGTAAACTTATCTATAGGACGTTGTAATAATCTGTTAACATTAAAGCCATAAACTAAAATTTATTAAATCCTGCGAGAAAAATATGAAAACTCTATTATTAATGTGCTCAATTTTATCCACAAGTCTTTTTGCTCAAGAAAAATACATTATGCTTAAACCATTAACATGGGATGAGTTGCAACTATATCAGCTTGATAATCTTAAAACTGTTAATGAGTTAAAGTTAGCAAATGTTTGCCCTTCAACATTAAAGAAATTACAAGATGATTTAACAAATAAAACTACTCATATGCAATACATTCATGGCACATTGTATACTTGGACAGAACATACGAATGATGAAGGTTTGACCTGTATTGTGAAGCATGAAAAAATAAATTCAATAACGCAAGAAAAAGATAAACCTATCAACCCCAATGATTATGAGTTATTAAACATTACTCAGGCTCGAGTGTTAAAAAGTGCTTCTTTAGGAGATGGCAATACAGATAAAGAGCTAGAAAGAAAAAAAAGGATTGCAGAAGTACATCGAATTAATCAAGCTATACAAGCTATCCCTTATGAGAAATATGGAGGGATTGAAAATTTAATCAACTACATGAAAGAGAATGAGCCAAGCTTCTCTGTGGATAAGAGATTGTTAGAAGACAGAACTTACACAACAGCTTATGGTTCTCATGGAGTAAAATTATTATCTCCTCTTCAAATATTCGAGATCAAGTACTCGAAAAAACAACAAAATGAGTTAATCGAAAGCGTAAAAAAAAATGAAATAAAAAATGAAACAATAGCATCAGTAAAATCAACAATGGTAAGAGTTCCAGATTCCAAGATTCATGATAGTAACTTTTTACCAACATACCCATATGGAGGAGTTGGAAGAAATGAAGTTATTTTCCCAGGGGGTTTTGCTGGTCAAGGTTCTGATTTACAGATTTCTGATTATGTCTCATTAACAGCAGCGCATGTTGTCTCAAGAGATGATTTGTTTTTAGGGAATGTTCTTGCAGATTTTCTTGTATCGTATAAAGGTGCGGTGCCAAATGGTTCTGGTGGATATATCACTTATTTTGGTTCTATTATTGCTGATGACTTTAAATATTCTACAACATACTTTCCTTCAAATCCTAAGGTATCTGAAGATTATGGCGCAATTAGAAGTTTTGTCCCATTTCCTCTTGCTTTTAATACAGGATTAATAATTGATACATCAAACCCAAGATATATCAATGCAGTGGGTTATCCTGGAAACAGAGTTGGGATGCACGAAGGTTATGCGTTGGCAGAGTTTGATGATTTTTTTTGTGGAACTTTTAATCCAGCAATTACTTTTGATATTGATGTGAGTGGAGGTGCGAGTGGTGGCCCTCTTTTTAACCAAAACGAAACATACTCAACAGGTATTGTTACTTCTTTTTGCCCAGATGATGAGCTTGGAGGAGGCGTATCTTTTGATTCAAGAATTGGAAATGAAATCCAAAGTTGGCTGTGGTCACCAACAGGTAATATGCTAATTCAATCGCCAATACCAAATATAACCTTTAATCTTGTCACAATCCCTCCTTTTGAAGGGACATTTAATACATTTAATAAAATGGACATCCAAGGAAATATTGAAATTCGTGGCAATGATTTCGATCACCTTATCGAATGGGAATCAAGCAATGATGGACTGATTGGTCAAGGTGGTATCATTTCATCTGATACATTAAAAGCAACATTGAGCGGTGGTTTTCATAGAATTACTGCAAAAATTGATTCGAGTGGAGAAAGTGGCGAAAAAAACATCAATATAAATATCATCCGCCCTACAGGTAACTTCACATCATCAGATTTCTGCATAATTGATTTAGCCAACTCTCCTAACAATACTTGCCCAATAACCATTTCATGGAACGTCACTGATACTCCAGAAACCTCAGTGGTGTGGAATGCAATGGCTAATAGTCAATTTGCTACAGGTAATTCTGGGAATAAATCATATACCGCTACAACCAGCAATACCAAATTTGAACTTTACCCCTCGGATCAAAGGAAAATATTGTTGGATACATCCAATGTTTCTGCCAAACTCCCAACTGGAAATTTAAGCAATGATGATGTCAGTGTCTGTTCTTTAGAACCTACTCCGATTGACCCAAATACTGGAAGTTTTAGAGATTCGAAAGCCACACCGCCAGGTTGTGGTACACAATTATCTTGGTCGAACGTACGGTGGGCATCACCCTCTGTGTTTTATAAAGTCATTGGGGCATCTAAAGGGAGTTGGCAACATCTTTATCAAATCCCATGTCAATTAAACGGCGAGGTGTGTAGCGGTTCAATTAATACTGATGAAATTATTCCTGAGCTTATTCCTGAAAATGGCGTTGAATTTAAGCTTTTGCAATTTAATGATGCAAATTCAGGATTGTTAAGTTCACAATTCACAGTGACTGCTCATCGTTATGCCGATATCTATGATTATGACAATGGTAGTTTTCCAGGCGTTGATTCAGGTAATCAATTAAGTGAATTAGTCACTACAAATACTGAAATTGGGGTTATACAGCACAATCATAACTTTCATAGTCCCGCCGTTTATAATCCGAATACCGATATTGATACACTTCAGATATCCGTAATTCAACCAAGTAACCCAAATGGTTCAGGGTTTGTTGATGGGACTGTTCTGACTGTAACAGTATCAAATATGGTCAATGGCTTGAATGTTGGGATGAGTCTTGTATGTGCAGGAGGGTTTATTGATACATCAGACCCGTTTGAACCGATAGACAGATTCGACATTTATCAATTTACTGAAAGCCCAATAAACTCAATAATTGTTGATCCTGTTACAGGAGATAAAACCATGGAATTTGTGGTAAAAAATAACACAGTTAATAATGGTATATTTATCCCTTGTTTATTTAACAGAATTGTCTTAACTCGCCTATCAGGCACACCCAGTGAAAACTTAACCTATAGCGTGGTAGTCAATGAAACGACAACAACTCCTCCAACTCCTAGTGGTATTAACTGGATTAATAAGGTTAATGTTACTGCCACAGAAACCAGCATCACCAAAACAGGAACAACTGGATGGGATGGTGGGGCAATTTCTACTGAAACACTATATGGAGATGGTTATCTTGAATTTAAAAAAGGGATCAATACTTCAACCATGATTGGCCTGAGTAATGGTGATAGTTCTCAAAGTTACACCGATATAGATTTCGCTATTTATATGACTGGCGGTAATCAATATATGGTTTATGAATCAGGCTCGAATAAATGGCAAAGTGGCAGTTTTGTTGCATCTGATATTTTCCGTATTGAGGTGATTGGTGCAACGGTTAAATACCTGAAAAACAACAATGTTTTCTACACAAGCACAAATACTCCTGTATTTCCATTGAATATTGTTACTTCATTGCATACTATTGGTGCGACTATTACTAAAGCAATACAAAGGACAGCCAGCTATAAAAAACAACAAGCTGCACAAAAATCCATTTTT
>CAZLZZ010000048.1:0-20198 GCA_964564165.1 uncultured Alcanivoracaceae bacterium | reverse complement strand
GGTTCATAGCCTAGATTCCTTAGTTCCTTTTCTAATGAGCTCACGGTGATTGGGGTTAATTCTGTATACAATTGCCAGTAATCTTCAGGTGGAAAAGTTTGGCCTGAACGATCCATATAATTGGCTTCGGATTGCAATAATTTCATTTTCAATTCTTTATGTGGTATTTTCAAATGGATAAATGGGTCATCGAAAAATTCGCCCAAATGATTGCCGTATTCTCCATAAAACAAACCTGGATGTGCAAACAAAATGCCACCTGGTTTTAACACTCTGGTGATTTCCTCTAGGGTTTTTTTATAGCCACCCGCAATATGCTCTAGTGAGCCCCAAGACAAAACAACATCAAAGTAATTGTCTTTATAAGGAATGTTATTGCCACTGGCATTTGAAAATATCAAATTGTCATGATTTATCAAAGAATTTGGTAAGTTGTTTTCATTGCAGAATTTGTTTAGGTTTTTGAATCCTTCAAATGGATCAATGCCAACCAAAAGTTCTGGTTGAGTTCTTAAATATAAGCCCAAATCGGTAATCCCATCGCCACAGCCCACATCTAAAACTTTTCCTTTTAATGCATTTGAGCTGGCAAACATTAAATCTTTGATGACTCTTGAAGCATGGTCGAAATGACGATAAAACCAATCGCTGTGGCCTTTTTTCCAACTGAACTTATTGACATCAAAATTTGTTGAACTTATATCCCAGTGGATACTCGGTGAAAGAACTTTGCGCGTATTTTCAAGAATGAATTCACTGGTGGATTCATCAAGAACCCTTGGTGTTGTGTTGGCATTGTCCATAGCTACAATTCTAACGGTATAATCATTGGGTTGAATTTCAGATTCATTTAGGTTTATTGATAACTGATAAGTTCCTTTTAATAACCACGAAACATCCCAACCTTTTTGTCGAATATGAAAAGATTGCTGCTGGTCTCCATTGAACAAATCTAATTGGAAGTCCAAATCAAAAAGAATAGGGGAGTTGACTTGTAGTTCACAACTAATTAAGTTGTTGGAGGTTGATTGTATAGATATTTTCATTGCTACATTTTAACTGATTCAGCTTTAAATAGACAGTATAAAATAGTCGCTTGTATACAGTGTATTAACGCTTAAAAAATCAACATTTATTTGTATCTGTAGATTTAATCTGTTAATCTGAATTTTTTCTATAAATACCAATAATATGGATCGCAACAATTACAAAGATAAGTGGAATGACAGAGTAAGTTCACTTAAGTCCGGGGCCATTGCTGTTGATGGCAGTACCGACGAAGCAACCTTGATTAGCAACGGTAAATGGACGGCAAAGCAGATGCAAGTGGCATTGGATATTGGTGCTGAGGACATTGTTTTAGAAATGGGTTGCGGAGTTGCCCGCATTGGTAAATTACTTGCGCCACATTGTAAAAAATGGATTGGAGTGGATATATCAGAGAATATGTTAGAGGTAGCAAAAGAAAGACTGTTTTCCTTCGACAATGTAGAATTCCATGCCTTAACTAGGAATGATTTGGTCTGTATACCTGATAATAGTATTGATAAAGCGTATAGCGTAGCAGTGTTTTGCCATTTGGATAAAGAAGATTTATACAATTATCTGCGAGAATTGTATAGGGTACTTAAGCCTTCTGGAATACTGTATGTTGAAACATGGAATTTGGCTCATGATATAGGCTGGAAAAGATGGCAATATGAAGCGGACAATTGGTTTATTTCAGAACATTCTCAACGCAAAGATGTGACAAGAAATCAGTTTTGTTCGCCCGATGAATTTGCTTTGTATGTAAAAAAATCAGGGTTTGATATTTTGGGTAGATATAGTGATTCAGTTTGGAATCAAATCGTTGCTTGTAAAGGAGGTGACGAAGAATTCAAACAATTAAATAAGGATTATTTGACAAAGCATGAAAGTGATTTTGTTTACTCGACTACTTTTTCAAAATTATTCGAATACGCTATGGATGTTACCTACAATGCAATTCACCCAAAAGAGATGATGGATTATATAGATTCACTTGGGGATATTCCTGTTGCAGTACTGTATCGGAGATTTCTGATTGGGCTATGGGGTAACAATGTCGATTTATGGGGCGAAGTTGAACAGTAAAGAAATCTTTTTTATTCTTGGTAGCGTTCGCTCGGGGACAACGCTACTACGCAACTTGTTGAAATTGCACCCCCATTTAATTTGCCCTGAAGAAACACACATGTTTCGATGGGGAGAGCCTTTTCATTCAAGTGAATATCTTCATGTAAATAAATTTTCCGATACGTTGATTTCTCACCGTAAAATGGATGGTGTTGATGAGTCGAATTTTTTGAAAATCCTTGAGACTTCAATAGATAGGGCTGACTTCATGTTGAGATACATGAAATTATTTAAAGAAGCCCAAAACAATACTTCAAGCAGGTGTTTTGATAAAACCCCACAAAATGTTTACGGTTTGCCTTTGATAAAAGCTTATTTTCCAAAAGCAAAAATTATTCACATAGTGAGAAACCCTCTTAATGTAGTAGCAAGTTTGAAACAAGGAAAAGTGTTGGCTGCTCAAAATTTGACGGGGGCTATTAACTTTTGGAAAGAATCAATTCTCATTATTAATACATTAAAACCATTATTTAACGACAAATTATACGAATTTAAGTACGAAGACCTAACCAATAATCCTATAAGTGAAATATCAAGCATTTTAGATTTTTTAGGTGAACCTAAAATGGTTTCAACTGACCAATATAATCATGTGAATCCAGCTAAGGACTCTTACCTTGAAATACTTAATGGTAATGAAATAGACACGGTGAACCAAGAGTTATCGGAATTAATGCAGCTTTACGGTTATTGAAAATGCAGGTTTTCGTCCTAACTTATCATTCTACCAATATTTTTGGCAACACTTATCAAACCAATGACCTTGTCGCATTTAGAAATGACTTGAAGTTATTTAAAGAATGGGGTGTTGAAATAATCTCTACACATGACTTGGTTGCATGGTTAAAAGGCAAAAAATCCTTAGACCCATTAGGGTCGGGTGAAAAATATGTGGCACTAACTTTTGACGATGGTTGTGAACTTGATTATTATGATTGGCAACATCCTACTCATGGGCATCAACAATCTTTTTATTCTAGCATGAAAACTTATGACGGAAAAATCCATGCAACCTCATTTGTCATCGCTTCAGATAAGGCCAGAGCGGATTTAGTTAACACTTGCACAGCTGGGTTCGAAATTTGGGGTGATCAATGGTGGCAAGAAGCAGAAGATTCGGGTTTATTGAGCATTGAAAACCATTCTTGGGATCATTTGCATACAACGTTATTTACAGTGAAACAGCAAAATAATGCAAAAGGAGATTTCACAAAAGTTGACAACTTATCAGATGCTAATGCGCAAATTAAGGAAGCTTCTAGCTATATAAATTCAAGAATTTTAAATAAAACAACCACTTTATTTGCATACCCTTATGGTCATTATAACGATTACCTAACACAGGAGTATCTTCCAATCGAGCAAAATGAAATATTGGCGGCATTTACTTGTGGGGCTAAACCTGTAACACAAAACACCTGTTTGTGGAAAATCCCACGCTATGTTTGCGGATTAGACTGGAAAACAAGTCTGGAGCTAACAAAAATATTGAATATTTAGTGCCTGCACTGCTGTTTTTTCCGTAAAAAACCAGTGGTTAACCCACTGATTAGCTAGAAGGTTGTATTGATTTCTAATCTATATTTCTCATATTCTTCATTCTTATACCGCAGGGTTAATATAATGGGTTAGAACTCAACAATAGTTCGTTAAATATATATGGAAGAAAAGTTGTGCAAAAAAAAACATACCGTTGAAAAAATGTGTCTACTGTGTGAACAATCCTGAAGAAGTTTTTTGCACTACATGCTTTCTCAATGGCTTGAATCATGGTAAGTGAGTTGTCGGTAAAAGTGCCATTTAGTGTCTTAGCATAGCCCGATAGGATAAAGCCTGAAACCTTTAAATAAATTCCTAGTGAATTTAAGCACAAATTGTTAAGATTGAGTTTTTCTAACAAGATGAGCTTGGATTAACACGTTATGAAACCTAACAAATATTTTAAGAATAAAAACAACACTAAATTATATGCTTATCCCTACGGGCATTATAATGAATATTTATTTGTAGTTTTCATTGGGGAAACACTCACCAGCCAGAAAATTTAATCGTATAACATTCTATGTTATTTAATTCAGTCACATTTATTGGTTTTTTCTTATTTGTTTTGCTAGTTCACTACTCTAAGTTTTCTTGGGGTTTTAAAAAAGGACATTTATTGCTCGCCAGTTATATATTTTATGCTGCATGGAATCCTCCTTTTGTAATTTTACTATTCCTTTCAACATTTGTGGATTGGAATCTAGCTAAGAAGATTTATAGTAGTTGTACAGAAAAAAGCCGCAAATATTGGTTGTGGCTTAGTTTGTTGTTTAATTTAGGTTTGTTGTCAGTCTTCAAGTATAGCGGGTTCTTGGCTGATAATTTTACAGCACTTATGACGGGGATAGGAGTCGACATAAAGCTCCAGGACCCAGGTTTTATCTTGCCGATGGGCATTTCATTCTATACATTTCAAACATTGTCTTATACCTTAGATGTATATTTTAAGAAGATAAAGCCACACCATGGTTTTATAGACTATGCCTTGTTTGTTAGTTTTTTTCCTCAATTGGTAGCAGGACCAATAGTTAGGGCAAGGATTTTTCTACCACAATTATACAAACAAAATAGAATAAACTTTAGCACCTTTTCTACCGGTTTAAGTTTGTTTATTGTTGGTATATTTGCCAAAACAGTCCTAGCAGATGCTTTTTTTTCGCCATTTGTTAATAGGGTTTTTATAGATGGTGTTCAAGCTGATATTCTTTCATCATGGCTTGCAGGCTTATTCTTTTACGGTCAAATATTTTGTGATTTCGCAGGTTATTCATTGTGCGCTATTGGTATTGCACTGTGTTTAGGTTTTACTTTGCCTTATAATTTTAACTCTCCATTCTCTGCAGTTGGGTTTACTGATTTTTGGCAACGGTGGCACATATCATTGTCTTCTTGGTTAAGAGACTACCTTTATATTCCATTAGGAGGCAATAGATTTGGGTCGTTTAATACTTTTAAAAATTTAATGATTACTATGTTGTTAGGAGGCCTATGGCATGGAGCAGCTTGGACATTTGTTATTTGGGGTGGCTTACACGGGCTGTATTTGATTGTTGAAAGGTGGTTGAAATCATTGTTTTCTTCCGTAAAAATATTTAATTCAGTACTGGTTCAAATTGTACTTATGCTCGTCACATTTTATTTTGCCATGATTGCTTTTGTTGTATTCCGTGCTGACAATATGTCACAAGCACTGAGTGTCATATCAGGGATGTTTGCCAGTAGTGATAATGCTGAGCAGATAATCCAATGGAATTTATGGACACAAATAGTAAGTGCTTCATTTGTATTGTTATTTGTATTTCAATGGTTGTATAAAAACACACCGATTGATAAAGCTTTAACAAACATGCCGGTTATTATTAGAGCTGTTTTTTTATCGATATGTCTTATTTTAATATTTATATCTTCTGGAGATTCGGATGCTTTTATCTACTTCCAGTTCTAACAAGAAAAACAGGTCATGGTTAGTGACTTGGATAATAATTCTAATTTTATGTTTGGCTAGCCTCGGATCATATGAGTTTTATTTAAAGAAAAACGATTTCATTGCATCGATTGAAAGTAATGAAAACTTATGGTCTTGGTATCGCAGTCATATATACAGTGAAAAACAAATTGTAATTTTAGGTGCATCGCGCAGCCAAATTGATATAGATATTCCCTATCTCCAAGATAGATATAACAATTATAATGTAACACAGTTAAGCATCAATGGGCAGTATCCAATGGCAACGCTTAAAGCATTAGCCGAAGACGAAGATTACACAGGAGTTACGATTGTATCCTTGAATGCACAAGTTTTAGAATCAAAATACCTTGAGATGCAAAGAGATCGCAATCATTATTATAAATATGATTCTACTTTGTATAAATCTCTTGATGCCTATTTAATTGCGTACTTACAGTATCACATGCGTTTTCTTCATCCATCATTGAGTCTTGAGCAAATAGTAAAACATTTTTCTCAGCACAAGAGATTTCCTGATGTTTTTTATACCTCCGCGAATCTTGATCAGTCAATAACTACAGACTATTCCAAAACAAATGTAGCCGTATTGATAAAACATTTTGTTGCTCAAAAACAAGAAAACTATATAAATGATCCACCAACAACAGCAAGAGAATGGGAAGAAAATATACAATTGCTGGTTGATTATTCGAGATTAATCAAACAACGTGGTGGTCGGGTTGTTTTGGTAAGGTTTCCTACCGACAAAGGGCATTGGCAATTAGATGAACAGTATTATCCAAGAACTGAATATTGGGATAAAATTGCTTATGAAAAGACACTGGAAACCCTTCATTTTAAGGATGTTGCTGGATTGGAAAAATTCGATTTGCCTGACAGTTCTCATTTGGACTCATCTGATGCCCGTGAATTTACTGAAATACTGTTTAACTCAATAGATATTCAATAATAATTTGTACATTACTGTAGAGACGGCGATTTATCGCGTCTATGTCTGGCATATTGATTCACATGAAAGATTGGACGCGATAAATCGCCGCCCCTACAACCGTGTTCGGTTATTGGGGGTATACGGTTGCAGTAAATAATATGGATGTCATTGTTTTGGGTTTAAAATGTAGGTTAGTGCAGAGGGAAGCGAAGTCCAACATTGCGGTGTTTGGGTTGAGGGTGAATTAGAGTGTGGAGAATTTTGTCTAAGCCAATGTTTTTTTAATAGTTTGTCGATAGGCTGTTGTTGGGCTTCGTACCTCAGCACCAACCTACCGTAATTCTCTAATATAACGATTTACACATGAAACGATGTACTACCGAAACCGCGACTTTAGTCGTGCTTAACTCAATAATAATACAGGGCTAAAGCCCCGATTCCGAATGTTTTGTATTTTCAAAAAGCTCAAAATAATGAAGTAAGGGGTGCTGTGACTTATTCATAATTTGATGAAAATTTATAAACTTGTATCATACAATTGTGTGGAATCAAACCTACGGCTTTTTCATCTGCGTCATTTGCCTTCATCTGCGGACAATTGCTTTTGATCTTTCGCCGTGTACGCTGTGCCGCTGTGCAATAACTGTTTTTGATTCCAAGATTGTATTTTCATAGAGTATCTAGGGTTCATCGTCAATGGGTTGGAATACACTAAAAACACAAGCCTTGTTATGGGTAGTAGCACATTTATTCTATGCTCTCAGAAATAAAAAAACCCGCAGATTTAGTTTAAATCGCGGGTTTTTATTTGTTGCATTATTAAAGATTACTTGATCTTGTATTCTTTGTATTCAACGTGTTTGCGAACAACAGGGTCATACTTCATAAATTTTAGTTTGTCCGGAGTTGTTTTCTTGTTTTTCGTTGTTGTGTAATAATGTCCAGTTGTTCTACCAGTTTTGGTAGGATGTGGAGCGGTTGATACTAGTTTGATTTTTTCACGCATGATTTACACCTTTAAACCTTTTTTACGCAAATCAGCAAGTACTGCATCAATGCCTTTTTTATCGATAATACGCATACCTTTAGAAGTAAGGCGCAACTTAACAAAACGGTTTTCACTTTCAACCCAAAACTTGTGATTGTGTAAGTTTGGTAGAAAACGGCGTTTTGTTCTTTTCAATGAGTGAGGAACGTTATTACCTGTTACGGGTCTTTTTCCTGTTACTTGACATACTCTAGCCATGATTATGCTCCCCCTTTAGGGCTTTTTGAAGCCTTGGTTTTCTTGGTTGCTAATTTTTCTTTGATTCTTGCAGCACGTCCTTCTAGACCACGTAAGTAGTAGAGTTTAGCGCGTCTAACATCGCCACGTCTCTTGACTTCGATGTTAGCAATCATAGGGCTATAAGTTTGAAATACACGTTCTACGCCTTCACCGTAAGAAATCTTACGTACTGTGAATGCAGAGTTTACACCGCGATTTTTCTTAGCAATAACCACGCCTTCAAAATTTTGAACACGTTCTCTTTTGCCTTCTGTTACTTTTACACCAACAATTACGGTGTCGCCTGGGTTGAACGTAGGGATTTCTTTGCCCATTTGTTCAGCTTCAAGCTGTTTTATAATATCACTCATTGCGATTTACCTATTTTCTTATTGTTATCGATATCTACGATTGTTCAATAAGGTTTAACAATACAGGACATTCATTCTACAAATTCAGATTTAAAATTAAGTCTGAACGATTAATCAGAGGTTCTGCCGTTTATAGGGTATTGAGAAAACTACCCGTTATTTGTTTGATACATCGATGTATCAACTTTAGTTTTATCCTAATATCCTAATAACCCACGGATGAATTATTCAGGTTTGTTCCTTAACAAGTCAGGACGCTTTTGTTGGGTGGTTTTCAATGCTTGCGCTTCTCGCCATCCGGCGATTTTCGCGTGATTGCCAGAGAGTAATACTTCTGGAACACCTTTTGTTTTTAACGTTTCTGACCTTGTATATTGTGGAGCACCTAATGTATTGGTCATAAATGAATCAGTTTTTGCTGAGTCTTCATCTCCTAATACACAGGGTATCTGTCTAGCAACGGCATCAATGATGGTTGCTGCTGCCAGTTCTCCACCGCTGATAACAAAATCTCCCAAGGATATTTCATTATCGACGTATTTGTCTATAAATCTTTGGTCGATGCCTTCGTAACGACCACACAATAAAACAATATGTGGCTCTTTTGCCAGCTGGTTTACTGTGCTTTGATTAAGTTGCTTGCCCTGAGGGCTAAGAAAACTTAATGTTAAATTTTTGTCCTGTTGTTTTAAATGTTCAACAGTGGCTGCCAATGGATCATACATCATAACCATGCCAGCTCCGCCTCCAAAAGGTCGGTCATCTACTCGGTTATGTTTGTCTTTACTAAAGTCTCTTGGGTTAATTGTTGTTAATTCAATCAAACCTTTATCGAGTGCTTTACCAATGACCCCATAACTTAATACATCTGACACCATTTCTGGAAAGATGGTTATAACGGTAAACTTGATAACCGATTTCATCAGTCATCCTCGTGCCAGTTTACCAATAGAGTTTGTTGCTTGATATCCACTTTTATAACAGTGTTTCCTATTATAAAAGGTATCAATCTTTCTCTATTGTCATCTCTATCACCGTCGCCACCTCCAACGTCTTTAACTACCATAACGTCATTGGCGCCTGTGTCAAGCATGCTTTTGATTTGACCAAATGCAATGCCATCAACATTTGAAACATTTAAACCCACTAAATCTCGCCAATAAAACTGTCCATTATCTAGGTTCGCGAGTTGTTGCGGTTCTATTTCTATTTTCTTTCCTATAAAAGTTTGCGCGGTTTCTTTGTCATCAACGCCTTCTAGTTTGGCGACAACAAGTTTGCCGTTCTTTTTAGACTGAATTGATTCAAATAGTTTGCCATCAATGATCCAACTTTTATAGGTTGTAATGTTTTCTCTGGGATCGCTGTAAGAAAAAATCTTCAACCATCCTTTTACACCAAAACAGCCAGATACTTGTCCAATTAATATCCGGCTGTCCTTGTTCATGATGCTGTTTCGTGCTGTTTAAGCAGCAGCTTTTGCTTTGCTGGCTTCTTTTATCAAGGCTTTAACACGGTCAGATAATTGAGCGCCTTTAGCAACCCAAGCATCAATACCTTCAATGTTTAATCTCAGTCTTTCTTCTTGTCCACGTGCCACAGGATTAAAAAATCCCAATCTTTCTAAGTTACGTCCGTCACGAGGCATACGTTTATCCGTAGCTACAACGTGATAAAAAGGTGCTCTTTTAGCGCCATGACGTGATAATCTAATTGTTACCATGATTTCCTCTATAAATTTATTTACAGGCACAATAAAACATTGGCCTGTCCAACATTGGTCTATCCCAACGAGCCGGCGATTTTAACGTAAGCGACTACTTATAAACAAGTGAATAATGACTTTTTTAATCATATTTGTGGTTTTTTAAAAAACAAAGGGATTTATTTAAAATTTTTGTCAATAGTTCCTTGCCCAAGTTCCTCGTTAATTTACCAACCTCCGCCACCTCCGCCACCGCCACCACCTCCAGAAAACCCGCCGCCGCCAAATCCACCACTGCCACCTGATGGTGCAGGAGGAGTTGCGGCGGCGATTGTTGAACTGGCTAAACCGGTACCAATAGAAGAGGCTGTAGTGGCAAAATTAAATCTTGAATAATTGTTGCCCACGTACCAGTTGGGTTGATAGCCGTTCATGTTTTTGCCTTGCGCTTGCATGGCCTTGTTGAATTGTTCTGACCAGCGGTTTTCCACATCTAATGCCAATGCATAAGGTAAATATTTTTCAAATAATTTAGGTGTCATTTCCGGGGGATGCATTAAGTCTAGTCTATCTTGTTCAGCAGTATTCAAGTACATTCTAAACCCTTCAATCTTGCCCAGTAAATTTTGTCCAAAAACTGTTGGCGCTTGTATTAAGTGAAAAAACAGTGCATTGGTAAGAATGATTAAAATGGTTATTACTAGGTATGCGATGTAAACCTTTTCAGATTCAGACATTAAGGTGATAATTAAAACGCCAGAAGGAACAATCGCTGCCAATATTTTTTGAGATGGTTTTTTTGCAAAACTAATAATCACTGATGATACAACAATAGTGACAGCTGAAAATATTAAATAGGGAGCTGCATAAGAAGACCAATTAAAAAAATGAATCCAAGTGAAAGACAAAACAACAAGGCTAATGGCAACACCTATCATCCAAATTTTGCCATTGTCCTTATAAAAAGCCTCTTGGTGTTCATTGGTGATAGTGAGTTCTAGCAGTCCCATGGCTGCTTTGATGCGAGAATTGTATTCATCACTGATAACAACCGTTTTCTGTTTATCAAATAGATAACCGAAGATCGCTTTTTCTCCTTTAGATAAAGTTGATTCACTTTTCTTATTTTGTTTGGTTAGGATGAATTTCTTCTTGGATGATTGTTCAATGGAGATGTAATTTTTTGCTGCTAAACTCATAATGGCAATAGAAAATCCTTTGCTATCGTGGTATTTTTCACGCACAAAACGCATGGCAGCAGGGGATATGTTGTTGGGTGGTTCAAAGATTGCAAATACAGGGTCTTTGGGTGGATCTATCCCCGCTTTTTTCCAAGTGTTGTAAAAATACAAGGGATAAAGTAGTAACATAATAATAGACAGCAACCAAAACACATTGCTTTTGATAAATTGCCATGTTTGACTTTTAGGGCTGGTAATAGCACCTTTGGACCAAGTAGTTTGGATGGTCAGACCTTCATAGCTACTTAGACCTCTGGTTGTTTCAAAATGAATTGAGTTGTTGTTTGTTTTGCTGGTAAAGTTTTGACTGGTACTGCCTTGTTTGCCGGTCCATGCTTTATTGGTCAAGAAACTGAATTGTTGATGATCAGGCAAATAAATATCCACACTGGCCTTTTCTATGGGGAAGATCCAGCCTGGTCCGGTCACATTCCAATACAGACCTTCACTGTCATCAAAAGATTTGGCCTGTTGTTCGGCGATATATTCGATGGAATAAGTATGTATGCCCTTGCTCACATAATAATTCTTCGAGCCGATTCTTATTCTAATGCCATTGAGTAATCTTTCTTTGATAAAATCGACTTTATTCCCATCTAGCTTGACATCAATAATAGTTAAATTGAATTTTTGATTGGACAAAAAAGCACCGAAATAAACAGTAGGGCTGTCGCGGTATATTCCATGACGAATTCGACGATTTTCTACATTGATTTTAATGGTTTCTAATACCAGAATATCACCGTTATTGAGGATATTAATTTTGGAATTAAAATCCAATATTTTTTCACCTGCAGTGCTGATATTGCATGAGAATACAAACAATAAAAGCAATAACCTCTTTATTGGTTTAATCATAAATCAACTTTAGGAACTTCCCTGGCGACATCATTGTCCTCTAGCTCAAAAAACTCAGCCTCTTTAAAACCAAATTTTTGTGCGATAAGCAAGGCAGGAAAAGACTGTAATAAAGTGTTGTATTCTCTAACTGCACCATTGAAATAGCGCCTAGCATACTGAATCTGGTCTTCTATATCGACCAATTGTTTCTGTAGGTCACGGAAGTTGGCATCGGCCTTTAAATCAGGATAAGCTTCAATCTGTATCATTAAACCACTCAGGGCATTACTGATCAATTGTTCTTGATTGGCAGAGTTGTCGGTTGCATTTTTAGACATGTTGCGCAGCTTAGTTACAGTTTTCATGATGTCTTTTTCGTGGGACGCATATTTTTTGACTGTTTCAACCAAATTAGGGATTAAATTGTGGCGTCTTTTTAACTGTACATCAATACCACTCCAGCCATCTTCTACATGGTTTTTGCGTTTGACCATCTTGTTGTACAAAGAAACAAGCCATATACCAATAGCAACAGCACCAGCTACAATTATCCAGAACATTGAACTACCTCTCATGATTTAACCCTTAAATATGTTAATAATGGGTTAGTTTATCACAAAATTTATACACAAAGTCCTATAATGCTGTATATTGCGCCATCATTTAATTTGAAGTCAAGAATAATAAGGTACCATCATGAAATTTGCAGCATTGGGTTTTTCACCAGAAATATTAAAAGCATTGGAAAAATGTGGTTACAAAACTTTAACACCTGTTCAAGAACAGGCAATGGTACCTGCACGGCGTGGCAAAGACTTAATGGTAAATGCCCAAACTGGCACCGGTAAAACCGCTGCTTTTGCTTTGCCCATGTTGCAAAGAATGTTGGATGCTCCCAATACTCATGCCCAAGGCAATCCAACGGCTTTAATTTTAACACCGACCCGTGAACTGGCAGAACAATTGGCAATGACTATTGGTCAATACGCACAATTTTTAGATTTCAAGCTTATTGCATTGTACGGTGGGGTTAAGATAGCTGGACAGGCCGCGAAATTAAAACAGGGCATTGATATTGTGATTTCAACACCCGGTCGAATGCTAGAACACATCAACGCCAATCATACCAGTTTGTCCCATGTTGATTATGTGGTCTTGGATGAAGCTGATCGCATGTTAGATATGGGCTTTATTACTGATGTGACTGCCATAATGGAACACACTGCTAAACAACGACAAACGCTGTTGTTTTCAGCCACCACCACACCGGCCATGAATGAGTTGTCGCACAAAATATTAACCAGACACCAAGAAATCCGAGTTGATAAAAGAAACACCACCGCCGATACCGTTGAACATGTCATGTATCCAGTGATTGAAGAGCGCAAGATTGACCTGTTTATGGATTTGTTAGGGCAATACAACTGGTACCAAATACTGGTCTTTACCAGTACCAAAAGACAGGCCGATGATTTGCTGGCTACATTAAAACAGAACAAAATCCAAGCAGCGCTTTGTCACGGTGATAAATCCCAAGGTGCGCGCAGACGTGCTTTGGCTGATTTTAAATCTGCAAAAATACAGGTGTTGGTTGCAACCGAGGTGGCAGCAAGAGGTTTGGACATTCAAGGATTGGACTTTGTATTAAATTATAACTTGCCTTATTTGCCTGAAGATTACGTACACAGAATTGGGCGCACAGGCAGAGCAGGGCAGTCAGGTCATGCCATTTCATTTGTTAGTCGTGAAGAAGAACGGGCGGTTGCACGCATTGAAAAAGTAATTGGTGGGAAAATTAAACGCATAAGGCGACGTGGTTATGAAGTCAGTGATAGAGAGATGTTGATCGCTAAAAACGCACAGATTCACCAGGTCAAAAAAGACAAGAATCCTTCACGTAAAGCTAACACCAGCACCAATAATACTAATGCTTCTAAGCCTTCTCGAAAAAGTAAGGACTCGAAACTGGTCGGCAAAAAGTTTAAACTTAAAACTTCAGGCAAAAAGAAGCGTTAAACCTCAAACGTTAACAATCATGGTTAAAACAAATGCCATAGAAAAGACCATTGTCAGTGGAACAACCAAAGAAACCATCGCAATATCCTTATAAAATTGTTTGTGAGATAATCCGCAAATAATTAGTGCCTGACCGAGAAAGAAGTAATCTACTGCGGAAAAGCTGAAATTGGTGCTCTTTTCCGCTGATTCTCGTTAAATAGCCGTGCTATTCGCCTCAAAAATACTTCTGGAAAGTATTTTCACGTAAGCCGCGAAGCGGTAAGTATCATGGATGATACGCATAAATCATCGTAAAACAGCCCTCAATTCAGCTTTCCTTCGCTACGGTTTGCTATTCTCGGACAAGCTTCCTAGTTAGTGCTTGACCGAGAAAGTATTCGTAGCGAGGGAAAGTCTGGTTTTAGTCAATAATTTCTCATTATTTGAGGAGAATAGCTGGCTATTTGACGAGGATAAGGGGAAATTTTGACAAAATCCAGCTTTTCCGCAGTAGAATATTCTTTCTCGGTCAAGCACTAGTTAAGATGAAGAGTGGCTCAGTAAACTTAAAAAACTTGTTAGCTTGATTTGAGTCTTCTAATGTTGTAAAAACCAAATAGCACCAACATTAAAGTAACTAGTATCAATGAAGAATTGCTTAGAGTAGGAACAACGACTGGAATATGTGCAGAAAAGCTGACTAGAGCCATTTCTTCACCAGAAAAAGCTCCTAAAACATACGGCGCAACTCCAATAGGGGGTGATGCAATTGGCCCTTTTGGTGTGTTGGTGTTTTTGCTGGGTGGTAATTGAGCATTGCCAAATAAATTAAAATCATGGCCTCCTGGCCCGCCTTGTCCTTGGTAAGTTGTTTTGTCGCCCCCAAAAATAGTTCCCCAAGGACTAGTGTCTGTTGGCTGTCCAACTAATTCACGAGAAAAATCTAAGGCCAAACCTCCTGTAGAAAAAGCAACACCGTTAAAATCACTCAAAGTGAAAACACCATCGCCACCAACCGTACCAGTTACCACTGCACGTAAATCTAATATGGCAGCATCGGGTAATGCAAAAAAATTGTCTCCAGGATTTGACAATAAAGTATCTTCATAAGTAACATGCCCAACAGTCCTTGCGGTACCGCCATCTTCTAAAAAAATAAAGTTAAATGTTATTGGTGCACTGTAAGTTATGTTACTAATGAACAACAGTGATAGTGTGATGATAATATTTTTCATTTTTATGAACTCCCATTCATTGTACTTGTAATTATGTAATTGTTATTTTGCACTCAGCAAATAAAAAAGCAAGAAATGAAATGCATATTGTTGATTAAATAATCACTTTGTTGAGTATCTTATCCATTGTTGTTCGGAGTTCATGTTTTCATGGATTGTAGAATCGCCCACATCGGTCCACTGGATTTTTTTTATGCTTAACTCCTTTATCGCAATATTCAGTTTAGAGCTATGGGATTTGGATAAAAGTGTTTTACAAAACGCATGACTTAAAACGATTGGGTGGCCTGATTGTTTCTTGAATACAGGTTTTGACACGTCAAAACCTTTCATGTCTATTAGTTTTTTTAGTGTGATTGGACTGGGTTTTGCGTGGTCGATATGCATGATGATTATGTGTTTCCAATCAAACTTGAGCGTTTGCCTTAAGACGTTTTGTAAAGTAGAAAAAGAACCATGTTCTGGGTAAGGATTAATAAAATGTTTGATGGATTGAAGTAGAATAGATTTGTTTAAATATTCTTGGTTGCTAAACCCAAGCCCAACAAAAATGTTGTCTGTGCCTAAATCTTTAAAATGTTGGATAAGAATATCAATCCAAAATTGTTTTTGAACTATTCTTAGGCCTTTGGTTGTTTCAGCTCTTTCTGATTTTCCGCCAGCTAAAATAACTACAGCCACATTGTGATATTTATTTTTCATATTTTATAACATGGTAGAAAAATCTGTAATTTTAAGCAAGAAAAAGTAGCAAATAAGCATTGTAAAGGACAGCAATGAGGTTTAAGATTGTTCAGGTTAATTCAAATGTTCGGCAGAAAATCCATGATAAAACTCAATATAAACAACAAAGTACACGAAGTGAATGTGCCAAATGACATGCCATTGTTATGGGTTTTGCGGGATATTTTAGACATCAAAGGCACCAAGTTTGGCTGTGGAAAAGGTTTGTGTGGCGCGTGTACTGTACATTTGGATGGTAAGGCCGTTCGATCATGTTCAACTCCTGTGGGTTCAATTAAATCAGAGAAAATAACAACGATTGAAGGATTGTCAGATAATGGCAACCATGTTTTGCAGCAAGCATGGAGCAAGCTCAATGTTTCGCAATGCGGGTATTGCCAACCAGGACAAATCATGTCGGCAGCTGCTTTATTGTCGAATAACAGCAAGCCGAATGATGACGATATTGATAGAGCCATGAGTGGAAACATCTGTCGATGTGGAACTTATGTGCGAATAAAAGCGGCAATTAAATTGGCGGCCAAGGAGGTTGGGTCATGAAAAAATCATCACAAAGCCGCAGAGATTTCATTAAGGGCATTGGTTTGGCAACTGGTGCATTGGTTATTGGGTTAAATACAACCACGGGTTTAGCAAAGATAGTGCAGGGTAGCCAACTCAATAAAATCAGCCCGAATATTTGGATAACACTGTATAAAAATGGTGAAACCCATTTGATTGCTCATCGTTCAGAAATGGGCCAAGGCATTCGCACCTCTTTGGTGGCAATCTTGGCAGACGAAATGGAAGCGGACTTATCCAGAGTGGTTATCCAACAAGCCACAGGTGATAAAAAATACGGCAATCAGAACACCGATGGTTCACGCAGTATCAGGACTTTTGGAACAACACTAAGAACAGCAGGAGCGTCGGTTAAAGAGCTGTTGATACAAGCAGCAGCAAAAACATGGCAATTGCCCGTTAATGAATGTTATGCAGAAAGTCATTATGTTTACCATAAAAATTCTAATAAGAAAATTTTCTACGGTGATTTGATTGAACAAGCAAAAACCCTAGAGTTGCCGCAAAAACCGACACTGAAAAAGAAATCAGAATTCAAATATATCGGCACCGACTTGGATAATTTGGACAACCATTTGTTCGTAACTGGCAAGGCTGTTTATGGTGTTGATACCTCAATTGATGGTATGGTTTATGCCTCTATTCAACGCACACCCGTGATGGATGGCGTATTGAAATCGTTGGATAAAACCGAAACTCTAAAGTTCCCCGGTGTAATTGACGTGGTTGAAATAAAAGGCACAAAAGGTGCGCCGTTGTTTAATCCACTGGCTGGCGTGGCAGTTATTGCCAGCAATTCTTGGGCAGCTGAACAGGGCAAATTGCGCTTAAAGCTAGAATGGGACGAAGGCGAACACAATCAACACAACAGCGAACAATACAAAGAAAAATTATTCGCATCGGTAAAGAAAAAAGGCAAGTCCTACAGAAGCGAGGGTGATGCTTATAAAATATTTACTGGCAACAAAACTAACACCAAAAAGAAAACAGTTGAAGCCTTGTACTATTTGCCTTATTTGGCTCATGCACCGCTAGAGACTCCAGCGGCTTTGGCATGGGTACAAGCAGACAAGTGTGAAGTGTGGGCATCGACACAAACTCCGCAAAATGCCAGAACATTGGTCGCCAAGGAACTGGGATTTAAAGAAGAACAAGTCACCATTAATGTGACTTTTTTAGGCGCGGCTTTTGGACGCAAATCCAAGCCCGATTACGTGGTTGAAGCAGCTAAGTTGTCTAAGCATTTAAACAAACCTGTAAAAGTCTTTTGGAGTAGAGAAGACGATATTAAGCACGATTATTACCATTCGGTTTCGGCACAATATCATCAAGCTTCAATTGACGAAAACAACCATGTCGATGCGTGGTTACACCGCTCGGATTTCCCGCCCATTGGTTCAACATTCAATTCGGCGGCCAGAGGTCCGGGCTCAGGATTGTCCCAAGCTGCTACTACCATTCCCTATGATATCAAAAATGTACAAGTAGAAGCAGGAGATGCCCAAGCGCATGTGCGAATCGGTTGGTTGCGTGCGGTTTATAGCGTATTTCATGGCTTTAGCACCAATTGTTTTGTCGATGAACTGGCACATCACCGCAATATAGACCCTTTGCAAAATCAATTAGAGCTAATTGGTCCTGACAGAGTGTTGCCTTTTAATAAAGAATTTGAATTCAATACCGCACGTTTAAAGAAAGTCCTAACAACCGCCGCAAAAAACGCCAACTGGGGTAAAAAATTGCCCAAAGGTCATGGCATGGGAATAGCGGTACAATACAGCTTCTACAGTTATATTGCGCAAGTGGTCGAAGTGTCGGTAATTGCTGGAAAACTCAAAGTACACAACATCAATACCTGCATCGACTGCGGGTTGGTTGCCAACATGGATGCGGTCACAAATCAAATGCAAGGGGCAGGCATATTTGGTTTATCCTTGGCTATGTATGGTGAAATCACAGCCAAAAATGGCAAGATAGAGCAAAGTAATTTTCATGATTATAAGCTATTAAGAATGAAGGATGCTCCAAACATTGATGTGGAAGTCTTGGTGACAGATAATCCGTCAACAGGCGTAGGTGAACCTGCAGTACCGCCATTGGCACCCGCATTGTGTAACGCTATTTTTGCGGCATCAGGTCAAAGATACCGAGAATTGCCATTGAGTAAGTATGGGATTTGTTAAAGAGTTTTATTTAAGGCATCTTGAATGTTAACCTCGCTCCCACGCTCTGCGTGGTAGCGGTAAAAGGCACCAACAAGGGGATGCCACTACAGAAATATCTAGTAATGATAAATCTTTTTTCTAACCTTGATAAAACCGCAGTTTGGGTAAAGCAAATCCAAAGCAAACAAAGTGATATAGCATAAAATTAATAAATTTCTGTAGGTTGGGTAGAGCACAGCGAAACCCAACAAATTAAAAACCAATACCAAAAAACTATTGGTAATGACTGCCTGTAATGCCCTCACGTGAACCCGCTCTCATTCCCACGCTCCGCGTGGTACTGCATACATGTTGGGTTTCGGTGCGCTCAACCCAACCTTCAAAAAAACCAAAACCGTAGGTTGGGTCGAGCGCAGCGACACCCAACATTAAACTTAGCAGAATTTAATTATTCACTAACCAAATTCTCAACAGTAAAGCCGCAATTGCTATCTTGTTTTAATTGCTCAAACAACCAAGGCAGTATACTCTGCATTTGTTGTGCCAGTTTCCAAGGTGGGTTAATGATTATCATTCCTGTGCCAGTCATGCCGTATTCGTCACTATCGGGTTTGATGCAGAGTTCTATTCTTAAAATGTTTTTAATGCCTGATCTTTTAAATTGTTGGCAAAATTCTTCGACTTGTTGTCTTGATACTACGGGATACCAAATGGCGTAAATTCCTGTGGCAAATTTTGTGTGTGCTTGCTTGATGTTTTTGATGACATCATCGTATTCAGTTTTTAATTCATAGGATGGGTCGATTAAAATCAAGCCCCGGCGTTGAATCGGTGGCAATTTTGATTTTAAATATTTATAACCATCACTTTGTTTAATATTGATGTTTTTGGAATCCTTAAATTCCTGTTTTAACCACATAAAATCTGTTGGATGTAATTCAGATAATTCCAATCGATTGTTTCTATGCATTAAACTGTCTGCAATTAATGGTGAGCCTGGATAATGTTTTAACTGGTTATCAGGGTTGAGGTTTTTGATGATGTCGATGTAAGGGTTTAATAATTCAGGAATGTCGTTTTGTTGCCAAATTTTCTCAATGCCTTGTTTATACTCGGCGACTTTCTGTCCCATTTCTGTTTTGAGGTTATATCTACCAGCACCAGCATGTGTATCGAAATACACAAAGGGTTTGGGTTTTTGTTTTAGGGCTTGAATACTAAGAGTCTGCACAATGTGTTTAAGCACATCTGCAAAATTTCCCGCGTGAAAACTGTGTCGATAACTAAGCATTTCATGTCATATAATATTGATAGGGTTTAAGATTATACAATCTAGCCAACATTTGCACACAGTAATTCAAAATTTCATTAAATCTTTAAAAACAGGGTGTTTTTATGCATTTTCCCCTATTTTGTACATCAGTGTTCCAGAATCTCGGTCACCCTCGGTCGTAAATGCCTCACCAAGCTAT
>CAZLZZ010000047.1:3991-20501 GCA_964564165.1 uncultured Alcanivoracaceae bacterium | reverse complement strand
AAGCGGACATTTTAACTTAGTTCAAAGCGGACATTATCACGTTGGGCTTACACCCTATTGTCAGCAACTTGACCCCTATCGCTCCTGGATTTTGGACCCTATCTTGGATTTATAAAATCCAAAAGGATTTTCATCTATTTCATTGATTAAATTATCATTATCCCAATCTTCTCTTGGTCGCTCTTGCTTCAAGACAGCATTAAGCCAATAAACAATTAAAGTCCAATCCGGGGTGTCATTCAATAACACCCATTCTGAATCTAAAAATTCTATTGATTTATTAGTTTTGTTGTAGATTGGTTTTGGATGTTTAGTAGTAATAAATTTAGTTAATTTGCTTAACAATAAAACAATTTGGGCTTGCTCAAAATCATTGTCAAATATTAATTGCCCGTAAATACTACCAACCTCAATGAGAGTATCTGGCAGAAAAACATCTGTATTTGTTGAACTAACATTGATATAAATTGATTCTATATTTTCTAGTATTGAGTCTTCTAGAGTAGGAAAATCGATTATAACTTCAATATCGCCTTCATTAATAAATGTCTGACCAGACAAACTGCTACTGGTGAAATCCTCTACATCAACATCACCACTAATGGTATAATTTATTAATATATCAGTTAAAGCTGGAGAATCTAGTGTTGCATTAAAAACAAGGGAGTCACCCTCATCAATACTGTTTGAAATTGAATTAATTTGTAGAGTTGGGTAGCTAGTACCTGTTATATATACCTCATGATCTGTATCAGGAAATCCATTCCGATGAGAAAACCAAAACGTTACTGCTCTTTCTCCAGATACAGATGGACTAAACGACATTATAATATCAGTAGACGCCTCTGGCTGAAGGGTAATACCACTTTCCCCTGAAACAATAGTATAATCATTTTGTGCATCTCCAAAGTACACAAGACCATTATAATTCATATCTGCTAAGCCAACGTTTGTTATTGTAAATATTACTTCTTCACCATTGCCGCTTATAGGTAAACCAATCCACTCCTGAGGGGTATAATTGGCAAAATCTGGAATAATAATTCCATTCTGACTTAACTCAAACAATGGGAAATCTGAACTACTGGGCTTCTCAAGATCATCTATTGATTCATCAACCTTATTTTTAAAAGCTTCAACTATGCCATTATTTTCTTGATACTGAGCCATTGAAGGGCTTAAATAAACTAACATTAGTGTTGTAATTATCAACTTTAAACTTATTTGTAATTTTTTCATTTTTTTTCTATTAAAATTCCGATATAAAATACATTTGTTTGTGCAAGAAAATGATGTACGTAGGAAAGTAGAAAAACCTTCGCCACCCTTAACCCATATTAATAGCGGGGCTTTTTATTGTTTTGAACTATATGCCACTAGCAATTAAGGTATGGATGATTATACAACAATTCAAAGGAAAAAACGGGTTACTACATAAGTTTAAAAATAGGGTATGATAACAAGTCGCATTAATCAAAGGGGTCAAACTGCTTGACTAACAATACTTCTAGTTACATTATCAATTTTTCTTAATAACCTTTTATTTTCTTTAATTATCCGTTCAGGGATATAAATAATGGCTCTATGTGAAATAGTATAACCCATAGAATCAACATTCTGCAAATTGAATTAGCTATATCTTTCAAATAACAGCTTAGTAATTAAACCTACAATTACCAAATAGAATAAATTTTGCGCTTTCATTGCGATATTTACGTTACTTCATATTACAATGTATCAATGAACAATAACAATACTCACCCTTTTGAAAAACTCACCCCAGAACTGATTATGGATGCCATTGAAGAACAAGGGTATTTGTGCAATGGCAGTGTGTTTGCCATGAATAGTTATGAAAATCGGGTATACCAAATTGGCATAGAGGACCAATCTCAACCGATTATTGCTAAATTTTACCGCCCTAATCGATGGAGCAAAGCCCAAATTCAAGAGGAGCATGATTTTAGCTTTGAATTGCACGAACATGATATACCCGTTGTTACGCCATTAAAAAACACTAAAGGTGATAGCTTGTTTCTGCACCATGACTTTATTTTTAGTTTGTTTCCCCGCAAAGGCGGGCACGCACCGGAGTTGGACCATAAAAACAATTTAGAAATCATGGGTCGAATGTTGGCAAGGTTACATTTGATTGGTGAAAGACAATTGTTTAAGCACCGCCCTACTTTGGACATTGTCACATTCGGCAAGGATTCCATTGATTTTGTCAGCAATGAGTTTATTCCCTTTGAACACAAAACCAATTATGATGCGGTTTGTAAAGAGTTGATTGAGTTGATACAACCTAAATTGGAAAACTGTCAGAATATCCGTGTACATGGTGATTTACACATCGGCAATATTTTGATGCGCGATGAAATTCCTTTTTTGGTGGATTTTGATGATTCTCGTTTGGCTCCTGCTATTCAAGATATTTGGATGTTGTTATCTGGTGAAGAAGATGAACAAAAAATCCAACTAGAAAAAGTTAAAGCGGCTTATCAAGAGTTTCGTGATTTTCCATACGGTGAAATTCCACTGATTGAATCTTTGCGCACCTTAAGAATTTTACATCACTGTGCTTGGCTTGCTAGGCGTTTTGATGACCCTGCTTTTGAATCTGCTTTTCCTTGGTTTGATCAGAATAGTTATTGGCTTCAGCATATCAATGATTTGAACAACCAGGTTGATGCTTTGCAGCAAAAGGATTAGAATGTTTTCTCGCACAGCGGCACGAAGGCACGGCGAAAAAACCTTTTAGAGATACAAGATAACTGAAGATGAGATTGGAACAAGAGTTTTAGATTGTGCTTTTAGTATTAACAAATAGATAGGAAAATGGTTAACATAAAAAATTCTCGCACAGCGGCACGAAGTCACGGCGAAGAAACCTATGGAGATAAAAGGTGACTAAAGTTGAGATTGGAACAAAAATTTTAGATTGTGCTTTTAGTATTAACAATAAAGATAGGCAAATGATTGATATTGAACTTCTTTTCGCTGTGCCTTTGTGGCGCTGTGCGGGATAATAAATACACCAAACTCAGGTCATAATAAAAAATTCTCGCACAGCGACACGAAGACACGGCGAAAAAACCTATGGAGATAAAAGATGACAGAAGATGAGATTGGAACAAAAATTTTAGATTGTGCCTTTAGTATTCACAAGGAAATGGGTAACGGGCTGTATGAAAGCGTCTATGAAGTTATTCTAGCGTATGAATTAAGGCAATTGGGATTAAAAGTAGAGCGACAAGTAACAATTCCTATTCAATACAAGAATATCAAATTTGATGAAGGATTTAAAGCTGATATTATTGTAAATAATAAAGTCATTGTAGAGCTTAAATCTGTAGAGAAAACATCTCCAGCCCATAAAAAACAGGTAATTACTTATCTGAAGCTTACAGGTCTTAAACTTGGCTATCTATTAAACTTTGGCGATGCCTTGTTAAAAAATGGAATAACGAGGTTACTAAATGACAAACATTAAACTTCTTTTCGCTGTGTCTTTGTGGCGCTGTGCGAGATAAATAATGCACCCAACTCAGGCCATAATAAAAAATTCTCGCACAGCGGCACAACGGCACGGCGAAAGAACCTATGGAGATAAAAGATGACAGAAGATGAGATTGGAACAAAAATTTTAGATTGTGCCTTTAGTATTCACAAGGAAATGGGTAACGGGCTGTATGAAAGCGTCTATGAAGTTATTCTAGCGTATGAATTAAGGCAATTGGGATTAAAAGTAGAGCGACAAGTAACAATTCCTATTCAATACAAGAATATCAAATTTGATGAAGGATTTAAAGCTGATATTATTGTAAATAATAAAGTCATTGTAGAGCTTAAATCTGTAGAGAAAACATCTCCAGCCCATAAAAAACAGGTAATTACTTATCTGAAGCTTACAGGTCTTAAACTTGGCTATCTATTAAACTTTGGCGATGCCTTGTTAAAAAATGGAATAACGAGGTTACTAAATGACAAACATTAAACTTCTTTTCGCTGTGTCTTTGTGGCGCTGTGCGAGATAAATAATGCACCCAACTCAGGCCATAATAAAAAATTCTCGCACAGCGGCACGAAGGCACAGCGAAAAACTCTATGGAGATAAAGATGACAGAAGATGAAATTGGAAGATTATTAAATGATTACTAATATCATTTATTTTATTAGCTTTTATCGCCGTGCCGCTGTGCCGCTGTGCGAAAACAAATGAACAAAACCACCCTTATAACACAAATAAACAACTGGGCAACCGAGCTAGGGTTTTCTCAGGTTGGGGTTTCAGATATTGATTTGAGTGAGGCCGAAGAACATTTAAAAAACTGGATTGCTAAAGGCTTTCATGGGCAAATGGATTACATGCACAAACACGGTTCCATGCGCACGCATCCCGAGGAATTGGTTGCAGATACCATTCGCATCATCTCCTTGCGGTTTGATTATTCGTACCAAACCACTGTTCCTTATGAAGAAGTCCTAAACAAGCCCAACAAAGCCGCTATTTCAAGATATGCAATGGGCAGGGATTACCATAAACTGATGCGCAAAAAACTCAAAAAACTGGCTGAAAAAATCAAACAAGAAGTCCACGACTTTAACTACCGAGTTTTTACCGACTCAGCACCGGTGATGGAAAAAGCCATTGCCGAAAAAGCGGGATTGGGTTGGATAGGCAAACACAGTAATTTGCTAAATGCTAAAGCAGGCAGTTATTTTTTCCTCGGTGAAATTTATACCAATATACCTCTGCCAATTAGCAAAAAATCCACTTTCCATTGCGGTACTTGTACTAAATGTATAGATGTCTGTCCCACAAAAGCCATAGTTGCCCCTTTTCAAGTTGATGCCAGACGTTGTATATCTTATCTAACTATCGAACACAAAGGCCCAATCCCCGAAGAATTCCACAAAGCCATCGGCAATAGAATCTACGGCTGTGACGATTGCCAAATGGTCTGTCCTTGGAATAAATTTGCTACCGATGCAAAGGTTACTGATTTTTTACCGCGCAATCAATTCGATGAACCTGATTTAGCCGAGTTAATGACATGGGATAAAGAAACTTTTTATGAGAAAACCGAAGGTTCGCCTATAAGAAGAATTGGTTTTGAGTCTTGGCAAAGAAATTTACTAATTGCCTATAAAAACAGCAAACAAAAGACTTGTTAATTGTCGTCTAATACACTGCAATGATAGTTAACCGTAATTTACACCTATTTCTAACACTATATGTTACTTTCAACTCTATCAAAAGCACAAGAAAAGCTAGCCAAACATATTAGACAAACGCGTTTGAGTATGGGTTTAACCCAGAGCGGCCTCTCAAAGCGTTCAGGAGTTAGCTTGGCTAGTTTACGCAAATTTGAGCAACAAGGAATAACCTCACTAGAATCTTATCTGAAATTATTGATGGTATTGAATTATTTAGATACATTGATAAACACAATGAAACCAGAAAAACCAGAGTTCACCTCTATTGATGATGTACTGAAAAACAGAACCAAAAAGTTACCACAAAAAGGTTGGCTTTCATGAAATTTATACAAGTTACAGCTTATCAATGATTATTATTTTTTTGAACAATCAAATATATGAATATATTTATAACTGTGGAAGGCAACAGGAGTGTGAAACGGAGGCACATATTGACCGGTTAGGACTAAACACTTCATAAAATAATTTTTCATATCATATATTCTGAAATTGGAATATAATCAGACTTAATAAAAGAAATGCCGTATAATCACTACTTTAAATCAGTGGCTGTATAGTTACGAAATACCGATATATGAAAAAAAAACATGTGTTTTCAGACTTGCATGAAGATAAATATGCTTCAAAAAACCCAATTGCCCAAAAGCTGTTAAATAATTTTTTTCAATCAATTGCAGACTTATTACACCTAATAAAAAATTCTGATATCAATACCATGACTGAATGTGGTAGCGGTAAAGGCCAAGTAACACAATTTATTGCCAATCAAATCCAGTTAGATCAAATTAATAGTTTTGATATTTCTTTAGAGGATTTGGCTATATCAAAAGAAAATAATGATAAAGACTATATTAACTTTTATCAAAAAAGCATTTATGATATTTCCGATGATGAGAAAGCAGATTTAATTGTATGTTGCGAAGTTCTTGAACATTTAGAATTTCCTGAGGAAGCCATAAAAAAAATGGCCAGACTGAACGGACAATATTATTTATTTAGTGTCCCAAATGAACCCATCTGGCGTATATTAAATTTTATTCGTGGTAAATACATGAGAGATTGGGGCAACACACCAGACCATTGCAATCACTGGAGTACAAAAAAATTTAAAGAACTCGTTAGCAAGCATTTGGACATTATTGAAGTGAGAAAACCATTACCATGGACTATGATTTTAGCAAAACCAAAGCATATTTAAATACAAATAAAAATTTCTTATTTGTAATAAAATCAATTGTTTTCATCATTGCATTTTGGTATTTGACACAAATAATATATAAAAATTTATTACCAATTCAAACATTAACCAAGGATATCTTAGGTCAGATAATAAGTTTTATTATTGTAGCATCTTTAATTTATGTTTTGTTACTGTTGGTATTAGCACAAGCATGGAAGAGAATATTAGAAGCTATCGATGAAAAACACTTCCACATCAATTTATTAAACATATATCTTAAAAGTCTACTGTATAAATACATACCAGGAAATGTGTTTCATTATGTCAACAGGCAATTTTCAGCAAACAAAATGGGTGTATCGCATAAAGCTTTGTGGCAAAGTAACATTTATGAAGCTTTTGGATTAATATTTTCAGCACTATTTCTTTCCATATACTTGATCATAGATAGCATATCATCTGATTATTTAATCATTAAATTCCTCGCTGCAATCTTTTTAATTTGTTTTTTTGTTGTGGTTTATTTTAAACACAACAAATCATTTTATATTGCTTTCAGTTCAATTATATTTTATTTAATTTATTTTCTAGGGATAGGACTGATTTGCTATTATGCCATTAATCAACTATCCGAAAACAATATATCACTAATCAACTGTATATCACTTTATTCAATTGCATGGATAGCTGGATACATAATTCCTGGTGCTCCGGGTGGACTAGGTGTTCGAGAAAGTGTTTTCATTCTCTTTTCAAGCAGTTTAATCAGTCAACCAGATGCAATATATATTATTGCATTATTAAGGTTGTCGACGACTATAGGAGAAATATTTGCTTTTGTTTTAGCAAAAGTTATGGATCTTTATTATCAGAGCGATACATTAAACTTGTGATTTGTTCAGAAACCAAGCCCAGTAAAAATATTAAAATAGACGTGGTAAATAACAACATGCCCATATTGGTAAACCTGCCATCAGTCATATATGTGTATAAATAGTAAAAATTACCAAGTATGAAAAACATTAAACTGGCAGGGAAAAATAATTTTAATGGAGAATATAAAGTTCCAATTTTAAAAATAATTAAAAAGAATCTTGAACCATCTTTTAATATATTTAGGTGGCTTTTACCTACTCTTTTGGGTGTAAATATTGGTGTATATTTAACTGAATAACCCGCACGAAAAAAGGCCATAGTGCAAGTTGTTGGATAAGAAAAACCGTTGGGCAACAAATAAAGGAATTGTTTGAATTTATTTGCATTAACAACTCGCAACCCAGAAGTTAAGTCTGCAATTTTATGTCCTGTCATGTAAGACGCTACTCTATTGTACAAACCATTTCCGAACAAACGGACCACAGATGCCTGAGATTTAGACCCTCTGGCACCAACAATCATATCAAATTCCCCAGACTGATATTCTTCAATAAGTTTTTGTACATCCTCAGGACGATGCTGTCCATCAGCATCCATAAAAACAAACACATCTCCATTTGCTGCTCTGGCTCCAGATTTTATGGCAGCACCATTGCCCATGGAGTAAGGATGATTGACTACTTTAACTTTGTTTGCAAGACAAATTTTTTCAGTATTGTCTGTCGAGCCGTCATTAATCACAATTATTTCAAAATGAGGGAATTTGGCAACAAGCTCAGGCAACACAAGGTTCAAACCCTTCTCTTCATTTTTAGCAGGAATAATAATACTTAGTTTGTTCAATGTTCTCTATTCTCTATTAATTAGTTTTTCATAAAGATTATACAATACACAATTTTATTTTCAACAAATCATCGTCTTTAATGCTCAAGTTTTAGTCTATGATTGATTGCAATGTACGAAGTGTTTTACGACCTAGTGGTTGTCGTACATGTCAGTTACAAAACATCAGCAAAGAAAAAAACAATTAAACTACCGAAACTTAAAATAAAAATAGGTTATAATACGCACGAACTTAAATAGTATGGGCTATTGACCTGAATGACTCTAAGTTTAGGATTGTTTGCTCTAATTTCAACTTCGAGGTAAGAGCTTTAAAAAATTCAGACCTCAGGTGGTTGTTAGATGTGTGAAATCTGATTTAATTAGCTCCATTCTGTGCTGACCTCTTGAACTTGTTCTTATAATTGTTATATAAAATAAATAGAGTTACTTTATGTCAAATAATGTCATGAATTACAGAAAGGATTTACAAGGTTTACGTGGCATCGCAATACTCCTCATCATATTTGCACACTCATCATTAGGAATATTTGATGGCGGTTACATTGGGGTTGATGTTTTTTTTGTACTTTCTGGCTTTCTAATAACTGGCGTTCTTTACAAAGAATATGAAAGAAACAAAAGCATTGACTATATTAACTTTTATTCTAGAAGACTAAAACGTTTGTTACCTGCTTTATTGACAATGATTATAATTGTTTTTATAGTGGCTTTTTTCTTATTGTCTTACAAAGAATTTAAAACTCAAACTGGTTCTGCAATTTTTTCTGCTACATGGCTTAGTAATATTTATTTTTCATTTAGATCAATTAATTATTTTAACGAACTTGAAACACAAGATTTATTCCTGCATACATGGTCGCTTGGAGTTGAAGAACAATTCTATTTGATTTGGCCCTTTATTGCTTTTTTACTTTTTAATAAAAGTCCTGCTTCCAAAAGATGTTTTTATACATTGGTTTTTTGTTTACTTGCTTTGTTGCTCTCAATTTATTGGACATTTACTAGTCCTATTACGGCCTATTATCTAATGCCATCTCGGGTTTGGCAATTTTCTCTTGGATCTCTTGTTTTTTTCTTAACCTATAAAAAATCATTATATATAAGAATCAATCCAAAGTTTCTGCTAATTATTGGAACTCTAATGGTTCTAGGTTGTTCATGGTATTATTCACAAAATTTATTATACCCGGGATATTGGGCAATAATTCCTTCTATCGGTGCTGGATTAATTATTTATGCGGGAAGTTATATTGACGAAAAAGAAAACTTGATTTCAAACTCGGCATTTAACTGGATAGGGGATTACTCTTATGCTCTTTATTTGTGGCATTGGCCTGTATTTCTACTGGGGTTTTCACTAGGCTATAGAGGAGAGTTGATTCCTGTAATAATTTTATTTATAACCACTTTACTGCTGTCAATTTTAAGCTTTAAATTCGTAGAATTACCTTTCTGGAAAGGTAAATTGAGTAAATTTTCAACAAAAAAAATCCTTACCAATAGTTTGGCTGCCATGGTCTTTGTACCCCTAATGATTGGAGTTACTCTAAAAATTTACCAATCCGTTAATAATGATGATGTTGAAAATAAATACATTGATCCTTCTTTTCCTATTATTTATAGTATGGGATGTGATAGCCCGATTCAAAACTCCCAAGTAAATCCTTGTTTATTTGGTAATCATTCTTCAAATAGAACAGTTGTCATTTGGGGTGATAGTATTTTGGCACAATGGTTTTCACTCTTTCCAATTATTTTTCCGCCTAATGAATGGAAAATAATAGTTTATACAAAATCGGCTTGTCCTCTTATAGATGAAGATTTTTTTTATAAACACATACGCAAAGTATACCAAGTGTGTGCAGACTGGAGGAATGGAGTGATAAAAGAGCTTGAAAGTATAAAACCTGATGTTTTATTTATGGGGAACGCAGCAACTTATGAATTTAGTGACGCTCAGTGGACTGACGGTAGTTTTAGAACTGTTAATAGTGTTTCTAAAATTTCAAAACATATCTTTATAATTCCAGGAACACCAAGTTTAACATTCGATGGACCTGCTTGCATTTCTAAAAACAACTCCTTTGATAAAGCAGAGCTTGATAATAAGTGTCAATCTCATGATAGGAATGTTCCAATTGAAAAAAATAGAATGATTTTACAAATGCTAGCTGATAAATTCAATAATGTTAATTTACTCAATTTAAATCCATTAGTTTGTCCTAAGGGTACTTGTAAAGCACTTATGAACGACATTTATGTTTTTAGAGATCAACAACATTTACATGATTTATTTGTACGGAGTCTTATTTCTGATGTAATTAAAATACCTACTATCAAAAGAGTATTAGAGGAATATAAATGATTTAGCGTGCGGCTAAACACGTTCGTTCAATCAAGCGGAACCTGTTTTGTTTTTAACAAAATCATTGTCCATAAATCTATGACAATGAATTATAAAGAATTTATTTCATATAATGCGAATACACTTTTGCTTGCTAATAATTCAACATGTTTAGAGAAAAATTGATTGATGATGTTCTGAACTTTAGTTTCTTTTCGCAGTAACTCATTCTTAAACAAGTCTACCCTAACCAAGATATGAGTAATATTTCTTTTTAACAGTTCTTGAGCTAAATCAGGGGCTCCATCAATTTTGCCAGCTATTGTAAAAAGCAGGCTACTTTCCAAAGTCAGTGGAACATCGATATAGTAACGTCGGTTACCTGTATATATTGCCAATAATTTACCATCAGGTGTTACTGTATTATTTGCAAGCTTATTTAGAGAATAATATGGGAGCTCTTTATTTAGGTACTCGTCTCGGCTAATTTTTCCTGATATATAAGGAATTGGGTCGATTTTCTTAAATAATTTGATAGAAAAAGATAAATTGTAAATAAAATATGTTGAGATAAGGGCTGTAAGAACTGTATATTTTATCTTGTTTGAAAGCACTTTTGTTTGTAACCATTGGCTCAATTGAAATAGCCCGAACACCGAAAGAATTATCATCGGACTCACGATTGTTATTACGTACCGTATGCGCATTTCTACTGCAAATAAAGTATAAAACAAGGTAAGTACTGTAAAGACTGCCAGGAATTGATTTTGCCACCGTTTCTTCTTGCCAAGAAACAACAGGAATGTAAAAAATAACAACAAAGGATTTAAACGGCCATCAAAATACTTTGCGCTATCATCTCGACCCTCATAAAAAATCCTTAACGGGATCGCCAAAGTATAAGGCAAGCTTTCGTTATAAACTAATTTTCTGTATAACAAAGGTTTCATATTTTCGGGTTTTTTAACAAGCAAATCATCACTGCCTTTTTGCGGATTAGATTTTACAAACAATGATTGGTGCAGTGGGTATATTGGATTACCCGTTAAAGAATAGTTACGAATCAGCCATGGTGAATAAACCAATAATGCAAAAAAAGAAAAAATGGCAAGGTATTTAATGACATTTAGTTGTTCATTAACTTTGTTTCTTCTTGTTTGTAAAAAGAAATAACCCAATAAAAGTGCAAGTAAGGTTACCGATAGCATCGCATTGTACTTGGTAGACATTGCCAGTCCACTACAAATTCCTGCTATAATCAACCACCGTATCTTCTTGGTGTTTTCTAACCAAGTTAAACTAGACAGAAGCGATGCCGTGAAAAAAAACAACACCCCTAGATCAACATAAACAGTCACAGACAGCTTTATAATTATAGGCAATGTCAAAAACATCAGCCCACCTATTAATCCCCAAAAAGTACCAATTTTTCTTCGAATATATAGGAATAATAATAATAAAGTGCCTAGACCAAAAGAAAAATGAACATACTTTGCAACAATGTCCATATCCATTGCTACAGGTAAAACATATAACAGGTCAAGGAGTTGAGGATAATAAGAAAACTCCATATCTGGAACTTCAGCTAACATGCCCTCACTTAACCAAATCTTTGGCAAAGCCAAATGATGTGTTTGTGCATCTCTACTTACAGGGGGCACCGAAGACATAACAATAACGCCAATAAATACAAGCGCAAAAGCTAAGGAAAAAATAATTTTAGATGTTTTATTCATATTTTAATGGGTACTCAAAGGAAGTGTTTAATCACTTGAATTCGTTTAATTAAATGCAATTACTTTTGAATTCAGTAGTGAATTGCAACAGTTCAGTATTTTGGATTTTACTTCAAACGAGGGAAAATATCCAAGTGTTTTTCTAGGAGCTTGTCCGAGAATAGAAAACCTACTATGAAAAATTTGGATTCGGTAGATTTAAAGTAAAGCATAGGTCAATTTAATTTCTGATCTAACGTACCCTCCAAAGACAAAGTATAATTATAAATATCATCCTCTATCATAAAGTAATATCTCGTTTTTAGTCCGATCTTTTCAGAATTCTTTATTAAATCAACCACCTTCAAAGCAATTGTTTTCTGATTGTACTTATCCAAAACATCAATTACTAGAAATAAATCACTATAAATATAAAGATCATCTGCAACATCAATGATTCTCTGGATCTTTTCCAATACACCCTCAAATTTATTATTTTCAAGAACAATAAACAATTGATACAACATAATTCGACTATGTGCGTAGTAATCTAGTGGGCTAATTTTATTTTTAATTATTGTTAATAACTCAGATGCCAAATCAGAACTAGAGCTAGAGCCAGAACTAAAGCAATTTGTGATAAGTAAGTATTTTATAAAATTCATAAAGGGCATCGCATCTGCTTCCTTGAAGCCATAGCTGGAAATGCTTTGTTTAAATTTATTCGCGCTATCAGAGCTTAATCCACTTAATTGACACTCTAATGCATATAAGTTAGCTTCCAATGAGATACTTCTGTTCACTTCCATGCCTTTTAATAATATTTGTTTTGCATTAGAGTTCAAACCGAGCGAATTGTATTCTATTGCTGCAAAATTTATCGCTCTTATAGAATGTGGGTACACTTTTGCAGATTGAGTGATCAAAACATAATTGTTCCCCCATATATTTGATTTAAGATAAGTGGTAAATGACAAGTAGCTCATCAATCCGATAGAAATCATGTAGAATACTTTCTTGCTTTGTACAAGGTGATTTAACACCATAAAAAACAAAAGCGGCAAAAAAATTGTTGCCAAGTAAGCACGATGCTCAAAATATATTTCCAATGGAACTATCGTAGATTCTATAATGTTTGCAAGATAAAAGAACAACACAGCAAAAGAAAAAATAGGGAATCGATTTCTGCAAGCAATTGAGATAAGTATTAGTGAGGCATGAAATAAAATAGAAAAAAACGTTGTTAATGGCTGAAATATTCCTTTTGATACAACAAACACATCTGAGAATATACCCTCAGTAAAATAAGCGGGGAAAAAAATATTGTATATATAATAAACCATAACTCTAGATTGCGTTAATAGCCTTTCGGTCAAACTAAAGTCACGACTCTCATAGCGCAAAATAAAGTCAGGATACTTAACTGCCAAAGCAGTTATGACTGCTAAAATAGGTAAATAAAATAAAATGACTTTCATTCCTTTATTGAGCTTAGAAATAAAATATTTTTTAAAAATAGTGACTTCTAATAAATACAAATAAAAGGGCAACAACACGCCATTTTCCTTACTCAAAGTCGCCAAAGATGTCATTATAAATACAGCTGCAATCAGAAAATAGTAACCTTTTGAATTATTACTCTCTAATAACAGCCTTCCTTTGCAATATAAAATCATACCAAAAATAACAAAAAAAGTGGTTAATATTGCCATTCTTTGAACTGAATAAAGTACAGTGGATACAAAATATGGATTCACTGCCCAAAACAATGTAGCAAAGAATGAAAGTATCAATATTTTGTTTGGTTTTACATTTATTATTTTCAACATACTGCGAATAAAAATAAATAAAAGAAATGCATTAAGTATATGTAAAACTATATTTGTTAATTTGAAATAATAAGCACTGGTTGGAACAATCGTAGAATTTAATAAAAAAGACAACGTAGATATAGGTCTTTTTAACATTCCTGAAGGGTTGCTAAAAATATAATTAATCCACGCATCTAGACCTTCACCTTCAGAAAAATATTTTATTTGCTGAAAATTAACCATGTCATCAAACAAAAACCCACCAGTTAAACCGGAGCAATACACTAAATAAACTATTAATGCTATCAGTGCAAATATCATGTAATCGATTGGGCTGGGGCTGAATGGTGTTAAGTTAAGTTGCTTATGCATGCCAAACAATCGCATAAAACCAATTCCTCTATTGCTTTTTCTCAAATTTAAACCCATAGTAAATACCTTAACTTAACTTAACTCCATTCTATTCTGAGCCCATTGACTTAAAAAACAATGAAAACTGTAATATTTATCTGTTTCAGTTAAATGGCAATCGTTTATATTTAAATACATTTACAACTCCTCGGGAGTTCAACATTAAGGTGCAACACTTCTGTTCCTGTGTTTTGCCTTGTTTATGGCAAGCTCTATTTTAAGCCCCCAGTGTTTATTTTATCAATAAATTCCTCAAAATAGCCATTTTTACTGAAAGAAAAAAACGGGGGTTACTGGTGAAAACCCTTCTAATATCCTTCAGCGAGTAGCGCGGCTAGTCTTCATGTGAGCCCACGGGAGCGTTACAAGTATTGTGATATCGCACCAATCTAGCTTTAGCTAAGTAAGATTGCTTTTTTTCTCAAACACCAAAGGGATATGTTTCCTGTTTCTAATTTTGAAGACAAAAAAAAGCCAACTATAAATTAGCTGGCTTTATTTTTATTAAATTAAGGGTGACAGATTAAGGACAAGGATCTTGTGCTGAGCTAATACCACCTGAAACTGCACATGCCCATGAAATAGAACCATCATTATCAGTTGGTGTCCAAGTTAACGTATCTCCATCCAAGGTACCATCTTCGGTATTATACGTACACGTGATTACACCATCATTAGCTACACCTACCGAAAGAACGTTTGCACCTGCTATGGAAACTGCAGCTCTCAGCTGAGCATCGGAATTACTTCCAGCCCAAAGACCTCTATTAATTCTGTATTCACTAACTCCAAGCTTTGCTGCAGCTGAAATTGCGTTACACTCACCAGCTTTTGAACGCACTGTATAGTCTCTGTACGCAGGAATTGCATAAGCCATTAAAATACCAATAATCGCGATTACGATCATTAGTTCGATTAGGGTAAAACCCGCTTGTCTTTTTTGATTTTTCATTTTGTTACCTCAGTAGTTATTAAATCTTGTTTTAGAAGGGGGTCAGAGACTAACTTGTTTTTTAAGTCTTTTAAAAACCTTCTTGCTTTCCTTTGATTGTTAGAATAGTTGTTGTTAGCTCTAAAAACAACAACATATTATTTATATTTCTTAATTTAAAGCATTTGCTTGGTTTTTTGTGAAGTGCTTAACAATTGTTAATTTGTATTGCTTATAAATGACAATTATTGTCATTTGCTTTATGTTATTCCTTTTTATTTGCACGCAGTTGGCATATATCGATCTGCCAAATCAGAAGTACATCCCCATAAAATAGAACCGCCAACATCAGTTGGGGCTAAAAATATGTTGTTGCCTGACAAAATAGTATTCTCGGCATTAAACAATACTGTAATTAAGCCATCTACTCCTACCGTTACTGACGCAATGTTTTCACCCGTAATAGTGTTAGCCGCAGCAATATCCGCTTCCGGATTATTTGTAGGCATTATTCCTATGCGCATATATGTTTCACTTACCGCTTGTTTCGCAGCTGCCGCAATAATGATCCCTTCTCCAGCTTTTGCCCGAATGGTATAATCTCTATAGGCAGGAATCGCGTAAGCCATCAAAATTCCTATAATGGCTATCACAATCATCAACTCAATTAGAGTGAAGCCTTGGCTTTTATTGATTTTATTGATTCTATTGATTTTACCCATGTCGTAACCTTTAATTTAATTTAGCGTTAGTTGAACTAACTAATATATATCATTTCAATATTAATACTTAATTCAAATAATCATTGGTGATTTAAGGTTTTATTTTTTCAAAACACCTGAATTTTCATATTCTTATATCTAGCTGCCTTTATTTAAAACAAAAGATGACATTATTTGTTACTAATATTTGACATTATTTCTTACAAATATTTGTATATGGTTGTTATCGGAAATTAACATGATAGACTTGCCTTTAATTTATATGCAATACCGTTGTGGAATTAACAAAAGACAAACATATCATCCTTATCGGGCCTATGGGCGCGGGCAAATCTACTGTGGGTTCGATTTTGGCACACAAATTGGGTATGGACTTTTTTGATATAGACGGTGAGTTGGAAAAAAAATGTGGTGTCAGTGTTAATTTAATCTTTGAGATTGAAAAAGAAAC
>CAZLZZ010000047.1:0-3891 GCA_964564165.1 uncultured Alcanivoracaceae bacterium | reverse complement strand
CCTTTGTATGAGTCCATTGCCACACAAGTGGTAAAAACAGGACATCAATCTTCCCATAAAATGGCAACTACAATTATTAAACACTACTTGTAAAAGCACTAATGCAATAATTGATAGTGGACAATTGTTAACTAGCTAAATATAATTGAACAATGATGAAAATTATTAATGTAAAGTTAAGTCATTGCGAATACGGTATTTTTATAAAGGACAATGGGTTTGCTTTTGAAGCCATTCAATCGTTGTTGCAAAATCGCAAAATTGCCATTGTCTCAAATGATGTGGTTGCTCCTTTGTATCTAGAGTCCGTTAAGTCGGCTTTATCTCAATACAGTTCCGAACTGTTTTCTCACATTTTGCCCGATGGTGAGCAGTATAAAAACCAGCAGTCATGGCTGGGCATAATTGACTTCTTGGCAGAGAATAATTTTAACCGCTCTGACTTATTAATAAGTTTAGGTGGTGGAGTGATTTGTGACATGACGGGTTTTGCTGCTGCTTCTTGGATGCGGGGCATTGATTTCATCCAAGTTCCCACCAGCTTATTGGCACAAGTTGATGCTTCTGTTGGCGGCAAGACGGGCATTAACCATAAAAAAGGCAAAAACTTAATTGGTGCATTTCATCAACCCAAAGCGGTTATAATCAACACATCAACATTAACAACATTGCCCATTAGGGAATTCAAGTCAGGTTTGGGCGAGGCAATTAAGTACGGATTTATCAATCAGCCGGATTTCCTGCTGTGGATGCGTGAACATTCTTGTGCAATTCTGCAATGTGATTTATCTATAATCTCCGAGCTTATATCTGCTTGCTGTCAATTTAAAACAGAGATTGTACAGCAGGATGAAAAAGAATCGGGTATTAGGGCATTGTTAAATTTAGGCCATACTTTTGGGCATGCTATCGAAACAATAACCGGGTACAAACAATACTCTCATGGTGAAGCGGTGGCAATTGGCATGGTGATGGCAGCTGAGTTATCGGTGATTTTAAACTTATCTGATGACAATCTACGAAAAGAACTGGAAAAGCACTTGCAAGATTTCAATTTGCAGATTAAGCTAACTAAAGATATCAATGCCACAAGTTTAGTTGAGTTGATGAGACTGGATAAAAAAGTCATTAATCATAAACACCGGCTTATTCTTATGAAATCAATAGGCGAAGCCTTTATTCAAACAAATGTATGCGAAGAAAATATATTAAAAGCCATTACACACTGTCAATAACGCTTAGTATTGTATTTATTTCGAGAATTGCCTTTTCAAAGGAAAGACCGAATAAAAGGTCGAATGAAAAGTCCAAAGATACCAATATTGTTTGTTTTGCCGCGAAGAATCAATGGGTTTGTGCTCCCGCGAACCAGCAAGAAATCGCCAATGAAAAAGCAAAAAAATTATTGATCAAGAAAAGTTCCGAATTAGTGACATCAGATGTTGTTATCAAATCCATTAATATTCCTAAATTCGATACAACCGATACACCAGATACAACCATCAGCACCGATCAAAAACCTATAATTTCCGCTACAATTGCAGATAACAGTACAACTTCAAAAGTACAATTAAATCCCAACAAAGTAAAAGCCGATCCTGAAATCGTTCAACTCAAACACAATATTAATCCCTACGCTGAACTTTGGTCACATCAATTAATTGGAGTAAGCACACCGCAAAGTGCCATCAATTATGTCAGAAAACACAATTTAAACAAAGACGATATCCTTATCATTCAATCTGTGAGAAAGGGCATGGACTGGTGGATAATTCTGTTTGGCTTATACCAAGACAAGAAAACAGGGCTAAACAATGAAATAAACCTGCCTGAAAAAATCAACAAACCGTGGTTACGGCCACTTAAAAATTTACAAGTAAATGGTTTTATAGAAAAATTTTAGGCAGTTTCCCTGTCTTTCCTATCAATTGTAACCAACTGTCCAATTAAACAACATGCACACTGTAATGGCTCTAATTCAGCATTCAAAAATATTAGACTTAAAAATATAAGGTGGGTTTACCCGAAAGGCACTTAATTAAGAGGCAACTTACTGAAGTTTATCATGATTATACAAAAAAACTGGTCATTGCGAGGAGCATAAGCGACGTGGGAATCTTTAGGAATCGACACCAGAGTTATGATATTGCCACGTCGCTTATGCTCCTCGCAATGACGGTGGTTAATGATTTATACTAGATCCCTGTATTAGCACACTAGCATGGAGTTAAAAAATGACTATATACGGCGTTTTAAGCCTTAACTAAGTGCCATTCGGGTAAACCCGCCTTGCCACTTTAACAAGGCATGATAAAAGGGATTACTGGGCAGGGTAGCTTAAAATTTTAATTAAATCGTAACGAAATTTTAATCTTGTTTAGGTTATACTATTCCTAATCACTAAATACACTTAATACGTCGATGAGAAATACCATGCCAACAGTTATTATTTACGGAACTTTATTATGCCCTTATTGTTTTGCAGCAAAACGTATGTTGAAACAGTATGGTATTAAATTTAAAGAAGTCAGGGTAGATAAGAATCCAGAGCTCAAACAGGCCATGATTAGTAAATCAGGTAGATTTACTGTGCCGCAGATTTTTATTGATGAATACCATGTGGGTGGATACAGTGACCTGGTGGACCACACAAAAAATGGCAAGTTACAAAAACTGATGGTTGCGGCTTAGAAATTTTTTATTTCAGGCTGGGTTATCGCCCTTCTTCGGCCAAGCATTGATAATAGCACTAACCATTGTTGCCAAAGGAATAGCAAAAAACACACCCCAAAACCCAAAGACTCCTCCGAAAAACAATACTGCCAATATAATTGCAACTGGATGTAAATTATTGACTTCAGAAAACAACCAAGGAACCAATACATTCCCGTCTAATAATTGTATCACCCCATAGCAAATGATTAGCCAAGCAAAGTCCGAGGTCCAACCAAATTGAAAATATGATACCAAGGCAATGGGGATTGTCACCAAAGCCGCTCCAATATAGGGAATAAGAACCGAAAACCCTGTTAACGTTGCCAACAGGATTGAATATTCCAAATCAAACAAGATAAACAATATATAAGAGACCAGTCCTACAATAAATATCTCAATGACTTTTCCACGAACATAATTGCCAATTTGCTGATCTACTTCTCCCCAAATTGACAAAGTTAATTTCGAGTCTTTGGGTATGAATTTAGAAAACCAGCCCATGATTTCTTTTTTGTCCTTCAACATGAAAAAAACCAAAATCGGGGTTAATACAATGAATATTCCAATAGATACAACACTAAAAAATGATGATACGGTAATGCTTAAAACATTTTGCCCAAGCTGGGTTAATTCCGAGGTTATGGTGGTTGTCAAAGAAGCGGCTTGCTCATTAGATATGACCGTTGGGTAGTTTTCTGGAAGCTTTCTAACAAACTCTAGTCCCGTGGCTAAATAGGTTGGTAACTGTTGAACCAGTTGTGAAATTTGTGAAATTAGAATAGGTAGCACCCAAAACATTAAAAACATTAAGAGGGCAACAAATAACATAAAAACTAAAATGACAGCAATAATTCGTGGCACTTTAAATCTTTGTAGTCTTACAACAACACTTTCTAGCAAATACGCCAGCACAACACTACTTAAAAAGGGTGAAAGAGGTTTGCCTAAAAATATAACCACTGTAAACAGTATAATTAATAAGCTAATCAGTATGACTACTTGAGGGTTGTCGAAATTTCTTTTGAACCAACTGGATAAAACATTCATACTAAACTGCCTCTAAATATAGGTATTGAATTGAAATAAGGAAATTGTAATATTAACCCAAAGGATTCAGGGTGATGTTCAGGGGTTGACAATTAAAATTGAAAGCTCCAAGATGCCACACCTTCAATG
>CAZLZZ010000046.1:5089-21141 GCA_964564165.1 uncultured Alcanivoracaceae bacterium | reverse complement strand
TAGTGGCAGTAATTACCGCACTCTTGTATTTAGTTTTGGCGGTTAGAGAGAATATTTGGTGTTGGTTTTATGGCTTTATCAGTACGGCTATTTATATCTATCTTTTCTACCACGTTTCTTTGTTGTCAGAATCCCTTCTGAATTTTTATTATTTGATTATGGCTGTTTATGGGTGGTCGCAATGGCAGAAAAAAGGGCTGTTTACAGAACTCAAAATTCGCGTTTTACAAAGAGCTACGCATATAAAAATTTTAGTTGCCTGTGCTTTGCTTACACCTATAATCGGTTATTTGATGAATAAATGGGGCGCATCTTTCCCTTATATTGATGCTTTTGTCGCTACTCTAGCGGTTGTTGCCACATTAATGACCACCAGAAAAATCTTTGAAAATTGGTATTACTGGTTAGTGGTTGATTTGATTTCAATTTATCTGTTTTGGCAAAAACAAATGTACTTAACTTCCTTGCTGTTTGTGGTTTATATTGTGCTGATTTTTATGGGCATTAAGCATTGGAAAAAACTGATGAATAAATCCCTATAAATAGGGTAACAACACAGCAAAACGAAACAAAGCTAGTTTGTTGGTATATACTGATATATACTTGATGTATGTTTCTAATTAAGCTGGCTAAAGAATTAAACAAACACAACATTCCTTATGCGATTGTTGGTGGTCAAGCTGTGGGTATTCATGGCGCTGTTCGGGGCACAATGGATGTTGATTTGATTTTGAAATGGTCATTGAAAACACTAGAAAAAATTGAAACTGTTATGAGGTCTATGGGTCTTGAGTCACGGTTGCCGATCTCTGCAAAAGACGTGTATCACTTCAAAGATGAATACATCAACAACCGCAATTTAATGGCTTGGAACTTTTACAACCCCATTCATCCAAGTGAACAGGTCGACATTGTCATTACCCATGATTTGGCGAAATTAAAATCAACCAGTTTTAAGTATCAAGATACGGTGATTAAGGTTTTATCAAAAAAAGATTTAATCCAAATGAAAAGAGACAGTGGGCGAGAACAAGATTTATTTGACGTAGAGGCACTAGAAAAATTATGAAAGCCTTACAAAAATTCTCAGATGAATACCTTGCACGATGCAAAGATTTAAGCATCGAAGAAAGGCTCGACTTTATCGAAAATTTCAGACTTATGCACAGTGAAATACACGCTCCTTCAAAACTTATTAGCTTAAAAGTTTCAGAACCATTGCTCAATTCTTTTAAACAAAAAGCCAAATTAGAAGGCTTGGCTTATCAAACTCAGATTAAGAAACTGATGAAAGATTGGTTAATTAAAGGTTGAAGAGGTATTTCGGACAAACTCCAAGGCACAGCCCCTACGGTGGTTTCTTTATGATTTACAGTTATTTGTAAGGTTTCAAAAACATTATTGTCCCCTCAAAAACAACCGATCCAGTTGTTTCATATCCATCTGTACCCAGGTGGGGCGGCCGTGGTTGCATTGGTCGGCGCGTTCGGTTTTTTCCATCTCGCGCAACAGGGCATTCATTTCTACGATGGTCATTTGGCGGTTGGCGCGTACCGATCCGTGGCATGCCATGGATGACAACAGTTCGTTCATACTGGCTTCTATTTTGGTGCTTGAACCTAGTGTGACGATTTCGGACAGTACGTCTTTGATTAGGCTTTCGATATCGGTTTTGGCCAACAATGTCGGCACTTTGCGCACAATTACCGATTCTTTTGAACCGACTTGTACATCTAATCCCAGTTTGTTGAACCATGCTTGGTGTTGTTCTACGGCGTGGGTTTCGCGCTCGCTAACGGTGATAGCAAGCGGCACTAACAATGTTTGCGAGCGGATTCCTTCGTTTTCTATGGCGGTTTTGAACCATTCATAGGTGATGCGTTCATGCGCGGCGTGCATATCAACTATTACCATGCCTTGTTTGTTTTCTGCGATGATAAATACACCGTGAATTTGTGCTTTGGCATAACCCAAAGGCGGAATGTCTTCATCGGTTGTTACCGCCTGCATGTCTGGCAAGCTTTGGCTGGCTTGTGCTATAGATTGTAAATAGTTGCCTGCAGGTTCTGCGACATATCCTGAACCATACGAAGGACGGTTGTTAGGATTGAACTGGATCGCTGTTTGCATTTTGGAATAATCAACTGGCGTAATATTGGCTGTGTTTAAGCCTACTTCACTGTTGGAATGTAATTCAGACCCGGGTTTTGTTTGTGACAAAGCGTGATTCAAAGAACCAAAAATAAAGCCATGTACTTGTTGTGATTCCCTGAACCTAACTTCGTTTTTAGTCGGATGTACATTGACATCAACCCAGGTAGGATCTAGTTCAAAATACAAGACAAAAGCAGGAAACCGACCATGAAACAAAACATCTTGATAGGCTTGTCGCACCGCATGCCCAATTAGCCTGTCTTTTATCATGCGGCCATTGATATAGAAAAATTGCCTATCAGCAGATGCTCGATTCCAAGAAGGTTTCGCTACCCAGCCAAACAATCGCATGCCATGTCTTTGTTCGTCAATATAAAAAGCATTGTCAAAAAAATCTTTACCGCAGAGTTGCGTGATGCGCATTTTTTTATTGTTGTCAGATTCTCCACCTTGAGAACTGCGAATCGTCTTGCCATTGTGAATTAAACTAAAGCCAATATCAAAACGCGACAAAGCAAAGCGTTTAATCAGTTCATCAATGCGCAAAAATTCGGTTCTATCGGTTTTCAAAAACCGTCTGCGCGCTGGCGTGTTGTAAAACAAATCTCGGACTTCAATAGTGGTTCCCAGAGGATGTTGCGCAGGTTTCACAAGCTCACATTCTCCACCTAAACAGTTCAATTTAAAGGCATGCTCAGAATCTTTTGTTTTTGAAATCAAAGTAAAACGACAAATAGACACAATACTGGGCAAAGCTTCGCCTCGAAACCCCAAAGAGTTTAAGCTTTCCAAGTCTTCAAGAGAACCAATTTTACTGGTGGCATGACGCTGGATGGCTAAAGACATATCGTCCTTGCCTAGACCAATGCCATTATCAATCACCCGTATAGATTTTTTCCCACCATTTTCAACTTCAATGCTGATGCTAGTAGCACCGGCATCCATGGCATTTTCAACCAACTCTTTGACCACCGAAGCGGGGCGTTCTATCACCTCTCCTGCGGCAATTTGATCGACCAATAAGCTGGGTAGTTTGTGTATTTTTTTACTCATGGGATTATTATATGTTATATTGTAAAATATGATAACCGTTTACCAAGCACATTCATCATTCGATGCAAAATTAATCCAAGATCAATTGTTCTTTGAAGGAATCAATAGCCACATGATGGGTGATTTGTTACAAGGAGGAGTTGGCGAGTTGCAGGCGAATGGAGTGGTAAAGTTAATGGTTGAAGAAGAAGATTTTGATGAGTCTTTAATAGTTATAGAGAAATGGAAAAACACAAAAATCACTGAAAATGAAACACCAACAAAAGAAGTAATCACTCAAAAAAATCACAAACCTATATTATTAATGGTTATTGTGTTTGTAATACTGGGCTTTTATTTTATAGCAGAATATTAAATATGACAGAGGAAACAAGATGCGCTTGGTGCCAAGGCGATAAAGTGGATGAATATTACCATGATAACCAATGGGGTGTTCCCATTCATGATGATAGGTTGTGGTTTGAATTTTTAACCCTAGAAGGAGCCCAAGCAGGACTGAGTTGGAGGACCATCGTTAATAAGATAGAGGGCTATCAAAAACTGTTCAAGAACTTTGACATTGTTAAAGTTTCCAAAATGACCGATGAAAAGCTGGAAGAGTTGCTGTTAAACCCCGCTATTATTCGCAATCGCCTAAAAGTCTATTCTACCCGCAACAATGCCTTACAAATAATAAAAGTCCAAAAAGAATTTGGATCTTTTGATCAATACATCTGGGGATTTGTAAATCACAAGCCAATTCAAAACAGGTTTAAGAGTTTAAAAGATATTCCTGCAACCACTGAAGTATCCGATGCCATGTGCAAGGATTTAAAAAAACGTGGGTTTAAATTTATTGGCAGCACCATTTGTTATGCCTTGATGCAGGCAGCAGGTATGGTCAATGATCATGAAGTGAGTTGTTTCAGGCATGACGCGTGCGCAAAAATGTGATAGATTTCTGATTTAACCCTTTTCCTCGTTAAGATAGGATTCATGGTGTGTCATTATAATAGAGCCATCTACATTAGGAGTAACAACATGAAAAGAGTTATTTTATTGGGCGGACTGGTTTTAAGTTCTTTTGCCTTTGCTAGCACTGCTAGCAATCAGGATTTTTCTCACACAGAAACCATTAAATGCGGAAAAGATGGTTGTTCAGTGACTTGCTACGAGCCGGGCAACCGTTGGAATTCATTTCTACAATCCAAAGGCGATATTGAAGTGACCTACTTTCACCAAAGCGGAACCCGTCAATTAAAAGCCGATATGGGCGATGGAGAATACACCATTCTAGAAACCAACCCAGCCTTTCAATCATGCCGTATCAGTGGCGTGGTTGATTAAACAGATTACAAAAAAACGCTGTTTGTAGGAAAAAACCCCGCACTTGTGGGATTTTTCTTATTATCAAAGAGCATTTTGCCGATATTAAAAGCTTTTTTTCACTCTATAATGGGCACCATGTTATCGCAATGACGTGGTAACGAAATTTAAAAATTATGGAGAAACATTATGAAAAAATTATTATTAGCAGCAATCACATCTTTGGTATTATTTAGCCAATCTTTATTTGCAGTAAACGTTAACACAGCAGATGCAGCTGCAATTGCCGAAGAATTAAATGGAGTTGGCATGAAAAAAGCCCAAGCCATTATTGATTACAGAAAGGAACACGGCAACTTCAAAACCATTGAAGCATTAACAGAAGTTAAAGGCATTGGTCTTAAAACAGTTGAAAAGAACCGTGATTTGATTGAATTGACTTCTAAATAAGTCTTTTAAAATTAAAGAACACAAAAGCCGTTCAAATCGAACGGCTTTTTTTGTTTACCATAAAGATACTAAAAGAACATGAAACCGTAGGATGTACGTGCGAAAGAACCCTCTACGGAATCGGGGCTTTAGCCCTGCCAATCTAGTGTGTACTGAGCACGACTAAAGTCGCGATTCCGGCTCAAATTAATCCACATACAACCATCATGGTGAAAAATATTTACCTAGTTTCAGCAATATATTTATCCACCAATTCTTCCAAGATATTCAAAGGAACTGAACCATTGTTCAAAACCACACGGTGAAAATCACGAACATCGTATTTGTCTCCCAAAACCTGTTCTGCTTTGCCACGCAGTTCTAATATTTTAGCCATGCCTACTTTATAGGCGGTTGCTTGACCGGGCAGTACAAAATAACGTTCAATTTCGGCAATTACATCAGACTTTGCCATGCCAGTATTGCGAACCATATAGTCGATGGATTTTTCGCGCGACCAACGTTGAGCATGAATGCCGGTATCAACTACCAGACGCACGCCTCTAAACAATTCAGCTTGTAATCTTCCAATATTGTCATAAGGGTCGCTGAGCATGCCCATTTCAAAAGCAACCCGTTCTGCATACAGCGCCCAACCTTCTGAATAGGCAATAAACGGAATCATTTTTCTAAAAAAGGGGATTCCCTCAAGTTCCTGTTGAATCGACAACTGAAAATGATGACCAGGAATAGCCTCGTGATAGGCCAGTGTTTTCATGCTGTATTTTGGTGTGGCTTTGATGTCATACAAATTGGCATAAAATATACCTGGACGCGAACCATCCATTGCTGGGCGATTGTAGTAAGCACCTGGTGAGGTTTTTTCTTTAAATCCGGGTATCCGCTGAACGTCTACTTTGGCTTCAGGAATATCATAGAAATGACTGCTTAGTTTTTCGGTAATTTCGGTGATCATGATTTTGTAATCGTCTAATATTTGCTCTCTTCCCTCGTCAGAATCTGAATAATAAAAGGCTTCATCAAGGGCCACATTATTTATACTTTGTTCAAAACCCAGTGAAACATCGCGACCTTGATCTGTAAGTATTTGTAAAATTTCAGCCTGTATTCTATCCACTTCCTTTAATCCAAAGTTATGAATATACTCAGGCGTATAATCGGTAGTAGTGAAAAACTTTAAAGCAATTTTATAGTATTCATCGCCATTGGGCAAATTCCAAACCCCATAATTGTTTTCAACCTTATCATCCAGTTTAACAAAATAATCAATCAGTTTTTGATAGGCTGGATAGACTGTTTTCTCTACTTCGACAACCGCCAATTTTGCAATGTTTTGTTGGTCAGTTTTGTCTATGCCGCTTTCTTCAAGCTTTTTGATCATTGATGCAATCAAAATATTTTCTTCAGTAGGCGTATCAACAAACCCTTGCATTTCTGCCAAAACTTTGGTGACCACAAACTGTGGAGGCAAGATGCCCAATTTCTCTCGGTGCCTTAAACCTTCTAATACTTGATCAAATTTAATATCAATCAAAGACAAGCGAGTCACATAGTCTTGCGCATCACCAAGGCTATGAATTTGGTGCGTACTGTCCATAAAAGTTGGGAAACCATTTTGTGCGCCAAACAATTGATTAACAGGGTAGTTATGGAATCGAAACGCTTCACCTTCAATCACAATATCCAACAAAGAAAGCATGATGTCTTTTGACATTTTTTCTGTTTCATCCAAATCTTCATCTGCATAAGACAATAACATTTTGTGCGTTTCGTGCATTTGCGCAAAGGTTTCATCACCTGCAGCTATACTGGCATCATCCAATTCGGCATTGTGTCCATCAATACCCACTTGTTCAAAAACCCGAATAGAACTCAATATTTCGGGGCTTTCTATAGCAAACTGTATAGCCGTACGCATAAAGAAATGGTTGATTTTTACAGGTTTGAAATACCAAGTGTGAACAGCAAAAACAGTGACCAATAAAATGGCAGCCAACAGCAATAGACCTAAATATTTAAAGGTTTTTTTGATAGAAAATTTGATAGAGGATGTCATACAAGAGCCGCAAAAAAGAAAAAGGATGTTTTATTTTCAAAAGTATACTCTAAATGAGCGATAATAGCCACATGCAAACAATAGCCCTCTTACTAACAAGTTTTTCAATCATTTATTTAGTGGTCTTTGTCTTAACCCATTTCATCAGTGAATATTATAATCAGCAACAAGTTGCCCGTGTTTTTGGCATCGTTTTAATGCTGTGTTTAGCAGTTTTGCAAGGATTACATTACCAGTATTTTGTTGTGCAAATGGATCAAATATTGACGCCTATGTATTTAGTCGTGCTGTACCTGATAGCGCCCAGCTTTTACTTTTATGCACGATCTGTTTTAAAAGCACAAGACAGTTTCAATCTGATCCATGCCTTACATTTTGCCCCATTGGGGCTGGTTTTTATTGTTGGTAATCAATGGGCCTTTACCTTGGCATTTATTATTGGTTCGGGGTATTTGTTGTGGCTGTTAAAAACCATTTATGCATTGCGCACCCACAAGGCACAATTCAAAAATGAACTGATACTGCTAATCATGGTATTTATCATTGCCGTCGGCGTTTCTGTTTTGGCTTTGACCAAGCCCATCGAGCTAAAATTATTTTATAGTCTATATGCCAGTGCCATTGGGTTGGCCTTGTTTATTGTGGCACTGGTGGTTAGTTACAAACCTAAGATTACCCAACAAGTAAAAAAAGCCGCCCAACAAACTTACACAATCTCAACCCTCACAGCAATCGACACCGATGCCAAAATTTCAGATTTAAATGATTTAATGCACAAACACAAACTCTACCAACAAAGTAACCTCGATTTACAAACCATAGCCACAGAGTTAGATTTAACCAGTCATCAACTGTCTGAATTGATTAATTCAAAATTAGACATGGGTTTTTCAAGATTCCTGCGGGAACAAAGAGTTAGTGCTTCTAAAACAATATTAATCGAACAACCTAATGCTTCGGTTTTATCCATTGGTTTAGATGTCGGTTTCTCATCGCAATCCAACTTTTATGAAGCCTTCAAGGAAATTGTCCAAACCACACCGGGTAAATATCGAAAAAACTATTTGAATCGGGACTTTAGTTCCTCAGGTTAAACAAAAGAGCCGGCACGTTTTAAAACCTGCGGTTTTATTGTTGACTAAACAGACTATCAGACTACGAAAAACAACAATGAATAAAAAATCACTTATGCAAGACGCATTAGGCAATCAATGGGATTTATTGTCGCTGGCCCTAAAAAACCATTATGGCGAAAATGAAAATGGCGAAAACCATGCAACAGGATTATTGAGCATAGATTATCCGTGGTTTATGCAATGGCCATTAAGTGTTTTTCGATTAATGGGCGCATTGGTCAATAAACGGGGCAAAGATTTAAAAACCAGCGTTTCAAAAATTAACAAAGGTAGCCAACAATTTTGGCACCGGGAAATTGTTTATCCAAATGGCAAAACAATTATTTTTGACAGTGTTTTTGTTAGTGCCAGTGTTGGTCATAAGGAGAACGGCAACGAAGATTTTATTGAATACATCAGTTCTTTCTTAGGTTTGAGAATGGCTGTTTTTGTAGAAAACCATCAGTTACACTACGAAAGCAAAGGTTATATTTTAAAACTAGGAACACTGAAAATTCCAATCCCTGAATGGTTGGCTTTGGGCCATGTTAGCATTCTGGAATGGCAAACAGAAGACAGCGATGAGCAAACTTTTAATATGGACTGTAGAATAAAACATCCGTTGTTTGGCGAGTTGTTTTGTTATAAAGGCAGATTTACCACTGAAAAATCTGTATAATTTATTGAGTTAAACATAAGTACATTTTTTATGGGAATAAAAAAAAAAGCAAAAGACAAACTAAAACGACACAATGAAAGACATGCGGCATTAAGCCATCAATGTGTGTTGTCCGATAGTATTGCCTTTATCAATCACGAGGCCTGGGATGCAATTGCCAATCAAAGTAGTATCTTTTTATCTAGAGATTACTTAAATGTCATTGAGGCCAATTCTCCAGAAAATACCACACAGAAGTATGCCATTGCTTATGATAATGGAAAGCCTGTGGTAATTTTAGCCTGTCAAATTGCAGAAATTTCAGGTGAACAATTGGTTGGCCAAGATTCAATTCACCAAAACCCTATTGCAAAAGGCTATAAGGAAAGGGTGTTGGTTTGCGGTAATTTAGTTTCTAGCGGTTTACACGGCGTTGCTTTTGCAGAAGGTTTTGATGCAGAAACAGGTTGGAGAATTGTGACAGAAATCCTTTATAAAATCAGACGAGCCGATAAGTTAAATGGCGATATTGATTTTGTATTGATTAAAGACATCAAAGGCAAGCAATTGGAAGCATCAAAGGTTGTTGAAAGGTTCAGTTATCGCAGTATTCAAACTGACCCAGACATGGTGTTGAATTTGGGCAATGAAATACAAAGTTTTGATGATTACTTGGCAATGTTGACATCTAAGTACCGAAGTAGAATTAAAAAGATTATTAAAAAAATTGATACCGCGGGATTCGAGACTACAAAAATAAATATTAATGAAGATACAGACAAACAATTGCACAAGTTGTATCTCGCAGTAGAAAATAAATCAGCCACACGTTTAGCAACCTTGCCAGTGGGATATTATTCTGCGTTGTCAAAATCTTTAAAAGACAATTTCGTCTGTTTTGTGATTAAAAAAGAACAACAGATAGCAGGGTTTGTTACTGTGATTAAAGACAAAAACAATGCAGTGGCCTATTATGTTGGCATTGACTATGAAGTTAATGCCAATCACCCCATTTACTTTAGGTTGTTACAATTGGTCATTCAAGGGGCAATCGATATGGGTTGTAACCGTGTCTTGTTTGGAAGAACAGCGCTAGAACCCAAAGCAACCTTGGGTGCAAAACCAGTTGATACATTTGTCTGGGCAAGACATCGTGTGCCGCTGGTTAATTTTGTTATAAGAAAACTATTTAGAAACATTTCTTTCGATATAGCACCAGAAAGAAAGGCAACAAAACAATGAACTATCAAGAAATTATAAACTTTTGGTTTGAGGAAATTCAAGCCAAACAAGTTTGGATTAAAGATGCTGCATTTGATCAATTGATAACAGATAGGTTTTTTAAAGTTTATACACAAGCAACGCGTTGTGAGTTGTACAAATGGCGAGAGTACCCTGAAGGACGATTGGCAGAAATTATTGTGTTGGATCAATTTTCACGCAATATGTTTAGAGATTCTTCTCAGGCTTTTGCTTTTGATTCTTTGGCTTTGTCATTAACACAACAGGCGCTAGACTTAGGCATAGATAAACAACTGGAGCCCAGAAAAAGAAATTTTATTTATTTGCCATTGATGCACAGTGAATCTAAAATCATTCACCAATATGCTTTAGAAATTTACACAAAAAACAGCAAGCACGCCAGTCTTAAATTTGAAATAAAACACAAGAATATTATTGATCGGTTTGGTCGTTATCCCCATAGGAATAAAGTAATGGGGAGAAAGTCTACCGATGAAGAAGTTGAGTTTTTAAAACAACCCGGTTCGGGGTTTTAAATAAAAACGGCTAAAACAACTGCCAATGTCTTTATGGCAATAGGAGCAAAAAGGCGGGGCAAGACAATTTATCTTGCATTTTCTTTACTCTTTTTTAGAAAGTACAATTATAACAGCAAGAGAGATGCCCATTACATTCATGGTTAGTGGGTTAAAAGCCTTAATGAGTAAACTGGGTTGTATAATTGATACACCAATCAGTAATCCGACAAACAAAATTATTGAACAATAAACTGGCAACAATGATTTTTTATAAAAAACAATAAAAACAGCCAAAACAATTTCAAAAAGTCCAGCTAACATAGCGACATGTGCAGTGTCAAAGCTCAGATTATGTAACTCTATCAGTAATATTTCAGTACTATCCAGCCAAAGAATCTTGGGGACTAAGCCATGATATAAAAACACAAAAGCAAGAGTGACTCTTGAAGTAACATTAATTAAATTTAGTTTTGTTTCATTATTCATTTTAAAAACCTGCTTTGATGGTCTGGAGTTGGCAACAAACACTGTTCATACTTGCCAAATAATTTATAGCGGTTTAAGGCAATGCGATCATACAGCCAGTCACGAATTGGACGGGGAATTATTACAAATATCATTAGTGCCCTAAATATAAAAGGCAGGTGTCTAACAACCTTAAAAAATGCGCTACTCTTTGTGTGTGCTTGATTTTCTGTTACTAAAATCATGGTGTCAAATTTATCTATTGGCATACTAAAATAATGTAAAACTGCTTGCCCTTGTTTCGATTGAACCGATGCTAATTTAAAGATACGTTTTTTGTCGTATTTAATAACAAACCTAGCCCAGCCATTACAGAGTTTACAAACTCCATCAAATAATATGACTTTGTCATTTTTATTAATATAGGGCACAATATTTGCTAGTGATTTTTCTTTTGACATTATTAAAGTTTTTGGCTCTATGTGAAATACAGTGGGTTCATTTTACCTCAATCAGAGAAAAAACTTCCAGAATGATAATTCAGGAATAAAAACTTTTCCTAAATGATAATTGTGGAAGTTTTAAGAAACCTGAATTGTTTAAATACCGCTATAGAAACAATATAAATGAGCAATGTGCATGAAAAACAAAAACAACGTCAAAAAAGATGCAAGGCTAAAAAACATTCAATGGACAGATTTATTGAAACTATCACCCTTTGAAGTTTATTATGAGTTGATTATTTCATTGCCATGGTTGCTTTTGTCTTTTATCGCAGCAGCAAATGAAATTTATTTATTGGCGCTATTCTTTTCATTTGTCTTTTTTATTACAGGGTTGCGTCAAGTCCACAATGCATGTCACTATGGGCTTGGTATTTCTAAAAAAGCCAATGAAATAGTATTATTTATACTCAGTATTCTAATGTTGGGATCGATGCATGCCATTCAGATAAACCATATTCGCCATCATAAATATTTTCCAGGCAAAGAAGACATTGAAGCCATGAGTGCTCAAATGCCAATGGTAAAAGCCTTTTTAGTTGGGCCATTTTTTCCGATATTGTTGCATATTAAGGCAATACAAGTAGCCAACAATAAACAGTTAAAATGGATTGGATCTGAATTATTTGCCAATGCATTATGGATATTGGTGGTTTTTTCTTGGTTTGATTTAGCATGGTTAAAATACCATGTCACTGTCATGGTAATTGGACAATGTTTAACTGCTTTTTTTGCCGTTTGGACGGTTCATCACGATTGTGACCCAGATAAGTTTGTTGCAAGAACAGTGCGCAATAGGTTTAAAGCGAAAATAACCTTCAACATGTTCTTTCACCTTGAACATCACCTTTTTCCAGCTGTTCCAACCTGTCATTTACACCATTTAGCCCAGCGCCTGGATAGAGCAATGCCGGATTTAGATAAAAAGGAAGTGTTTTAGAGGTATATTCAATATTGGCTTTACGTGCAATGTATTGATTAAGCAATTGCATAAAGTCGCTAATACACATTAACCTCTTGCGATAATCGGCTGTTTTTAAATAGACCATATTGAATTCAGGTTTTGATAAATATTTACTTGCTAAATACTGTTCGCATAATGGTATAACTCCACAAATGGAAGACCAGTGCATTAACACCCTTTTTTATTCAGCTCACCCCTAAGCTTCACCTTCATCCATGAAGGTTTGCGTGAAAATATTTTCCAGAAATATTTTTCTCCTTAAAAATGACTATTTTACAAAACTCCTTCTAAATTTTATGTAGGTAATATACTTTTTGTGAGGTATTATAATTCCTATAGATGTGTGTCCTGTTTATTAATAGATGTGTGTCCTGTTTATTACTGTTTATTACTGTTTAATACCTTCGATGGTACAATCACTAATTTTATTGATTGGGGCAATACAAGAAGAGGTGTCTTTAAAGGCTGGTCACTAATATAGAAAAATGACAAAAACAATAACAAACAATAACTTAAACTACTGTGTAACTCGTTTTTCTATCGGCAAATTATTGCTAGCAGGCGACAATAATGGCTTACAAAGAATTCAATTTGAGTGCAATATCCAAATTGACCAAGAGTGGCAAGAAAACCAAGACAGCTTCAAGCAAGTTATTCAACAACTAAAAGAGTATTTTTCGCAAGAAAGAAAAACCTTTGATTTAAAACTCAACCCGCAAGGTACGGACTTTCAAAAACAAGTCTGGAAGCGGTTAGAAAAAATTCCATTTGGACAAACCAAATATTACGGGCAAATAGCCCAAGAAGTGGGCAATCCAAAAGCCAGTCGAGCTATTGGCATGGCTAACAACAAAAACCCGATACCCATCATTATTCCTTGCCACCGTGTTATTGGGAAAAATGGCACATTGACCGGGTTTGCTAGCGGCTTAGATGTTAAGCAACAGTTGTTAAGTTTAGAGTATGAATTTTAGTTCAGTTATTCAAAGCCATTAGTAAAGATCACATCTGGATCAATCACACGGATAATTCCAGCCATTCCAGAACCACCAACCCCGCCGTGTTGTTCGCAAAAATAAGGGATATCTCCAAGTGTATCAAATTTAAGAAACACACTCCAATTGGCAGAATTTGCAACAGAAGTCAGGTTTTTACCTCCGCCTAAACAGACTTGAGAGCATTGAAAGCTATTGTCATCTGCTAAGACATTATGAAAACCAATATCATTAATAAAATTTACAAAATCACCCTGATTAATAGTCAAATCATTGGGAGTAAATACAAGATTGGTAGATCTTACTTCATGCACAATAGCTGTTGTTGGAGCAACAACATTGATAACGCCAGACATTCCGCCACCTCCTGCTGATCCATGGATAACACAGAAATAATTAAATTGTCCAACACTATCAAAAGTAATTTCAGCTACCCATGCGGCGCTACTGGCTTGGCCCTGGGTTCCCCCTGCAGTTGTTCGGCAATCAGTAGAACACCGAAACGAACCATCATCGGCTTCTACATTGTGAAAGCCACCATTATTGGTGAATATGACTGTATCTCCAGCTTCAATGTTTAACACAGAAGGAGTAAAGGTATTACTGGTGATTGATACATTGTGAATAGCTGCCATGGCCGATAAATTACAAAACATGGCCAGGGTAAAAATGATTTTATTGATTGATTTCATTGTATTTTCTCGCTTATATTTTTCTTAAATTTTTTTAATTATGTTACTTGTAAGTGCATAAACGATAATACTATCATAAAATTTCGTGATGAAACCACTAATATATTAAAAAGGCTGAATTTGTGAACCGCTTAGTATTTTTGACAATTGGTGCAATAAAAAGTACTGCGTTGGCCGATGGTTTTTTGGGTGATGGGTTGATCACAAATTACACATGGGTCATTTTTTCTGCTATAGACATTTAACTGTTGTGCAAAATAACCTGGTTTTCCTTCGGCATTTACGAAATCATTCAATGTTGTACCACCGGCTTGTATGGCTTTTGACAGTACTTGTTTAATAACCGTAGCTAAGACTTCATATTTAATTAAAGAAATTTTTTTCGCTGGTTTGTTGGGGTTGATGCCCGCTAAAAACAAAGCCTCACTGGCATAGATGTTGCCCACACCAACCACTACTTTGCCGTCCATAATGAAGTTTTTGACCGCTAAAGTTTTATTTTGAGCCCGGGTCTTTAATAGTTTACCGTTGAATTCCTCGGTTAAGGGTTCTGGACCTAGGTGTTTTAAGAGTTTGTGTTCGAGGTAATCTTCGGTGTCTAAAACGCAACCAAACCTTCTGGGGTCGTTATAGCGCAGAATAGTGTTATCATCCATAATCATTTCAAAATGATCGTGTTTTGCCAGTGCTTTATCCTGGGTGCTAATTACCAAGGAGCCTGACATTCCAAGGTGAATAATAATGGTGGCTTTGGATTCTAGATGAACCAATATGTATTTGGCACGTCTTGCAACGGATACGATTTTTTCCGATAAGTATTTTTTTGACAAATCATCAGGTATCTTCCACCGCAATGAAGCGTTATAAACATTGATTTGTTTGATGGTTTTGTTTTCTAACCAGGGTTTTATACCGTTTACTGTCGTTTCTACCTCGGGTAATTCAGGCATCTTTTCCTTCTAACCAGTCCACAATTAAATTGTGTGCAACGGTATATCTAGGAGCGATAGTGATGTAGTCTTCCTTCATCATTTCTTGTAATTGCCTGCGGGTGAACCACTGCACATCTTCCAACTCGTCATCGAGCTTTATGTCTTCGTTTTCTGCCTCGGCAGTGAATGCTAACATCAATGAAGCAGGAAATGGCCAAGGTTGTGAGCCAAAGTATTGAACATTGTTGACACGAATATTGGACTCCTCTTCAACTTCACGTTTAACCGCTTCTTCTATGGTTTCACCTGGCTCAACAAAACCCGCCAACGTTGAATAGGCATAGGTTGGCCAGTCAGCTTTCCTGCCCAACAAACACTTGTTTCCATAAGTGACCAGAACAATAATAGCTGGCTCAATGTGAGGGAATTGTTCGTGGTTATTTTGACACAACAAACGGTGGCCTGCCCAACTTAATCGGTTTTTCGTGCCGCACTTGGGGCAAAATTTCCGATTGCGCTGCCACAAATCTAAACCGCGAGAATACAAGGCGATATGCGCCAATTCATCATCGAGTTTTAATGCATATCTGCGCAAAGAAGCAAATCTTTTGCCCACTTCGGATTCTAGCTTTTCTGCCTGCTCATCATTAAGAGGGCACGAATACCACATTTGATTACCTACTAAGCCTAAAAAGCATTCGGCTTCGCACTCAAAAGGGTTGCTGCGGCGATAAAAACTGCCGTGTTCGTTCATATAAATATGACGGCCGTTGTAGACAGGAACATATTTAGCATCGTGGGTTTTTTTCATTTCCTCTAATTGCGCCGTACGTTCACGCAAGTGAGATGCCCTGTCTAGTTTGTCGGTGCCAAAATAAATATTTTTTTCATTGCTACTCATATAGAAAAGGAACTACCACAACCACAAGTGGTTTTTGCATTGGGGTTGT
>CAZLZZ010000046.1:0-4989 GCA_964564165.1 uncultured Alcanivoracaceae bacterium | reverse complement strand
ACTCATATAGAAAAGGAACTACCACAACCACAAGTGGTTTTTGCATTGGGGTTGTCAATCACAAATCTAGAGCCTTGTAAATCTTCCTTATAATCAACGGTTGAACCCATCAAGTAGGGGAAGCTCATTGGATCAACCATCATTCCTACTCCATCCTTATCAATGATAAAATCACCTTCTTCAATTTCTTCTTCAAAGGCAAATCCATATTGAAACCCAGAACAGCCACCGCCAATGATGTATACCCTTAATTTTAAATCCGGGTTCAGTTCCTCTAACACTAATTCTCTGATTTTATTGGCAGCAGAATCAGACAAATCGATATTATTTTGCATCAAGTTTCCGTATCATTTTGTTTTTTTGTCTTCTATATTTGAAATTTTAGCTGGCTTATCGGATTCTTGATAAATCAATTGGCCATTGATTTTTGAGCCCGTTTCCATCTCAATATTTTTGTAATAAACATTTCCCTCAATGCTGGCTTTAGAGGCGACCTCAATCTTACCAGAAGCAATGATATCACCCTTGACCGTGCCATTAATAATGATATTCGCCACTTCAATTTTCCCTGCGACTAAACCCGACTCATTGATGGTTAGAATATCGTCATTTTTTGAGCCAATTAAGCTGCCATCTACCGAGCCATCTAAAACCAAAACACCACTAAAGCTGATGTCACCTTTTATTTTGGTGTTTTTACCAAGCAATGTATCCAGTTGAGAGGGAGAATTTGATGAAATATTAGTTGATGAGTCTTCTTTGTTGTTAAACATAGTCTTATCCTGTATTTGTGAGTTGTTGCCAATCAACTGTGTGTCTTACAGTCTTGGTTTTTTTCTTTTTGGGCAATAATTCTACTACCAGTTGTTCGGGTTTGAAACCTTCGGGCAGAGAAAACCTTAAAGAAACCGTATAAAAATACTTAAAATCAAACTTTGAATCGTTCTTACTGCTGAGTTGAAGGATTTTTGCTAATCCATTTTCTTTGCCAACTAACTGAATATTGTAACTTCCAGTAACAGCTCTTGCCCTTTCTAACTTTTGTACAAGTACCACTTTTAAGGCATAAGAGTGGTTACCTTTTTCTTGAATGCTTGTTTCAAACACCCTTAAACCCTTGTTTTGCGCATCAGGGCTTAGCAATCGTTCATAAAAATTAATTTCAGCCTTTAAAGACTCTTGCAAAACAATACTGGCTTTGTAATCTTTCTGTAACAATACTACTCCTTGTTGCTTAACTTTTTGTTCTGTTCTCAATATACTTAAATCGCTGTTTTGTTGAGAAATGATGTCTTGATTCTTACTGTTTTTTTCTTCTAGAACACTGTTTCTTTCGTTTAGGATTTTGGTGGTTTGATTGGCATACATACCACTGCCAAAATAACCAATCACTAACCCCGATACAAGTGACAAAGGAAGTAAGATTTTTGTCCATTTTCTAGGCTTTGTTTCAATGGCTTGTATGCTGTATTTTGGAAGTTCTATGCTCACATCTAGTCTGTATAAAAAAGTGAACGGCGATTATAACACTTCAAATACGTACAAAGACACGGTAAAATAAACTTTTATCATTGGGAAGTGCTATGTTGTGGATTAAAACCTTTCATATTTTCTTTGTTATGTCGTGGGTTGCTGGGATTTTTTATCTTCCGCGATTGTTTGTCAACCACGCCAGTAATAAAGAAACTGCTCACCATCAACTATTGCTAGGCATGGAACATCGGTTAATAAAAATGATGGACTTTACCCTGGCCTTTGTGTTGATAACCGGCACTTGGTTGCTGTACATCATGTCAAATGGTTTTGAAAACCTCTATTTTCAACAAGGCTGGATATATGCTAAATTAGCATTGCTTGTTTTGCTAATCTTCTATCACTTGTGGTGTAAAAACATCCACAAACAATTCAAAGCTGGCACAGAAACCCACTCACACAAGTGGTTTCGTTGGTTCAATGAAATGCCAATTTTTGTACTTATAGCGATTATTTATTTGGTGTTAGCAAAACCTTTTTAACAATAATCTTTGATTAACAATCACTTTCGACTATCATGGTGTTTTACCCTTCTTTTTTATTATTATGCGCACTTTAAGATATCTTGTATTGGCTCTGTTTTTTTTGCTTTTGGTTGTTGTTGTAATTGGGTTCTTTTTGCCTTCAAAAGTCAAAATGGGGCGAAGTATTGAGATCAGTAGAGATGCTGCCACTATTTTTCAGGTGGTTAATTCTTTAAATAATTTCAACAAATGGTCTCCTTGGTTTGAGAAAGACATCAATGCAAAGTATGTGGTTTCTGGAAGCACAACAGGTGTGGGTTCTAAACTTTCCTGGCAAGGCAATATAAATGTGGGATCCGGTTCTAATGAAATTATTGCTTCCCAGCTAAATCAGTCCATTAAAATGCGCATGTTTTTTGGCAAAGACGATCAACCTGCTTATGCCACTATTTCTTTAAAGCCCAATAAAGAAAACAACCGTGAAAACAATAATGAATCAATACAAGTTACCTGGATGTTCGAAAATGATTTTGGTTACAATGTTTTCTATCGCTATTTTGGTTTGGTTTTGGAAGATATGATTGCACCAGATTATGAAAAGGGGCTTACTAATTTAAAAACACACGTTGAGGCTTTACCAATGTATGATTATTCAGATATTTCAATTGTAACCACAACAGCGGACAAAGTTTATATCACTGAATCCAATGTTGCTTCAGATCAAGACATTGCTTCTGCCATTGGCGAGGCCTATGCACAAATTATGTCTTTTATTTCTATCAACAACATCAACATGGCTGGGACTCCAAAGGTGCTTACTTTGAACTTTTCTAAGGATAACTTTCACTTCAAGGCTGCCATTCCTGTTGATAACAATGAACGGGTTGATGAAAACAATTTAATCATTGGTGAGCTGATGTATGCAGGAAAAGCTGTTAAAATAATCCATAAGGGCTCGTATCAAAACTTTAAACAGTCCTATGATGTTTTATTTACCTATATGGCTCAAAACGGTTTAGAAAAAAATGGCAATCCTTGGGAGGACTTTGTCACAGACCCTGGCGAAATAGCGGAAGTTGATTTGATTACTCATATATATCAACCTATTAAATAGTGGTTTTATCCCAGCAAGAGTCCTTGTTTTTCGCACCTATTATTGATGTCATCAACAAAACCTTTAAGCTGTTTCCAAACAAAGAGACCTCTTGTTTGCCCTGCTGTTCTGTACTTAATAAGGGGTTTTCGCACAATAACTTCAATAAAAACACATTGTCCTTTGTCGAGCAAAACGAGGATATGCCCTATTTAAAAAAGAATTATGAACAAAGAATCTACCAAAACGGGCTAATTGCAACCCGTAAAAACAATTGGCACGATTTTTTCAATGCCATGGTTTGGCACGCTTTTCCAAAAACCAAAAGCGCCATTAATGCCATTCACCATCAAGAATCACAAAAACAATCATCAACGGTTCGGTCAAGAAAACGTGACTTATTAACCTTGTTTGATGAGAGTGGTGTCATCCTTATTGCTGATACTGCTGTGGTTGATTCAATAAAGAATCACGATTGGGAAGCCGTGTTTATTGAGAACAAAGATTCTTGGCTAAATGGTGATATTCAAATCATTACTTTTGGGCATGCACTTTATGAAAAATATTTAAATCCCTATATTGGCCTGACTGCACATGCTTTGTTTTTGGACAAAAGTAGTCTTGATATTGATTCTTTTCTCAGCCATGCCATTTTAGCAAATAAAATTTTAAGCGCGAAGGTCGAGCTTTCACCGCTTCCACTATTGGGTATTCCTGATTGGCACAATCATCAAAATATGGATTTTTATGCCAACAAACAGTATTTTAGGTAAAGTGTAACCCACTTTATTCTTTAATTTTTATGCGTGCTTTGGCCTTGGTCAATTGGATAAATTTTGAAAGTTCTTGAGCCTTTATGGATTGAATAATACCCGCTCTTACCTGTTCTAAAGGTGGAGGCTTTAACTCTCTTTGATCTTTAAAATAAACAATGTGTGCGCCAAATTGTGTGTTGATCACTTGTGGTAGAACGCTGTCTTTTTTGGCCTTGCTTAATGGGACTCTAAAGCCTTTTGGTAATTGACTTAAAGCAACCCAGCCTACATCACCCACATTTTTCACATTGGGGTTCTGTTGCATATAAAGCAATTCTAACATTTTATAATCTTCAACCGAGTTAATTACATCTAGTTTTTTGATGGCTTGAATTTCGTCTAGGTATATTAAGTGATGAATGTGGTATTGTTTTTCTCCAACTTGTTTTTGGGCCTTTTGGTACTCTTGGAGAATTTCTTTTTCGGTGACCTCTTTGTTCGATATATATTCACTTTTTACATTATTTGCCAAGGCTTTAATTTTGAAATATTCTAAGGCGTTTAATTGTTTTGTGCTTAGAGACAAGTTTTTCTTTTTAGCAATATTGGCAATCGCCACCTCAAGTGTTAAAGATTCAAGCGCTTTTTTTAACAAGGCATCATCTGCATTTGAAATGCCCTTAGATTGCAAATAGGCATTAAGCAAATCAAGGGAAATTTTTTCATCTCCCACCATGGCGACAGTGGGTGAATCTGGCAATTCTTGGCTTTGCTGTTGGTTACAAGACATCAAACTTAAAACCAACAATAGGGACAATATTTTCTTCATAGCGATAGACATTTATTAAAAAGCATCATTATACCTTAAAGCCAGTTTAGAAAACAAAACATCAAATCACTATCTTGAAAATTAATTTTGACTTAAAATACATTTTTACCTTATATGTTAACATGAACACCATCAAAATCTATCACAATCCCAGGTGCTCAAAATCTAGAGAAACTCTAGAGATTATTGAAAGCAAGGGTCATCAACCTGAAATAGTAAAGTATTTAGAATCGCCTCCGGCTATTGCTGAGATTAAGGCTATACTAAAACTATTGAACATAAAACCCCGTGACTTGATGAGAAAAAATGAGCCCG
>CAZLZZ010000045.1:0-21405 GCA_964564165.1 uncultured Alcanivoracaceae bacterium | reverse complement strand
TTATGATTTTTATTTAAAACGTTCAATCAATGAAGCGTTAAAAAACCAAGACTGTTTATCTTAAAGGCAATACAGTGGTAAACAATGACGTGGATTTTACAACAACCCCCGCCTTTGCATGAATGGCAGTACCAGTAATTATTGTTTAAAAATAATTCATAGTAAGGATTACAGCCCAAGTATATAAGACCAATAGTTGACCTAAAAATACAGCAGCAGAACCCATGTCTTTGGCGCGCTTGGCTAGTTCGTGAAATTTTTCTCCACAAACCATATCTACCACTGCCTCAATAGCAGAATTGAGAATTTCTAAGATTAACACAAAAACCATACAGCCAATTAAAATTAATAATTGCATCGCCGATTGTGCCACGAAAATAGCAACCGGTACAAGAATTAGGAATATATAAAACTCTAAACGAAAGGACGCCTCATATTTAAAGGTTGCATACAAGCCCTGTAGCGACCATTTAGCAGCATTGGCAATTTGTTTGAATCCTCTGCGTTGTTTACTGGCCACTTTTATCCTTGATTTTGCCAGACTAAATTAGGCTGTTTAACTGCTTTTGCATCATCTAACCGTCTGTTTGGCGCGCTATGAGGTGCTTGTTTTATAGGTTCAATGTCGATATTGGCTTGTTTTAAAATATCCGCCATGGCAGCGATAAATTTATCCAAGGTTTGTTTGCTTTCTGTTTCTGTGGGTTCAATCAACATACATTCGGCAACCAACAAAGGAAAGTAAATGGTCGGTGCATGCATGCCATAATCCAATAACGTCTTTGCTACATCTGTGGCAGTCAGGTTCAAGTCCTTTGCTTGCTTTTTTAGAGTGACAATAAACTCATGGCTGGCTCTGCGATTAGGGTAAGCCAGTTGAAAACCCACACGCTCTAACTCTTTCATTAAATAATTGGCATTTAGCGTGGCAAATTCAGCAATTCTTGGCATGCCTTCTTTGCCCAATAAAAGGGCATAAATATAAGCCCGCAAATTCACCCCAACATTGCCTGCAAAAGCCGACAACCTGCCGATAGTTTTGGGTGCTTGTTTCTCATCTACATAATGATAATTGCCTTTTGTATCTTTGCCTACAAACGGCACAGGCATATAAGGAATCAAGCGTTTGCCCACGCCAATTGCACCAGACCCTGGCCCGCCGCCGCCATGTGGTGTTGAAAAAGTTTTGTGTAAATTCATGTGAATCACATCAAAATTCATGTCGCCAGGACGCACTTTGCCCAAAATCGCATTCAAATTAGCCCCGTCGTAATACAATAAGCCTCCTGCTTCGTGGACAAGTTTTGCAATTTCTTTGATGTTGGGTTCAAACACACCTAATGTTGAAGGATTGGTTAACATGATTCCCGCGGTTTGTGGACCAAGTAACGGAATCAAATCTTCAATGTTGATGTTGCCATCGCGGTTGGTGCGAATTTCTCTGACCTTATAACCACACATAATTGCGGTTGCAGGATTGGTTCCGTGTGCCGCATCTGGGCAGATGATTTCATGCCGCTGTGTATCGCCTCGTTCATCATGGTATGCTTTAATCATGGCAATTCCCGCAAATTCTCCTTGCGCTCCTGCCATAGGTGTTAAAGAGACTGCTTGCATACCAGTGACATCTTGTAAGATTTCTTGTAAATGATACATGCAAGACAAAATGCCTTGGGACAATTCAGCCGGTGCCAAAGGATGATGATTAAGAAAGCCATCACTCATTGCCAGTGAATTACACACCCGAGGGTTATACTTCATGGTACAAGAACCCAAAGGATAAAAGTGTGTGTCAATAGAAAAATTCTTTTGGCTCAAACGGGTATAGTGCCTAACCACATCCAATTCAGAAACCTCGGGAAGCCCCAGTTCTGTATTTCTTTGTAAAGCATTAGGAATGTGAATCTCTACATCTTGCCCTTTAACACTAGGTGCTTGTGCAAAGGCTTGACGATTGGGCTTAGAATGTTCAAATATCAACATAGCAAAGGGTGACTACAATAAGATTGAAAGCCAAGATTTTACAAGAAACCTATCAAGAAGTCTAAAACAAGTGATTAAACGAGGCGTGAAAGTTCCTACCAGCTGCTTCTAGCCCTGATCCGTGCTCGCGGTACTTTTTGTCAAAGATGTTTTGTAAGCCAAAACGAACTTTAGAAGTGTCAGACAGTTTCCAGTTAAAATAAAGGTTATAGGTGACAAAGCCACCCGTTCCATTGGGGTGAATTCTTGGGTCTCGGATGTCTCTTGAACTTAATCGGTCTTGAGTATCGGCAAATATGATTTTTGGATTAATGCTCCATTTGTCATTAATCGGCTTTGAATATCCTATAAAACCATTGAGAGGAGGAATTCTGTCGGCAGGTTCGCTGATACTGTTCAGTGTTTCCTCGCCCCAAGTATAATTGACAACTGCTTTTAATTGCCCTTGGTTTTCAAACAGGTATTTAAAACTGCTTTCTAAACCATACAACACCACATCATTGATATTTTGTGATTGTACAATAATTTGTCCCGCCGCAGTTACTTCACCGGTTTCTACGCTGGCTATTTTGTCTTTGTACTGTGAATAAAACAGGGTAAAATCAACATTCCAAGCATTACCGAAACGTTTCCAGCCGATATCTAGTGTATGAACTGTTTCCGGCTTAACTTGGGTGTTAATCACATTAAATCGGTTGCCCGGACGTTCTCCTACCTGCCCCAAATCGAAAATATTGGGCGGACGAAAACCCCTGCCCAAATTGGCGAACAATCGATTGTCATCATCTAAGTGAAACAACCAACTGACATGCCAAGTTAAGTCATTGAGATTTAGGATGTCGTTATTAATATTGACACTGTTACCACTGTTGTCAGTGTTTAAATCAATTTTATAATCGCTGTAACGAAAGCCCAGTGTTAAATCATGGTCACCAACTACAGTAGTAAAATCAGCAAACAATCCCACATGGCGCATACTAGAATCATCGGGGAAACGCGGGTCTTCAATGCTGCTTATTCCACTGATTGTTCTTTGTTTGGCGCTGCTAATAATGTCATTATAGAAGTCTAGTCCATACACGGCATCAAAAGTATCACTGAACTGCTTGTTAAAAGAGGTTTGAAAGGAAAACAAGGCACTTTCATTTTGTTCATGGGTAATGGCTTCTGAGTCAAATGCTGATCTTGTGCGGTGGTCTTTAATCAATTGCCACGCCAATTGATAATTGGCTTCATCGTAAAGGGATGCTGCCGAGGCATCGGCAAACGACAAATGTACAAACTGCCGTTGGTTTGGAGAATACAAAAAGAGCGAAGAGTCGGGTTGAGTTTGGCCATATCCCGCAACCAAATCATCCACCCTGGGTGTGGCTGGCTGGGTAAGGTACTGAACATCAAATTTTAACTGTTTGTTTTCGCTCAAATTAAACACCCATTTGTTATTAAAGGCTTTTGAAATATAGGCAGTGAAAGGGATTTTATCCCCTCCGCCAATGGTTCTTACACCGATGTCTTGATAGCTTAAACCCAAAGTTGTGGCGATTTTTTCATTGCCAAAATCAAACGACAGGTGTGACAAGGTTTTTTGGTCGGCAGAATCATAAGAAACGAACATCTCTCCAAGACTTTGCCAGTCGTCTCCTTGAAATGATGGCGTGTGAGTGATGACATTTATCACACCTCCCAGCGCATCGCCACCATATAAAACCGAAGCAGGCCCACGAATAATCTCAATTTGTTCTGTCATAAAGGGATCGACTAAGGCCAAATATTGATTGGGCGAATTTCTAAAAAATGCGGTATTTAAACGCATGCCATCAATTAAATGTACATTTTCCGAGCCTTTTAATCCCCGAATAATGGGAATGCCCTGCCCTGGAGTGGTTTGCTGAATGTAAACCCCTGCCTCTTCGCGCAATAAATCAGGCAAGAGTGTTGTATTTTTTTCTAATATCTCTGCCTTTGTCACAACCGAAATCGCGGTTGCAAGGTTTTCTACGCGTTGATGTTTTCTTGATGCTGTAACAAATACTTGACTCACATCAGGGTCAGAAGCCGGGTCCGACACCTGTTGGGCTGTATCATTTTGAACAGCAAGAGCAGAAAGGAATAAAAATAATTGAGAAATCATATCTAAAGAGAAAGAGAAATACAAAACCTTTTAAGTCAGGATTACTTGATAATTAACGACCGTAGATTGTACCATTTAAAAAATGCAAGAGGTATCTTATTGAGCTTCTATATATTTTTTGATTTCCTTACTGGTTAAAACGTAGGCTTTCTTAATCTTTGTAAAGATTGCGACTAACTGTTCTTTTTCACCTTTGTTTGATCCAAGTTCCATCTTTCTTGAGAAAAAACTCAGTCCATTTGCCCCGATATTGGCACTTGTGGATTTAAGCATGTGTGCCATTTTTTCGACTTCATCAAAGTTGTTGTTTTTTAGAGCCATGTGCATTTTCTTTAAAATGCTTGGGGTTTCTTGCTCGAACATTTCAAGAAGCTGAACCATTTCATCTCCCATAAATTCTTTTATGTCCTCTAAAGTCTTGGTGCTCAACCATTTTTGATTGATTTCTATCATTGGTTGGTTTTTTGCAACACTACTCGGTGCTGCTAATTTTGATTCTGATTCTGGTTTTGATTCTGATTCCACAGGAGTTGCTTTGGCTTCCACAGGAGTTTTTTCAATGGGGGGCGCGTCTTGAAGGTTGTTCGGAGTATTGTTGGAAGACTTCACCAAAGGATCCCATTTTTTTAAGGTTTTTTCAAGAATATAACGGTTAAGAGGCTTAGACATGTAATCATCCATGCCCGCATCTAAACATTTTTCTCGATCACCCATCATGGCATTTGCCGTCATAGCCATTATCGGTGTGCGGTTTAATCCTGCGGCTTGTTCATAGTCTCTTATTTTGGAGGTACACTTATAGCCATCCATAACTGGCATTTGACAATCCATCAGAATCATTCTATAGCGCCTTTGTTTAACTTTTTCCAACGCCTCTTGTCCATTGAGAGCAAAATCAAATGGGTAACCAATGTATTGAATAAGCTTTTCTGCCACTTTTAAATTGACCTCATTATCCTCCACCAACAAAATTTCTGGGCGAATTGACTCAAGATGCTTTGCCGATATTGGCTCAACAGCCCCCTCGGTTTCTGTCGAGTCGTCACCCTGACCTATAGCTTCGCTAGTTGGATGTGCTTCAAGTCCACCTCCTTGAATATCATCAGACGCTTGCAAAACTTCTATTTTATTTAAATAATCTGCAATCGAAACATCTTTTGATACCAGCTGAATGTTGGGCAATTGTGGAAGACCAGCAATATGGTTGTTGTCGGTTAAGATCAAAGCATGTAAGTGTACTATACTTCTATCTCGATTAAGCTCTTCACACAAATCTCTGACTTGTCTGCCTGCTGTCTCAAAGTCTATAAACAATAAGACGTTTTTAGTTTGTTTAGAGATGTTTTTTATAGAACGGTACATATCCATTGCTTGAGGAAGCCCCAATGCTTTTTGAAATGAAATTTCTTCTTGCTTGAGCTTTGTAGAAATTTTATTAAAAAGCAAAGGGTTGGTGTTCACCAATATGGCTTGATAGCCGGTGGTTTCGGCTAAACCAACACTGGTTTCGCCCATTGATTTAAGCAATGGTAAATCAAAATAAAATGTACTGCCTTTGCCTTTAACTGAATCAACATAGATTGAACCATTCATCAACTCAACAATTTTTTTGCTGATGGCAAGTCCAAGCCCTGTGCCTCCAAATTTTCTGGTGCTTGAAGCATCTTCTTGGGTGAATGGCAGAAAAATACTGTCGCAAGTTTCTTGATCTAACCCTATGCCTTGGTCAGCCACTTCAAAACGAACTACTTCTTTATTGGGGTAATCTTTGATTTTTTTCGCGGTTAACGTAATGGTTCCGCGATTAGAAAATTTAATGGCGTTGCTCAACAAGTTCGACAAAACTTGACGTAACCGAGTAGGATCTCCCCTGAGGAGAGGACTAACATTGTGATGGATATTAACCTCAATAGACAGGTTCTTTTTTTGCGCCGCTTGTTGATAAGAAGAATTTACAGATGCCATCACGCGCAATACTTTTAAACCTCGTATTTCTACAGAAAGTTTTCCAGCTTCAACTTTTGAATAATCAAGCAAGTCATCAATAAGTTTTTGCATTTGGATGGCAGAGACATGGGCAGTGCTAAGATAATCTCTTTGAAAGTCAGAAAGCTCTGAATCTAACAATATGTCTAACAAAGGGATAATACCATTTAATGGTGTTCTTATTTCATGACTCATGGTGGCTAAAAATTCCATTTTGGCCATTTCTGCGGCTGACAAATCGAGCTCAGATTGCTTAACTTGGTCTTTTAGTTTCTGATTCTCTATTTCTGCAAGATCTATTTCAGAGATTAGGTCCATTTTGTCGGCTGTACCCAAATGGTCTTCAGAGACATGGGTGTTACTCGTTTTTATGTCTTCTGAGGGTTGGATTAAAAAAAACAACACCAAGAACAACAAAGTATATCCTGCTAACAGATTTTCAGCAGGCGTATGTACAAACAACAATAGGACTAAATAGGTCAACAACACCGGAGCAACAAGAATCAATCGTATTTTTAAATGATTAAAGACCAATAAGGCAGAAGCACTGATGACTACAAATGTAACCGCATAAGCTTGTGGTGCATCATTTAATGTATCCCACATAAAAACACTCCATGCAATAGAGCTTAGTAACAGTGAGTTTTGTTGAGCTTGCTGCTTTTGATCATACGATAGCGCATTTGTAAAAAACGCTAATCCAACAATGACGGGTATTGATGATATCAACACGGCAACCCATGAAAAGATTGAAAAATACCCAGTAAAAGAATGGACAATAGCAACAACTAACCCAACAATAAAATATTTACCGAAATCAGAGTTCTGCACAAAACCAACAAGTTTGTTTAACATAGTTTTTTTAAATGGAAACATAAGAGCCTATGAGTTTATCAGAAGTTGGTGCCAAATGTTAAAAAGTTTAATAAATTTATTGCATGAACCTCATGAGAGGGCAAAGATATCAAAAAATAGTGGAAATAATAGTGCAATAGCGATAAACTTAAATTAAATAAATAAAAATGGTCAAAATTTATGGATATAGCAGAGTTACTGGCTTTTTCAGTTAAAAATAAAGCTTCAGATTTACATTTGTCAGCAGAGTTACCACCCATGATTCGAGTTGATGGAGATATAAGAAGAATAAATTTACCGCCACTTGATCATAAAGAGTTGCATGCAATGATTTATGACATCATGAGTGATGGGCAAAGAAAAGAATACGAAGAAATCTGGGAAATAGATTTTTCATTCGAAATCCCAGGATTGGCGAGGTTTCGTGTGAATGCTTACAATCAGAATCGCGGATGCGCTGCTGTTTTTAGAACCATTCCGACCGAAATTCTAACCTTGGAAGATTTAAACTGCCCGCCTATCTTTAAAGAATTAATACAAGTTCCCAGAGGATTGATTTTGGTGACCGGTCCCACGGGCTCTGGCAAATCAACCACTCTGGCAGCGATGATTGACTATATCAACAAAAACGAACATGGTCATATCTTAACCATTGAAGATCCAATAGAGTTCGTTCATACCAGTAACAAATGTTTAATCAACCAAAGAGAAGTTTATAGAGACACACAAAGTTTCAACAACTCACTAAAATCAGCTCTTCGTGAAGATCCAGACATTATTTTGGTTGGTGAGTTACGAGACCTAGAAACCATCGAATTAGCACTGACTGCTGCGGAAACGGGCCATTTGGTTTTTGGCACATTGCACACCAGTTCTGCTGCCAAGACCATTGACAGGATAATTGACGTATTCCCAGCGGGTGAAAAGCCAATGGTTCGTTCAATGTTGTCAGAATCTCTGCGAGCTGTAGTTGCTCAAACTTTATTAAAAAGAGTGGGAGGAGGCAGAGTAGCTGCACATGAAATCATGGTGGGCGTACCAGCCATTAGAAACTTGATACGAGAAGACAAGGTTGCGCAAATGTATTCTTCTATTCAAACTGGGCAAAGTTACGGCATGCAGACACTTGATCAGTGCTTGCTAGATCTCGTTGCAAAAGGCGTTGTTACTCGAAAAGAAGCACGCTCTAGAGCCACCAACAAGTCTGATTTTGACGCATAACTGACATATAATTGATACATAACAACTAGGGATAAGACAATGGACTTTAATTCATATTTAAAATTAATGGCGCACAAAAAGGCTTCTGATTTATTTATCACAGCTAATTTACCACCCAGCATTAAAATACATGGGAGAGTGGTTCCAATTACCCAGTCACCCTTGTCGAAAGCACAAGCCAGAGATTTAGTAATAGGCATTATGTCGCCTTCACAAAAAGAAGTGTTCGAAAGAACTCACGAATGTAACTTCGCGATTGGTGTTGCTGCTGTGGGACGTTTTCGTGTCAGTGCTTTTTATCAAAGGACGGCTGTTGGCATGGTTATTCGACGTGTTGAAACCAAGATCCCTACTTTTGAATCATTAAATTTACCCGATGTTTTACAAGAATTATCCATGACTAAAAGAGGTATCATGATATTTGTTGGCGGAACTGGCACAGGTAAGTCAACATCTTTGGCCGCGTTAATAGGGTTTAGAAATGTCAACACAACAGGACATATTATCACCATTGAAGACCCCATCGAGTATGTGCACGAACACCAAGGATGTGTTATAACCCAAAGAGAAGTGGGCATTGATACAGAATCTTTTGAGGTGGCTTTGAGAAACTCCTTACGACAAGCTCCCGATGTTATTATGATTGGCGAGATTCGAACACGCGAAACCATGGAACACGCCATAACCTTTGCAGAAACGGGTCATTTTTGTTTGGCAACGTTGCATGCCAACAACGCCAACCAAGCATTGGATAGAATTTTACACTTCTTTGCTGAAGACAGAAGAGACCAATTGTTGATGGACTTGTCACTAAATTTAAAGGCAATGGTTGCCCAGCAATTAATTCCAACCCCCGATGGCAAAGGCAGACGGGCAGCAGTAGAAATCTTAATCAACACACCTTTGGCAAAAGAGTTAATTCGCAAAGGAGAGATTCACAAACTCAAAGATTTAATGAAAAAGTCCACAAATTTGGGAATGCAAACCTTTGACCAAGCATTGTTTGAATTGTATCAAGCCGGAGAAATCACCTATGAAGATGCATTAAGACACGCAGATTCTTCCAACGAGGTACGTTTGGCGATTAAACTTTCACAAGGCGGGGATGCCAATACACTTGCAGCGGGACTTGATGGAATTGGTTTACAAGAAGATTAGGATACGCAATCTAACGAATTACTATTTATGAAAGAAGAAGCCATTAACAAAGACAGTTGGCGCTCAAAAATATTTAAAATCATATACCACTCTGATACGCCAGCTGGTAAGTGGTTTGATATAATGTTAATAGCGTTTATTGTTATCAGTGTATTGACCATAATTCTTGATAGCGTTAACCAGCTACATGTCGATTATGGGTCGGTTTTTTATATTTTAGAGTGGTTTTTCACAATAGTATTTACCATAGAATACATCTTGAGAATTATTAGTGTCCGCAAGCCTATTAAGTATGTTTTTTCATTTTTCGGTATTGTTGACATCCTTTCGATATTGCCGACCTATTTATCCCTGTTTTTCGTTGGAGCACAAACATTACTGGTGATAAGAATACTCCGGGTGTTGCGAATTTTTAGAATCTTAAAACTGGCTCATTACTCCGAACAAATGCAAACACTTACCCGAGCGATAAGAAATAGTCGCCACAAATTGTTCGTTTTTTTCTTTTTTATTGCCACCGTATTGGTTTTGTTTGGCTCGGTAATGTACTTAATTGAAGGCCCAGAAAACGGTTTCACTAGTATCCCCCACGGTATTTATTGGGCTGTCGTCACGATGACCACCGTTGGTTATGGAGACATTGCGCCACATACTGCTTTGGGAAGAGGAGTCGCTTCATTAATCATGTTAACGGGCTTCTCAATTATCGCCATCCCAACAGGAATCTTCGCCGCAGAGCTTAACAAAGAATCGAGAAGAAGCAGAAAATTGTCCCGCAAATGCGAAGCTTGTGGCTTGGTTGGTCACACGGAAAATGCCAGTTATTGTCGCAATTGTGGTGTGGAGCTATAACAACAACCTCTAATCTCTATTCCAAATTTGCAATTAGTCTCCAATCTTCACCGAATGATTTGATTTTATAATCTTTAAAGGCTATTCGGTTCTGCATTTGTTCAATATCAAGCTCAAACAACGGACGCGCTGATGAACCCATCACTACTGGTGCGGTGTAAACAATTAATTGATTGATCAATTTTTGTTGAATAAAACTGCCCGCCAATGTGGCTCCTGTTTCGACCAAAAGCTCATTGACTTGCTGTTCTCCTAACCATTTAAGAACAAATTTTAAATTAATTTTATTGTCCTTAGTTGCGTCCTTAGTTGTGTCATTAGTGGGCATGATAACTACTTCTACACCTTGGCCTTGTAGTTGCTTAATTTTAGGGCAATTATTTGTGGCTGTAAAAATTACTTTTCGACCCAATCCTTGTAAAATTTTGGCGCCAGGGTTAATGCGCAAATGGCTGTCCAAAACAACACGCATGGGTTGCCACTTATCAAAGTCCTGTGGCAATGACCGATATTTTTTCGGCAAATCATTGGGACGAACGGTTAATCTGCAATCATCTTGTAATACCGTTTGGATTCCTGTGAGAATCGCCTGACTGCGTGCCCGCCAATATTGCACATCAGAACGGGCCTTTTCGCCCGTGATCCAATAACTTTCACCACTTGCCATGGCGGTACGACCGTCCATGGATTGAGCCATTTTTAATCTAACAAATGGCAAGCCTGTTTTCATGCGGTGAAAGAAACCAATATTGAGCTGCTCTCCTTTTTTTCTGAGTTTGCCGGCTTTCACCTTGATGCTCACCTTAATGCCTGCTGCTTTGAGTTTGGCAATGCCTTTGCCTGCCACCAATGGATTCGGGTCTATATTACAGATGATGACTTTTTTGATTTTGGCTTGGATTAAGGCATCGGCACAAGGCGGGTTTTTACCAAAATGGCTACAGGGCTCCAATGTCACAAAGGCGGTTGCTCCTTCGACAAAATCATCGGCATTTTCGATCGCAAAAACCTCTGCATGCGGTTCACCAACCCGTTTATGATAGCCGGTTCCTACCACGTGTCCACGACTAACTAAGACACAACCGACACGAGGATTGGCGGCAGTAGTAAACAGCCCTTTTTTTGCCAGCTTTAAGGCTTTATACATGTAATAGGAATTATGATTCATTATAATAAATGGATTAATTAATAAGAACTTTCCATGAAATCAAAAAATTATATCTCAATCATTAAAAAAGCCCTAAGAGAAGACATCAAAAATGGAGATTTAACCAGTCAAGCCATTTTTGATAAGGATGACAATTGTACCGCTCAATTGATTGCTAAACAAGATGGTATTGTAGCTGGTTTAAAAGTATTTAAGAAAACATTTAAAACCTTGGACAAAAATGTCAAGGTCAAACTGTTGTTTAAAGACGGCGAACCTTGCAAAAACCGCCAAGTGATTGCCGAAATTTCCGGATCTGTGATTTCTGTTTTGGGGGCTGAACGTGTGGCATTGAACCTGCTACAAAGAATGAGTGGCATAGCAACATTTACCCATCAGTTTGTAGAGCTTTGTGGGAATCGCTGTCACGTGCTTGACACCCGCAAAACAGCTCCCAATTTAAGAGTACTTGACAAATGGGCAGTTGTGACTGGAGGTGGTGTTAATCACCGCATAGGCTTGTACGACATGGCATTGATTAAAGAAAATCATATCAAAGCTGCTGGAGGCATTACACAAGCGGTAAAAAAAGTTTTGGCTTATGACCAACACCAACACAAAATTGAGGTAGAAGTGACCAATCTCACCGAATTAGAAGAAGCTCTGGCTTGCGACATCGACCGCATTATGTTGGACAATATGGACAACCAAACCATGAAAAAAGCAGTGGCTATAACCGCAGGCAAGATAGACTTGGAAGCCTCTGGTAATGTCAACTTAGAGACTATACAAGGTATCTCAAAAACAGGGGTGCAATACATATCAATCGGCGCCTTGACTCACTCAGTTAAAGCCATGGATTACAGTTTACTTATTACCCAAATCCCGATATAGAAAACACAATGACAGCACAAACCCTTAATGCACCTAAGAAATCAGCAAAAGGCCTCATCACCAACGAGGTGTATTTGACTTTTGTTGATTCCTTATGCGCATCAAGTACTTGCACTCTCAAATGCGTTTCTATATCGAGGTTTGGGTATTACTACTTCGAAATTTACCATAAAATATTTAATATGAAGATTATAATCAGACACAGCGAAAAAAAAGACATACCTGCGATAAAAGAAATTTATGGTCAACATTCTTGCTATTCAGGAACATTGCAATTGCCATATCCATCTTTTGATAAATGGGGCAAATTCTTGAGTAATATGCCTGAAAATTTTCACAGCCTTGTTGCGGTAGTTGATGACAAAATTCTTACTCAACCTCTTGCTCATTTAGGAATGGAAGTTTACACCCGTCCGCGCCGAAAGCACGTTGCTAACATCGGGATGGCAGTAAGTGAAAACTCTCAAGGCAAAGGATTTGGAACGGCTTTATTAAAAGCGGCATTAGATATGGCGGAAAATTGGATAGCCGTGAGGCGTATTGAACTGGAAGTTTATACTGACAATGAAGCAGCGATCGAATTGTACAAAAAACACGGTTTCAAAATTGAAGGAACAGCAAAAAACTATGCTTTTAGAAATGGAAAATATGCAGATGTTTACCTTATGGCGAGATTGTTATAGATTTATACCAACCTCATAAACCAATGCTCAATAGGCACTTTTATGGATTTAAAAATATTCACAACTATTGGCAGCGACAAAACTTGACCATTGCATTTGCAACTTCGAACAGGAGGGTAGTGATAAAATATAGCTACCCTGTACCAATTGTATGAAATACTGGCCAAGCAAGATTAATTCATTGGAGAGTCTTCGGAAAATCTTACCTGTTTTATGGTTTGTATTGTGTTATTATACAGGCCAAGGGTGACATACAGGGGACAATAATACTTTAATTTCAGTAATTTTCCTATATTTTTACCTGGAGATACAACTTAACTTAACTATAAATATGAGGAAAATCATGAGATTTAAACAATCTATTTTATCTGTATTAATCAGATCAGCCATAACTGCGGCTGTCATAGCACCATCGGCAATATTTGCCCAAGATGATGAAGACAGGCCTGCTTTAGAAGAAATCATTGTTACTGCACAACAGCGTGAGCAATCTTTGGCAGATGTGCCGATATCGGTTGTGGTAATAGACGCTCAAGTATTAAAAGAACAAAATATAGAAAAGATGGCAGATTTACAATTTTCTGTGCCCAATTTCACCATGGCCGAAAGTGGCATTGGTACCAATGTATTTATTCGTGGTATCGGATCTGGCAACAACCAAGGTTTTGAACAGTCAGTGGGTGTCTATGTTGATGGAATTCATCATGGTCGCGCACAACAAGCACGAGCCCCGTTTTTTGATTTACAACGTGTAGAAGTCTTGCGCGGGCCCCAGTCAATTTTATTTGGCAAAAACAGTGTCGCTGGCGCATTAAATATGACAACAGCTAGACCAACCGATGAGTTTGAAGGCTATGTAGAACTAAATCATGGCTTTACCTTTGGTGAAACTGAAACCGCTCTAGTGTTATCTGGCCCTATATCTGATAGATTCCGTTATCGCATAGCAGCTAGATACCATGAATTAGATGGTTATATCGAAAATTTAACTTTAAATCGCGATGAACCTCAACAAGAAGACTTTACCTTAAGGACGACATTTGAGTTTGATTTCTCAGATACCATGATGGCGACCCTTAAATTAGAATCAAGTAAATTTGATGTAGTAGGTAGAAATATAGAAACCACTGGCGAGATTCCAGCAGCAAATGGTTTCTTATACTCACAGATATTGGTAGGTGCATTTGGTCAAGATCCATCTGTACTTAATAACACCATTGATGGCAAACGCCATGCCAATGGGGATTTTAGCAACAACGATCAGTTTGAAGCAGTATTGACTTTGGATTGGGAGCTGGATAACCATACTTTACAAACCATTACTGGAATTTCTAATTTTGAGTTCAGTGATAATTGTGACTGTGATTTTACTGGTGCGAATATATTTACTTTGCCTTTGGAAGAGCAATATGACCAGTTCTCACAAGAAATTCGTTTAACTTCGAACACTGGTGGTGAATTTGAATATATTGTGGGTGGTTTCTATCAAACCAGTGATCATGAATACCGTGATGCACTTGCAGTCAATTCAACATCAGTATTGGTTGATTTGTTGAATATTGCATTTGCCCCTTTTGACTTACTTGCAGGCAACATTATTGCTGGAACTGCTGCCCCGCGTATTGCAACAGTAGATACCGATATATTTTCTACTTTTGGTCAGTTTGATTGGCACTTTAGCGACAGCATGACACTGCAAGTGGGAGGCAGGATTACTCGCGAAAACAAAGATGGATTTAGAAATTTAACTATTACAGCAATTGATGGGAGCCCGTTATCAGCAGCTCAAGCACTTGCACCCGACATATATGGGCAAGCATTTGGTATAGCTTCTTCGAATTTACTAGGAGTGTTTCCTGGTACAGCTGGAAATCAATTGGGCATTCATCCTGTTAATGGCAGTCGTTCAGAAACAGTTTTTACACCCGATGTGAAATTGTACTGGGATATGTCTGATGACACCATGTTATATGTCAGCGCAGTCAAAGGCAGTAAGTCTGGCGGTTTTGATTTCAGAGCCAATAATCGCGGTGTTTCAACAACAATGGCTGAAGCCTTTGAATTTGAAAATGAAACGGCTACCAGTTTTGAATTTGGTGGAAAAATGTCATTGTTAGGTGGCGCAGCTGAACTAAATTTTGCTGCATATTTAACCAAATATGACGATTTACAAGTTTCTATTTTTGATGGTCAATTGGGCTTTAATGTGGGCAATGCTGCAGAGGCAACCATTAAAGGTTTGGAAATTGATGGCAGGTGGCAAGCCACAAACAATTTAACACTATCAGGTTCGTTTGCTTTAACTGATTTTGAATTTGACAATTATACCAATGGGCGATGTAACTTTGGTCAAGCGCCAAATGGTCCACAAATTGATGATGGTTTCTGTGATTATTCAGGTCAAACCAATCAGCTGGTATCAGATTGGCAAGGTACATTTGGTGCTCGCCATGTAAAAGAACTGGCGAATGGCTTAGAGTTAAATACCAATTTGAATGTATTTTTCACTGATGAGTACCATGCTTCAGCCAGTTTGGATCCTGCATTAATTCAAGATTCTTATGCTACTGTAAACTTCCGTATTGGCTTGTCTAACCCTGTAAATGGATGGGATGTGGCTTTATTGGGTCAAAACTTAACCGATGAAACCATAGTGAGATTTGGTGGTGATGCACCGTTGTCAGGTTCTACATTTGGGGCTATATCCAAGTATGTCTTTGTGGCTCCTGGACGCAGTCTTGGAATACAGTTTAGTAAGAAGTTTTAAAAAAATCTATATTAGATAATATTCAAAACTAAAAAAAATCCCCGTTTGATACGGGGATTTTTTTATGTCTGAAATTGTGTTTCTTATGAAATTGCTTTTTATTAAATCATTTCTTCCGAACTGATTTCTTGGGTAACTTACCTTGAATGATTAATGGTTTAGTTTGAAACAATGGAGCCAATACCCATTGAACTGAATCTATGCCAATATAATTTGAGTTAGGGCCAAAAAACCCTGCATCTTCGACATAGTAAACAAAAGCCACTCGACCCGTTCCATTAACCTCAACACTAAACTGTTCCCATGTTTGCAGAGGATAACCCTCTGGCGATGTAGATTCTTGGGTTAAATCTGGGTTGATAACCATTAATGTTTCTGTGAAATCTCCGAAATCTTCAGCACAGTTTCCCGTGTTGATTTCCCCTGTTGGGCTGTGTACGACAAATAAGCGATCAGGATAGACATTGAAGTTATTGGCAGCGATTCGGCTTCTTGTGTAAAAAGACACCGATTCTAACTTGCCTAAATCAGGCATGATCAGATAGTTGCAGATGGTTGCATTGGTTTCAGATGTTCCTGCTGTGTTGCGGTAATTGGCAGCAATGAACGAATTGGAATCCCCATCTTCTGCGATCATGACATTAGCGACTCCTGAGCCTTGAAGCCAATTGGTTTCTCCGATTGGGTCCGATTGGTTAGAAGTTACCCAACCAGGTATGTTGTTTATATCATCAAATCCTTGTTCTGTTGGTAGCAGCTGTGCAAATACAAGATTACTGGTGAAAACACCCGATAAAATCAATAATTGTTTTTTCATAATTCTACTTTGTTGTTTTGTTGAATATTGGGAACGATTGTATATTTATTGCTTATGAATAGCAACTATCTATTGCACGATATAAATCTAGTGCTGCTTTAGTTTAGGTGTTCCTACAAATCAATAGTAATATGCTTACTTTAAAATAAATAGTTTGTGTTAAAATAGACGAATATTTAACAGAGAACAATCATGATTAAACCACAAGCAATAGAAGATGTCGTTGATAAAATTGGCCAGTTAATACCTCAAGATTTGAAAACTTTGCGTGATGAGTTTCATACCAATGCTAAGGCAGTACTGGTAGCAGGATTAAAGAAAATGGATTTAGTCACTCGAGAGGAGTTTGATGTACAAAAAGCGGTGTTGGCAAAGACCCGTGAAAAGCTAAAATTGTTAGAAATAGATTTAAAAAACCTGCAATCTAAATAACACAATTAAGAGCCACAAGGATGTCAAATCTAGCCACAGTTTATTCACGCGCACAAAATGGCATTGATGCGCCTTTGGTACGTGTTGAAGTACATTTGTCAAGTGGTTTGCCTGGCTTATCAATTGTTGGGCTGGCTGAAACAGCAGTTAAGGAAAGCAAGGACAGAGTACGGGCGGCAATTATTAATTCCAACTTTGATTTTCCGCAAAGAAGAATTACCATAAACCTATCACCAGCTGATTTGCCCAAAGAAGGTGGTCGCTATGATTTGCCGATCGCGATTGGTATATTGGCCGCATCAAAGCAAGTTTCACATGACAGATTGTCTGAAACTGAGTTTGTTGGAGAGTTGTCATTGGGCGGTGATTTACATCCGATAAATGGGGTTTTGCCTGTGGCGATACAATCTGCAAATAACAACAGGGTCTTGGTTGTACCGCGAGAAAATGGTTCTGAAGCTGCATTGATTAAGCAAGGAGAAAATAAAACAGCCGATAATTTATTGCAAGTATGTGTATGGCTAAATCAATTGGATGAACTGCCAAAGGCCACAACAAACCCAACAATCAGTGTAGGTGAACAACTTGACATGTCTGAAGTAAAGGGTCAGTTACATGCCAAGCGGGCTTTAGAAATTTCAGCAGCGGGCAATCACAATTTATTGTTTATCGGCCCTCCAGGAACAGGCAAAACTATGCTGGCATCGCGCTTGTCTACAATCATGCCGCCATTGACCCAATCCCAAGCATTAGAGACCGCGGCTATTGCGTCTATTTGTGGTAAAAAAGTGGTGGTTGAAAATTTTTATACGCCGCCATTTTTGCAGGTGCACCATACAGCTTCTGCTGTTTCCTTGGTTGGTGGCGGCACAAACCCACAACCAGGGGCGATTTCTATTTGTCATTTTGGTACGCTTTTTTTAGATGAATTGCCAGAGTTTTCACGGCATGTTCTTGAGGTGATGCGTGAACCTATGGAATCAGGGAAAGTGACCATATCAAGGGCATCAAGACAGGCGGAGTTCCCTGCAAAGTTTCAATTATTGGCCGCTATGAACCCTTGCCCTTGCGGTTATTTAGGTGACAAAGAAAGAGAGTGTACTTGTTCACAAGCTCACATTGATAGGTATAGAGCAAAAATATCAGGACCATTATTGGACAGAATCGATATGCATGTTGAAGTATCAAGAGTTCCTTTTAATGTGCTTAGATCAGATATCAGTAGCAACGAAAGCAGCAACCAAATAAGACAAAGGGTTGTTAAGGCTAGAAATATCCAACTAGAAAGAAACAATGGCAAGGCCAATGCATATTTAAGCAATAAAGAGATGGAACGTTTGCTTAATATTTCTGAGGAAAAATTGTTGTTTTTAGAAAGAATCGTTGAGAAATTAAAACTGTCAGCAAGAGCCTATCATAGAATATTGCGGATTTCTCGCACCATTGCGGATCTTGACAACAACCAAACGATTGAAAAAAAGCATTTGTTAGAAGCGATTTCTTATAGATGCCTTGATAGGGAACAAACCTGACCCGCATATCCCTAGATTATACGGGCTAAATTTCTTTTGATTGTGAGATGATCCTATCAAGAATATTTTGATCATCTTGTGATATGTCAATAATATAAAAGCCACAGAGGCAAAGATTGGTATATTGAGTTTCAGACCACAAACATTCAAGCCCTACAGAGATGCTTTTTATACCTCGAACTGAAAAATGCCATTCAGTTTGGAACAGTTCGCCGATAGTGATGAGTTTTTTACTGGCGACAAGTAACCCATCTGTTGAGATGTTCAGCACTTCTCCTATGTCTGTACCAATAATCATGTCAATGACACTGATATCAACGTTGGGCTTTACTCTTTTGGTTTTTCTGTATTCTTTGCTCATTATTTTTTATCTTGATTGTGTTTTGGTAGAGCTGTTTATTAGTCCTTTCAATTTAGATAAAACATCGCTCATCACTCCTTTAAAATATCTTTTTTCAACAGGTCTGACAATGACTATATTTTTTCTAGCAAGATCTATAGCGACAGCATTTAAAGATTTTTCGTAAGGCCTTTTGCCCAATAAAGAAACAAATAGTGCTTTATTGCTGACAGGACTAAACCAACTTAATCGGCGGCGAATTTTATCTCTTTGTTGGTTGGTGATAAAATCAAAGATAGTACCATAAGGCAAGAGGCGAATTTTGGTGAGTTCAGATTTTTCTTTATCGGTTAGAGGTCTTAAATCTTCAATCTTAGAAGAACCGGGCTTTTTAATATTTTGTTTATTTTTGTTGATGGTTGGGACTTCTTGCAAAACAATGTCTTCTTGCAAAGAATCATTCATCGCGGCATTAGCACACTCCTTGATATTATTTAAGGTCTTGCTTCTGTCGTTATCTGAAAACCCCAGTTCATCCATTGTTTGGTCAAGGTGATGCAGGGATTCAATTTTTTGCTTAGGAGTGAGTTCTTTAATTAACTCTGGGTTTGCCATTTTAGAAATTATAGTAGATGTATTGATGTTCTTGTGCCACTCATCAGAGTCCTCTCCGTGGCGCAGAAGGGATAACGTCAGCGAGTCCTGAATTACATACTTGATCACATTTTTTACGAAGTCTGGTATTGCATTTTGCGATACGTTTTCTACAATTTCTTCAACTTTGTGGCGAGAAATCTCTAGCTTCTCTTTGCCTTTGGCAGCGTTTATCCACTTTTCTTCCGCTTTTTTAGCTCGACGCTGAGTTAATCTTAAGAAACTTTCAAGGTCTTCGTTTGCCATGGCGAATGACTCTGGTGTTCCATCGTACTCGCTGGCTATATTAGAACTGAATTTATGCAGTTTTTTAACCACAGATGTGCCATGCCATTTTTGAGCAGCATAAATTATTTTTTCTAAATATTCTCTGGCAGGATGTTCTTCATTTTCAAAAAACTGTTGATCATTGATGGCCGTTCTAATCAAAGGAATATTAATGGCGTTTAATGAAGAAATCATGTTGTTGTCAATAGAAGTGTCTTCTTTAACTTGCTCATAAAACATTCCCATGACATCAAGTGAGTTTTGTTGTTGCATGGTTAGACTGGGATAATAAATCCCTGTTTCATTTTTAACGCCTTCTAATACCATCTCTTTAAGTTTATCTATTTCTGTGCTTCCAGCTGCAACACTGGTTATTTTGGATAAATTGTTTAAGGCATTGTCCAACATAGAGTTGTCAATATTTGATGCAGGAGCTGACGATTGATTGCCTATCCGCTCTTGGTTCATTATGTCAAATATAGAGTTGACCAGTTCAGATGTTTTGGTTTGGGTTAAATCGGTTTGGTGATTATTGTTTTGGGTAAAGACATTGTTGTTTGGAACCGCACCAGAACTTGCTTGTGACGAACCTGCATTTGAAGTACTTGATGAAGTTGATGTTTGGGAAGCACTTGATTCGGGTTTAGTTTTGAGGGCACCATCTCTAACCATGGCTCTGGATTCAATCTTAATATTGGGCAAAATACCAGCGCGAACGAATTTTTTGTCAATGGTCTTAAAAACTTCTAACAAATCAACGGATAATTGTTTCCTTAATTTTTCAATAATATTTGATTTTGTGTTAATGTCAGACTCTAAAAAGTCTAAAGTCTGGCTAAATATCCAACAAACAGATGTAACGCCAAAAGGCATATTATATTTAGTGATGTTTCTGGCGGCAAATAAGATTTTTAAACGTTTTTCTAGGGCGTACAAATATTTGGTGAATTTAATATCTAAAACGGCTTCCAGTTGGGTAAAAGCTAGGCTGATTTCAAGGTCTTCATCTTCAACCAAAGAAAGCTTAATCACTTCTTCACCCATACTGATTTGTTCTGTTATTTCATCCGGCATATTTTGCGTGGTTGCCGTTAAGGAGTTTAATAGTTTAGAGGTGTTCTTTTTTAGCAAATTGTATTGTTCAAATAATCGAGTTTCTTCTTGGTTTGAAGAGGCAAGCTCCGCTTTTGAGAATAAATCTTGCAAGGTGCTTTTTATGGCAACATCTAAACATTTCATTAAACACGCATGAAATGGCACCAAACTGCCACTGATTAAATTATGTTGTCCTATGGTCGATCCTGTAAATTTCATTTATTCCAAACCCAATTTTTTGATATTTCATTTCCCGTTGTTTAAAATATCAAACTTATGGGTTGTATTGCAAGAATTAAGTGAATATATAAAGAGGATAGTAGTAATTTTACGGCACTTGATTGAATTTAGTCAAAACAAAATAAAGTTTGTCAACGCAGAAGATAAAACCTACAAATAGGAAAGCAGGGTCTTTATTAATATTTTTCTATTCAAGGGTTTGCTAATAACATTTTTAAAGCCCAGTTGTAAATAGCTGGCTTTAATGGTGTCAGATGGCATCGCTGACATCAATAATACTGGTAAATTATGGTGTGCATTGTTCAGCTCAGTTATAAAAGAAGAGGCTGTTACTGTGCCAAGGTTGTAATC
>CAZLZZ010000044.1:0-21532 GCA_964564165.1 uncultured Alcanivoracaceae bacterium | reverse complement strand
GGTGTGGACATGGTCATTTTTCCCAAACACAAATCCACAGGGCTGACACCTGTTGCCAAAAAAACCGCAGCAGGAGCGGCAGACAGTTTAAAGATTTATCAAGTGACCAATATTGTAAAAGCCTTAGAGATTCTTAAAGACAATGGTGTCTGGATTTCTGGTACGGATTTGGCGGATAATTCTACCAGTATTTATCAATCTGACTTAAAAGGATCTGTTGCCATAGTCCTTGGTAATGAAGGCAAAGGCATCCGTCCTTTGGTGAAAAAACACTGTGATTTTTTGATTCATGTTCCTATGTTTGGCACGGTACAAAGTTTGAATGTGTCGGTTGCAACTGGAATTGTCTTGTTTGAGGCAGTTAGGCAGAGGAGCTAAGTTAAGAAACGTGAGTTTAACTCGGAACTGTAACGGAATAAGGGGTTTCAGTGTCGCTATTCTATTGAGGCTGGAGCGACTAAAGTCGTGATTCCGATAGCAGTTTCACAATCTTCAACTTAAAGTAACCTCCTCTATGTAACAATAGCAACTTATCACATAAAAGTTGGACTAACGTGAAACAATCTTTCTACATCATTGATGTTGCGTTTGTCTGCTACAAATAAAATAATGTGGTCTTCGTTCTCAACCAAAACATCTCGGTGAGCAATAATTACTTTTTTGCCCCGGATAATACCACCAATGGTTGTGCCCGGTGGTAGGTTGATGTCTTTGAGTTGTTTGCCGATGACTTTTGATGTGCTTGCATCTCCGTGGACCACTACTTCTATGGCTTCGGCTGCACCATTGCGCAATGAATGAATACGCACCATGTTGCCTTTGCGTACATGTACCAATAAACCACCAATAGTGATGTGTTGTGGTGAGATGGCAATGTCAATTTTATCGCGTTCTAATAATTGGGCATAGTTATGGCGACTGATCAGCGTTAAGACTTTGTCTGCGCCCATTTTCTTTGCCATTAAAGCTGATAACAAATTGGTTTGGTCGTCATTGGTAACAGCACAGAAGATATCACATTGGTCGATATTTTCTTCAAACAAGATTTCTTCAGAAGTACAATCTCCTTTAATTACTAAGGCTTTGGTTAATTCTTCGGCGATAAATCGGGCGCGTTTTTTATTGCCTTCAATGACTTTAATTGAGTGATCTTGTTCTAACATTTGTGCCAAGGCAAAGCCGATATTGCCACCACCTGCTAGGATGACTTTTTTAACGGGTTTATCGGTATGGCGCAATGTTTTCATCACTGCTTTGATGTCTTTTTTGGCAGCAAAAAAGAATACCATGTCGTTTATTTTAATGACCGTATCGCCATCGGGAGAAATCGGTTTGTTGTCTCTAAAAATAGCGGCGACTCGTGCATCTACGCCTTCGGGCATGTAGTTGTGAATCTCTCGCAATTGATGACCAATCAAGGGACCTTCGTCGTCAGCGACAATCGCTACCAATTGCGCTAGACCATGGGCAAAATCCATCACTTGTAAAGCCCCGGGGTAGTCAATTAAGCGGCGAATATGCTCTGTAACCAATCTTTCTGGCGAGATAAATACATCAATCGGCATGTGGTCAGAATTAAACAAATCAGGGTAGTCCAAATATTCTGATTGGCGAACTCTGGCAATTTTTAAAGGGGTATGGAATATACTGTGGCAGACTTGACAGGCGACCATATTGATTTCATCGCTATTGGTTAAAGCCACCACCATATCGGCATCGCCAGCTCCTGCTCTTGTTAGCACGCTTGGGTGTGATGCATTGCCATGTACACCGCGCAAATCTAGGCGGTTTTGCATGTCCATTATTTTTTCTAAATTGGTATCAACGATGGTGACATCGTTTCTTTCTTTTGACAAATGTTCTGCAATTGATGCGCCTACTTGTCCAGCTCCGAGTACCAATATCTTCATGGTTTCATCACATCTTTTGGATTGATGTTTAGCGCCCTAAGTTTGCGGTACAGATGGGTTCTTTCCATTCCTGCTACTTTGGCTAATTCACCTACTCTGCCATCAACTGCTTTGAGTTGATGAATCAAATATTCTTTTTCAAAAGCCTCTCTTGCTTCTCTTAAAGGCAGGTCGGTCCAGTTGTTTGATTGTGTCTGGCTGGTTTCTTCTGCTTGTTCCAGTATAGTGTTGACTTCTTCTAATGAAATTTCGCCTTCGCCACCCATCAATTGCAGTTGTCTTACTGTGTTCTTCAACTCTTGAATGTTGTTTTTCCAAGTTTGGGTTCTTAAGCGATTTTGAGCGGCAAATGACATTTTTCTATAAGGTGTTTGCTCTGTATCTGGCAAGGTGTTAACGAAATAGGTAATAAGCTCTGGAATATCTTGTTGTCTTTGTTGCAGGTTTGGGAGGTTAAGTTTAACTTCAGCAATTAAATCGTACAGTTCAGATGAAAATGCATTCTTGGCAATCTGTTGGTTGATGTCAAACTGGCTTATTGCAATGATTTGAAACTCTATTGCTTGTACTGTATTTTGTCTAAACACGGTAAATTGCTTGTGTTTCAATGAGGATAATAATATTTTTTGCTGATCATCATTCAAGCTGTCAATGTTGTTAATAATCAGAGTTCCTTCTCCTGAACGCGGGAAGTAACCATTTGTATGGGTTAATATTTCTTGAAAATCGCCATCCAAAGTTTGTGCGTCCATTAATACACATGGCTCATTTTGGGCGTGTCTTTTGTGGTGAATTAATTTCGCTGTAGAATACTTGCCAGTACCTCGTTCGCCTTGAATCATGACATGGTTCTTGGATTTATAAATTTTATCCAAGGCTGATTTAACCTGGTTAATCGCCTGTGAGTTGCCAATTGGTTCGGTTATTGTGATACTTGCCTTACTGCCTTTGTCGATGGTTTGTTCTGAATTGGCCAGTGTTTCAGAAACTGTTTGCAATAATTTGGCCAAAGACAGCGGTTTCTCAATAAAGTCTTTGGCGCCCAATCGTGTCGCTTCAACAGCAGTTTCTACTGTGCCATGCCCAGACATCATAACAATGGGGGCAGTGACCATGTTTTTTTCATTCCATTCTTTCATCAAACTGATGCCATCAATATCGGGCATCCATATATCCAATAAAATTAAGTGGGGCTGTTTGCGCAATAGTTGTTGATTGGCTTCTTCTCCATTGGCTGCAGTGGTCACAAAATAGCCTTCATCTGACAATATTTCAGATATGAGGTTCCTAATATCTGGCTCATCATCAACTATTAAAATGTGTTCTTGATTCATTGGGTTTGGTTAGGTATGGGTGGAAAGTTTGCAATGTTTTCGCCTTTTTTAATGTCGCGAATTTTGCATGACATTTTCTTTTTAACTTCTTCTATGCGAATAACGCTTTGCATCGGTAAGTGCAATACATTGACATTTTCAAATTCATCTTTTAGCTTTTCTTCAGCAGGGTCAATCACCAGAGTTGTGTTTTGGTCGAAAACCAATTCTGCAACATAAATAAATCCATAGATTTCACTGGAATAAACATCGCGTGCATAAAGTTCATAGACTTTGGAGCGATTTAAAAACACAACTTTATAAAGGATACTGTCATTCATTTGGCAATTGTACTATTAGAGACCATTGCATAACTATGATGACGAGTAAAAAATGATTAAATTCACCAACTTTTCGTTGAAAACCTAATTAATAGCCAGCTATTATCTACGGTTTCCGCCTCAATTTGGTAAATTTCTTCTATTTTTTATGCGTATCATCCGTGATACTTACCGCTATGCGGCTAACGTGAAAAAACATTCCCAATGTTTTTTTCTTTCGCCATATAGTTATGCAAAGGCCTCTATTAAGAAAAGATTCTATAAAGCCATGCAACGAAAAAACCAATGATAAATCCAACAATGTGCGACATCCATACAACAGAATAATCCTGAGGGCTGGTTAACTGTAAAATAATTTGCAAGCTTAACCAAGTCAGTGCCAGCAGTACTATCGGTATCCGAACTTTTTGTAAATAAAAACCAATCGGTACTATAACGCTGATTCTTTGTCTTGGAAACAACAACAACCAAGCGCCCAATAATCCAGATACCGCGCCGCTGGCACCCAGTAAATAGTGCCCTGAATCACCCAATTGATAAATGCTGACAATATTGGCAACGAATCCAGCTGAAAAATAAATCAACAGAAACCAAAACCCTGCAATTTTCTTCTCCAAGGGCAAAGCAATGATTAAAAAAACCAACATGTTGCCTGCCCAATGTTGCCAACTGCCATGTAAAAACAATGAACTGAATAACCGATAAACTTGCCACCTAGATTGATTCAATTGATCTGCCATTAGCGATGGGTTTATTGCATACAAGGCATTCAATTGATCGCTATTCTTGTATACCAATGCCAAAATAACGGTCAACAGTGTTAAAAACCAAATAGTTAAAGAAAATTTAGGGAAAAAAGTTTTCTTTTTACTTCTAAAATTTAACATGGCAATTCGTTCTTGTTTGGCCTATCAGATCTTGCATATCAGATCTTATTCTTCAAACCCATCAATAAAAATAGATTCCAATACGGTATTTAACTCTAAATAAATCATTAGTCCATCGTGGTCTGACATATTAAGAGTCTGCATGTAATCGTCTTCAAATCTTTCTGGGGCATCGGTATTGCCTCTAACAAAAGTGGTTTTAGAAAGGAGTGCTAAACCAATATCATTAACTAAGGCGTGTTCTAAGGCTTGTATGGTGCCCCTAAAGATAAAGGAATACTTTTCTTCAAAAGCCAAAGTATCCACCGCATTAATCAATGTTGGATTGACAATAGAGCCCCCATTGCTGGAAAGTAGGTTTTTGATGGGATCAACCACACCTTTTATTTCACCTACCACATCTGCGTACCCATCAGAGAATTCAAAATCATTAAAATCGCCAATGACCACTAGGGCAGCAGTTGAAGATTGTAAATCTTGCACCATATTTGCAACAGATATTGATTGTTCAAAATGCTTATTTCTGATGCGTTCTCTGTCAGAACCTGTTATCCCACTGCGTGAACGCAGATGTAAACCCAACACATTGATTTCACGAGAAAATCCTCCCTTAGATACAATGCCATTCAATAACAATGGAGGTCTGTCGTGAAGTGGCCTAGGCAAATTTGGTGGCGTAGGAGGATCAAATGCTATGGTTTCATCCTTTCCTAGCTGAGTTATTGTAATATTGCTGACAGTGGATTTGACCAAAAATCCTACATCAATACCTCCGAAGTCTTGTCCTTCTGTTAAATGTGCTGAATAGGTTAGTGTATTATCATCATCGAAGATTTTATCTGCAATGGCTTGAACGGCAACAATGTTTTCAATTTCGGTTAATACAATAACATCAGGGGCAAGCATGATGGTTCTGAAATACAACGAGGCTTTGTTCACCCTTTCTGCAAATCTTGCCGGTGTGGTGGTGTCTTCTTGAAAGTCATTAATAGCAGGATCATCTATATCATCAAAAAAGCGAAACATGTTTTGGGTGGCAATTGTTACCTCTGTTGCCCCAGGTGTATCTATGGCATCAAAAGCTTTATTTACAGTGGTGATGGTTTTGGGCAACAAGGTATAACTGCCAAAACTAAAGCTCAAAACGCCACTTGCAGTAAATGTTGAACCGCCATTGATATCAATAATTGGCATGCCAGCTAGACCGTTGGTATCCACTTCAAATAACTCTGGGTTTTCGTCAAATATATCTGGATCATAGCTTGCGGTAGGGAAAGCAGGCAGTTGAGAATCGCCGGTTTGGCTGAATTCAATACCAGCTCCACGAATAGCACGCTCACCGGTTGCCGTAGCTGGAAACTCTCCAGAATATTCGGTGCCTCCATTTGCTACACCATTGGCGACACTGACTAGCATTCCTTCATAACATTCAAATTCTCCGCTGGTACATGTTGGCGTGGTTGGATCTTGTGATGGGGTATTGGCGTCGAAAATTATTTCTAATGGCAGTGTATTGCCACTTGAGTTTATCACCACTGATGATACATTGGTCAGTTCGGTCAAACCAAAAAACTCGATGACTTGGCCGCGCACATTGACGCTATCGCCTTCTTGTACTGGGGTATTTGAAAACACAAACAACCCATCAGATGTCTGATCATCGTTATCACCTAGATCAGGAGACTGCATAAAAAACCCATTGTTTCTTAATGCGGTAACAATATTGTTTTCTGTGCGGATAAAGCTATCTTCTATCGGCGATGCGTTGCCACTTCCTTGGATATCGTATATGGGCATAACTGGTTCAATCACCGAAAATCCAAATTGGAAATTATCACCAGGAATACCATCACCATTGCCATCTAGGGGGTCTGAGCTTAAACCACCACCACCTATGTCATTAATCAAATTAGCCACCAAAGTAACCGTGCATATATCGCCTTGATTAAAGGGGTTGATTGGAGTTATTGTAACTGATGAAACATTGGATGCAGGCAATCCACTGATTGGAACATTGCCTTGGCAGTTAAGTGTTATGGCACTGACTGTTGATAAAGTGACATTTTCAGTAAAGTCGATGGTAATGCTGCTGTTTTCTGCAACCAATATCTCACCGTCAGCCGGTGTGACAGAATCGACTCTGGGCAAAAAATCAGTACTGGTGTTGAATGAAAAGGTAAAATCATCAGGGCCGGTACCATCTGAATTGCCATCAAGCGGTTTGTTGTCTCCATCAAGGTCGGTTATTTCAACTGCAATCATGGTTACCGTACATGTGTCATTGCCTGGCCACAAAAGGAATCCTCCGTTATTCGGCGTTAAAATATAATGTGTATTGTCAACCTGAGTTAAATCAAAACCTGACATTGTTGAAGGTCCGGTAGGACAGGCTATAGAGAATGACGCAGGTGTAACATTTACTGGCTCTGAGAAAACAATATCTAAAGGAATTGCTGTATCTACCCCGTTTGTGCCATCTGGTGGAAAGACCGATACTACTCTGGGGAAAGCATCACCGAATATTTGGCCGTTGTTGACACTGCCCATGGTATTTAATGCAGGTGGTTGCCAGGTAAATAAATTGGCTTTGTTTCCTGTGCCCATCATTTGCAAAGATTGGCCGATAGCGCCAGGTTCAGTCACGCCAATATCGACACTTGTTTCGCCATCAGCAGGCCCTCCTACTGCAGTTAATACACCTTCATAACTGATAAATTCAACCACAGTTCCATTGTTGATTAAAGCAATACCATCTGGGCTACCATTTTGTATGCTTGAAAATATCCTAGAATAAATGGTAAATCCATTGCTGTTGTCTCCTTCAACAAATGTGGAAAGCAATCGAGGCTCACTTTGTGAAATAACAGAGCTATTAGAACCGTTATAAAAGACTATTTCGATATCCGATAGACTTCCAGCGAAGGTATCCTCAAGAACCACCTCTACAAATTCGTCAACATCACCACCAGTGTTGTCATAATGAATTTCATTGATCCACATTTCTTGGGCGTGGATAAATAGCGGAAAAAACAATAGTATTGCTAAGGCATTATTCTTTAACATGGCGGTTACTCGACTGTTTGTGTTTGGGGGTTTTTATGGTTCATGATTTTACCTTATTATTTAATCGAATATTTGTCATACTGCGCAAAACTGACAAATAAATGAAAAATTTTATTGATTTCCAGAGCGGGAGCACACATGGGCGCTCCCCTACGGAGGTTTTGAAATGAAATCTGTAGGGTGCGGCCCCATGTGTCCGCCCGTTTATATGATTGTCGTTTTTATTTTTTTGATGCCAATTGACGAATTTTGATATTAAAGCCTGCAAAGATTAAGGTCATAAACGGGCTTAAATAATTAAATATGGCATAAGCAAAATAATCAGCCACATTGACACCCAACACCGTTGATTGATAAGCACCACAAGTGTTCCACGGAACCAGCACCGAGGTTACCGTTCCTGCATCTTCTAAAGTTCGGCTTAAATTTTCTGGAGCAAGCCCACGGTCTTTATAGGCTTTCTCATACATTTTACCAGGAATCACAATCGCCAAATATTGATCTGATGCAATCACATTAAGACCAATACAACTCATCACAGTGCTAGAAAACAAGCCAAAGACAGATTTCGCCATTTTTAATAACTCTTGGGTAATGCGCTTCAATGCACCAATACCATCCATAATCCCACCAAAAACCATCGCTGCAATAATCAATAAAATGGTCCATAACATGCCTAACATTCCACCAGATGAGAACAGTTTATTTAACATTTCATTATCGGTAGTGATTGCAGTGTCTACAAAAACAGCGTTAATAACCGTGTTTAAACCCGATGAAGATAGCCCGTTGATAACATCTGATTGGAAAATAAAGGCGAAAATAGCCGCCAACACAACACCAGCCGACAATGCAATTAAGGGTTTTGTTTTCATCACGATTAACGCAACAACAACTCCAGGTACAATAAATAACCAAGGTGTAATATTAAAAGTAGCATCGATTGCTGTTAACAAATATTCCACATCGGCATTGCCGGTTGTTTCAACATTCAAGCTCAACACACTAAAAGCAATAATGGTAATAACAATTGTTGGCACGGTGGTGTACGCCATATAACGAATATGGGTGAATAAATCGGTGCCTGCCATGGCGGGTGCCAAGTTAGTTGTATCACTTAACGGTGACATTTTATCACCGAAATAAGCACCAGAGATCACCGCTCCAGCGACCATTCCTGTAGGAACTCCCAAAGCTGTGCCAATGCCAATTAAGGCAATGCCAACAGTTGCTGAAGTAGTCCAAGAGCTGCCCGTTGCTATCGATATGACAATGGCAATTATCACCGATGCTGGCAAGAATATATCAGGGTTCAATACCTGCAAGCCATAATAAACCATGGCAGGAATAATGCCACTGATTAGCCATGTTCCCGATAATGCACCAACCAAAGTTAAAATGAAAAGAGGAACCACCACTTTCTTTAAGTTTTCGATGACTTCGGTGAACATTATTGTGGCTGTTGACTGATTCATCAATCCAATAACCGCAGCAATCACCGCGGCAATCAATAAAATGTATTGATTAGAATAACCTCCCAATAATTCGCCACCTGCAAAAAAAATATTATAAGCCAACATTAACATCAACGCAACCACTGGAACCAAAGCTTCTCGTAGACTAAGTTCAGTATTGGCGATTATTTTTTGATCTTGAATCTCAATTTCTAAGGTGTTATTTTCGCTGTTTTTTTTATCTGACATATTAACTCATATTTTTCTCACTATCATAATCTCTGCCAACCCTGTAAGTCAATTGATAAATAGACTTGCATTTATATTCACAATTAATCACAATAGATACATGAAAAAAATTAAACCATTGTTCGGAGTACTTGGATTGCTAGTGCTTATATCAATTCTAACCTCTTGCGTAAGCACGGGCTTAAAAGTCATCAACAAGCTAGCAACATCTGATGATCATCAAGTTTTTACTGATGTAGTTTATGATGAAAATTCAAACAACAAATTAGACATATACATCCCAAAAAAGCAAAAAACAAAAGCAACACTGGTTTTTTTCTATGGCGGATGCTGGGGCAATTGTACCGATTATAATAAATCCGATTATTTGTTTGTTGCTGACACCTTAAACAAACAAGGCTATGCCGTAATAATACCGGATTACCGTCAATACCCTGATGTCAAGTTTAGCACCCTTATTCAAGATACCTCTCTTGCGGTAAAATGGACCATTAAGAACATTAAGAATTATGGTGCAGAGGATGATAAATTGTTTTTAATGGGACACTCATCAGGTGCGCATATCGCTGCTATGCTCGCTGATAACGAACAATATTTGGGTGATGAATTGCCCCATATCAATGGCTTTATCGGATTGGCTGGGCCCTATGATTTTTATCCCTTTACCGATGACTATATGTATGATTTGTTTTCACCTGAAAATGATTATTTTAATGCCATGCCAATTAATTTTGTGAATGGCAACGAGCCACCTCATTTGATTATGCACGGTTTAAAAGACCACACTGTGTTTTTACATAACCCCAACAATCTTACTGAAAAACTACAGGCCAATGGCATAGAAACCACCAAGATTTTGTTAGAGGATATGAGTCACGCGAAAATATTGGTCAGCTTGTCTAAACCCTTTAGAAAAAAATCACCTGTGTTAAAACACATTGTTGAGTTTGTGGACAAATATTCAAATTAGAAGAGTTTGAATAGAACATTTCATTTTCTTCATGCCAGAAAACAATCTTTTAAATTATTTCGGAACCAAGAAAACACGGTTATTAAACTCCAATAAAACGCCTTCAGGAACAATATCTTTAACCAAAACCACATCGTCAATCATATCATCAATGGCAAACCTCACGCCATTGATAATGGCAACCCTGTTTTCTGTTTCTTTATCGAAAACATGGATATTGAGTTTTAATTGCGGGATATCTTTGCGGATACTAAAGGGCAATTGATAGGCAAATTGGTATTTTTGTTCAACTATTGCTGTGGGTTCTTTTGACGGTATTAGTACGCCTGACGTATTTGGTGTTTTCAATGTGACTTCAGGCGTTTGTTTTGATGCCCGCTCTGGCACGCTTGGCTTGGTTGTTTCTTGTTGTTTTGTTTCTTGTGATTTTATTGGCTTTTGTAAGGCTTGTAATGCTTTTTGTTGCTCATTCCTTTTTTCTTTTATTTCCTTAATTCTTTGTTTTACATCACTGCTATTGGGTTTGTCCTTTTTCTGAATACCTGTTTGTGCTTCTAAAACACTCGGCTCATTTGTTTCGGCATTGGCTTCATTTTTTTCCACCATTGAAGGAGAAATAGAAGGCGTGGCAGTGGAAACTTGTTGTGTCCTTTCATCACTGTATAAATATTGATAACCCCAATACAAGATGGCAGCAGTTAGTATCAACAATATTAAAACCACATAAGATTTTGAATTTTTCTTTTGTCCATTCTTGGAAAAACGAAAGTTATCCATGCTGTTTTTGCTGTTGTCATCTCGCTTGTCGGATGATTTTTTTAATGAGTCTAGTATCGTTGACATAAAGTGTTGTTGTTAAGGGGTTAATTTAAGAGTAGGGCCATTATAAGCCATAAGACTCAAAGTCATTTGAGTTTCTTTGCCTATAATACCATCTGCCAGTAATCCATGACTGTTTTGGAACTCAATTATCCAATCTTTGAGTTGTGAGTTATTGATTGTTTTTGATGAAAGCGTATTGGCCATTTCCAACGCCCAGTTATGTAAATCATTGTCATTCTGATCAATCAACAGTTCAGCAGGCATCGGCCAGATAATAAAATAAGTACCTAGCCATTGATTGTTTAACCATTGTTTTTGAACAGGAACAAATATATTATTATCACTCAGCAACTCAATATTGTCGTTTCCAATAGCATTCAACAGCACTGTCTTATTGTTTTCTAATTGTAACAATACTGGGTGATTTAATTTTTGTAATAAACCTAGGTTGCCTTGTCGGCGCAAACAAGCCATGCCTGTGTCTTTATTGTCTGGGCACTGGGATTTTTGCCAATTTTTATCACTGCTTGCATCCCACAATTTATAATATTTTTGCCAAGCATTTTTCGTGCTTGCGGGTGTGAAGTCTTGTTCTTGTTTGGTATTTACCGTATTGGGTTTATCTAATTTGTAAAAAGTATTGGTATTATTTGTAACCAGACTTGAAATGTAAAAAGCCAGTGGTATTAACGCAAGAAAACCTATAGCAATACTAACCAACTTCCAATTGATTGGTGCTTGATACTGATTATTCTCAGGCATCACTTCAATCGCAGCGGTTTTAATGTGTTTGATATTTATCTGCTCACTGTCGTCCGAATAAGCTGCCAACAATGCTCGATCCATCAAGATGTTAATCAAGCGAGGAACGCCATTGGTGATTTTATGTACTCGCTTTGATAGCGATTTTGACACGATTGCTGTATTGCCACCAGCAACCGAAATGCGGTGCTGTAAATAGTCAAAAGTTTCATCAGCAGACAATGGCATCAAGTGGTATCTTGCGGTTACTCTTTGTGCCAACTGTCGCAAATCGTTTCTGCGCATGGTCGAACGCAATTCAGGTTGGCCAATCAATATGATTTGTAACAGCTTGTGGGTATTGGTTTCTAAATTGGTTAATAACCTCAATTGTTCCAGCGTATCTCTAGAAAGATTTTGCGCTTCATCAATAATTACCACCGTGCTCTCGCCTTTTGACCATGAGTTCAACAAATATTTGTTAAGCTTGTCAATCAAAGTGTTGAGTTTGCTTTTGATGCCACGCATGGATATTTTTAATTCTTGACAAATATTCTGGATTAATTCCAAAGGCGTAACAGTCGGATTGAGTATCAAAGCTATATTGGTTTTTTCAGGGATTTGATCCAACAATAAACGGCTGATGGTGGTTTTACCCGTCCCAACTTCACCCGTTAACTGCACAAATCCAGCTCCACCACCACGCGATATTCCATAAACCAGATGCGCTAAAGATTCTTCATGTTTTTGGCTTAAAAACACGAATTTTGGATCCGGCGTAATGGAAAAAGGCGGCTCGTCAAAACCGAAGTAATCTAGATACATAATGTATATGACATGTTTATTGCATAAAGTTCAATTGTACATGAAGTGCCCCTCATGTTTTAATCATGCTTTAATATTAAGCAGTAAAATATTCCAGAATGATAATTCAGGAACAATCTACCCCTCCACAATGATAATTTCGGAGGTTCTTAACATAAATTTATATTATACTGTTCAGCATGAAAAACAGCATTAAATCACAATTGGGAAAAAACTGGAACAAACTGCATCCCAACGTGCAAAAAAGATTCAGCAGAATGCCCACATTAGCAAAGCCCATTATTTATCAGGGCGTCATGCAAACGGTTTGGCGTTCAAAAGCAGGGTGGTTATTTGCTTTGCTGACTTCATTGATTGGCAATCCCTTGACTTCACATCAAGGAGAAAATATCCCCATGACCGTTAAACTAACCAGTCAAAAAAACAATGCAGGCATCAAGTGGCAAAGAACCTATGGCTTCAAAAAAATCAAACAATGCATCGTCTCATCGGTTAAAAAAGAGTACCATGGTAAAATGGTGGAGTGTGTAGGCGCAGGCTTCGGAATGTTTCTTAATGTCACAGCTGAAAACGGTGCATTGCACTTTAGAAGCAGTCGTTATTTTTGTAAAATATTTGGTTATTGCCTGCCGATACCGCATTTGTTGAGCCCTGGAACAACCCATGTGATACATGAGGACTTGGGCAATAGTCAATTTCGCTTTAGTATCACCATGAAACATTCTTTGCTGGGCAAAACATTTTATCAATCAGGAATTTTTCATGACATTTAAGCACGCTAATATAAACAACAATAACAACAATAACAACAATAAAATCATGATACTAGGCGGTTATGGCACCTTTGGTAGCCGCATTGCTAAACAATTGGCACAATATGACTGTACCTTAATTATTGTAGGCCGCAGTTTATCTAAAGCACAAAAATTACAAATTGAAATAAAAAATTCACAGCCACAGTGTGAAATTGAAATAGCTGTTTTTGATGTACAATCTCAATTAGAAGAGCATCTAAAACAATTCAAACCCACCATATTGATTCATACTTGCGGTCCATTTCAAGGACAGCAAACAACAGTGGCTCAAACATGCATCAGCCACAGGGTTCATTATATTGATTTAGCCGATGGTCGAGATTTCGTCAAGTCTATTTTGCAATTAGACAATAGCGCCAAACAAAACAATGTCATCGCCATCACCGCAGCCAGTACCGTTCCTACATTGTCTTCTGCTGTTATCCAGCATTATATGGAATCTGAAAATTTTGTGAAATTTACAGCCATTAACTACGGAGTTACTCCCGGGCAAAAAACAGACCGAGGTCTTGCCACCACCCAAGCAGTTTTGTCCTACTTAGGAAAACCCATCAGGCCTTGGCAACAAGAAAAAAAGGCACGTTTTGGTTGGCAAGATATTTACAAGCAAAATTATCCCGAACTAGGCAACCGATTAATGGGCAATTGCGAAGTTCCTGATTTGGATTTGCTTGCACAGTATTTTCCCATAAACAATATACATTTTGCTGCGGGCATGGAAAGTAAAGCCTTGCATCTGTGCCTTTGGGCATTATCAGGATTAGTACGCATTAAGCTGCCATTAAATCTTAAAAAACATGCCAAAATATTAATGAAACTTGGTCGGTTATTTGATGTTTTTGGTACACACGATGGCGGCATGCACATGCATTTTCAAGGATACGATAAAAACCATAAAGTCCTAAAAAAATCATGGTTCATCATCGCCAAAAATGCTCACGGCCCCATGATACCTGCCATACCTGCGGTAATCATGGCACTTAAAATTCTCAACAAAGATTATGTGCAAACTGGAGTGAATCCCTGCATTGGTATCATTTCGCTAGAAGAGTACATGCAAGCATTAACAACTTTTGATATTCGTACCATAAAAAATAAATAAAAGTACAAGCAGACGGGTTAGCATTACTGGTTTCTTGTTTCAATTCTTTAAAACTAGATTCTGTTTTCCAGCGTGCACCATAATATTTAACTATCGTTCAACTGACAAAAAGGGCTTGAAGTTCAATGTTATATTATCTACCGTCCTTTTAAAGGAAAGCTATCAAATATAATTTGAGCTAATTTGTAAATAGAGTCAAAATCATACTTCATACCCAATTTAGGCTGGTAATACCTGCCATGTGCAAGCCAGTGCCTATATTTAAAAGCACCTTTTAAATCAGAAATAATCCTACTATCTTTAGGTGATACAGCGTTATCTTTCCATGCTTCAAGAATCTCATCTTCTAATCTTACACGATTTTCTTTTGATAAAAACAATGTGTAAAATTGCTGTGATAGCATATCGGTTTTATTTCTGTCGATCCTTTTACTTCTAAACAAATAATCAATTCTAAATGCAGCTTCCAATGCAGCTAAAATATTAAATGATACTAACTTTTCATTTTCTCTTGATATAAGATCAAACTTCTCTTTTACTTTTTTTGCTGTCATAGTAGCAAATATAATTTCATAATTTGGATTTGAAACTGAATAATAAAGCTTATTTGAGTCTACAATGCTTTCGTAATAGTTGTTAATTTCGTCTAATATCAATTCCTCGTTTGAAAAACTAACTTTTCTATTTTTTTTACCCATTTACAACTTCCATTAAAGCATCTTGAAAATTGCTTGAATCGAAGTCTGTATAAATAATTCTAGGTGGCGGGGTACTTATTTTCCAAGTCCAGTTTTTAATAGGGTTCATTGATTTTTCAACAGCCTCTATTTCGCCATGATTGCGAACCACAACTTTTATTATAGGCTTAGTTGACTCCTTTGAAACTAATACGAACTTAACTATGCCATTCGGGCCCTCCATATCAATGCGACCTTTAGCACCTATTAAGTTTGTTCCAATTGGTGTAAATTTTATTCTATTACTACCAATCTTTAATAACATTGAGTTAACTTTATATGAGCCAATGAATTCTTCGCTAATACTAATCTCTTCCTTAATAAGGACTATTTTGTTCGTTTTAAAATATGGTTCTAAAAATTCTTTCACACTATCGTTAAACGAATTAACATATCCAATCCATTCATCTTTTTGTTTCGACCAGTTAATTTCTTTTTCTTCGCTTGGCTTTTCTTGATTTTCAATGAAATCTTCAAATGATGGGTTTGCCATAATGTTATCCTCTTATAATTTTAAAATGTAAGCTTTGAATATATTTACTAGTGTATTTCCATTTTCAATAAGAGAAATAAACTCCGTACAATGTTTGTTGATTTTAAATAAACAGTTCAATTGCCTTTTTAAAGGCTATTGGAAACTCTGATCAGAAGACATTATTTCTGATTTATACAATGGCATGTTACCATAAAGAGAGGCCAAAATATCTTCTATACACCACAACTCCATTAATTTTTATATGAATTAATGGCTTTTCTGATTTGCTCAATAAATTTAAAGTATGAAAGCTTTTGCAGATTTTGAGAGTAATGAATCAAAAAAAGCGTGAATAAATCACGCTTTTTTATCTTTAGCTAGGAACTTGATTAGGCTTATTTACAAATAAACAATCAAAGCAACCATCACAGCGGTTAATGCCAAAGACAAATGAATCACGCCTTTAACACTGGCCATAGGGCCCATTTTGCCAAACATAGCATTCAATTGAATCAATACCATTAAGCCTAAACAAGCAAGTAAACCTGTTGAAAACCCAGTTGATAATGGCGCCATACCAGCAGAAAATGCCATACCATGTTTAGATGCCAACATACCCATCAACATAGGAGCAGAAAACAAAGTGTTGGTGCGTGATGCCAGACCTGCTTTGGCTGCACTTGTTGGGACATCGCCCTCTTTTAAGCCCAAAACCACTTTTTGATGCGGCCAAATAATTAACCACACATTCAACATCATAAATGTTCCCAAAACCGCGCCCACAAGTATGAACCCAGATAAGTTTTTACCTAAAGCACCCAGTAAAACAATGCCTGTAATCAAAGTAAACATGGCGGCCCAACGAAACCACCACAACGCTCTGGTGGCTAATTTAGCTTTGACATCAGGCAAAGCATCCTTACTGGCCTCTTTGAAATATTCGCCTTGTACAAAGTTGAAATAATACAACAAACCAATCCACGTAATACCAAAAATAACGTGGCCCCAACGAAACAATATGTCGACTAATAAAAGATTACTCATAGTTTCTCCCTCAAGAAATTATAAAATTAAACAATAGAATGGACCTTTAAAATAAAAGCCCCAGAAACAAACTTGAATCAATTTTACCACACATCAATAATTTTTTTCTGCTTTCATCGCAATATAGTATTTTTATGATAGAATTTACCTCCGTTTTTTTAAAGAGTTACCATGATTGTATTTTTTCTTTGCTTTTGTAATAGATTTCCTATTCTCGGAAAAGCTCCTAGGCTAGCTACCATTCAATGAATCCGCTAGATAAATTTAACAACAGTTATCCCGTACAAATACAATTGCCAGTGCAGTGGGGAGACATGGATGCTTTTAAGCATGTTAACAATGTGATGTATTTTAAGTATTTCGAATCCGTGCGAATTGCCTATTTTGAAAAATTAGCAGTGATGGGAACTAGTACCATAGACAATGTGGCACCAATTTTGGCAGAAACCAGTTGCCGTTTCAAGTACCCCTTAAATTTCCCCGATACGATACTGGTCGGTGCCAGTATTATTGAAAATCATTCTCATGGTTTTTTAATGGAATATGCTGTGTACAGCCAACAACTCAAACGCATCACTTCGGTTGGCACTGGCAGAATCGTTATGCTTAATTATGCCAGTCACGAAAAAGTTGAAGTTGATGTTAATTTGTTGGACAAAATTAGAAGTGTTCAAGAAGCGGATTAAAAGTTTAATTTTTATTTTGACAGTATTCTTCTTTGACGGAATCGGGGCTTTAGCTCTGCCCACTGGCACAAGTGTCCGATTAGAATTATAAGGTGGGGTAAACCACCTTGTTTTTAAAGTCTAAAAGTTTCGTTTTATACCTTCCGTCATTTGATTTTAAAAGTAATAGATACTTCGCCTGAATCTTTATCAATATTAACTTTAGGTTCGCCTTTTGCACCCAAATCTTTGCCTGTACTCATTTTGAATATCCCGGTTAAAAACTCCATGCCTTTGTTCATCACTTCATGCATTTGTTGATAATCATCATCGTTAACGGTGTCTTTCTCTGCTGGTATGATAGGTGATTCATTGGCAACAATATTGTCTATTAAGTTTTCTAGTTCATGAATGGCTTGCAGGTGTTCTTGGGTTTGTTCTTGGTGTCTTAACTCTTGGTTATCTACTTCATCTACTTCCAAATTAACAAAATCCGGATTCTCAGCAATGGCTTCTAATTGACGAATAAACTGTGATTTTCCTTTATCGTTAAAATCAACTGCATCAATTTCCCCATTCGTACTTAGCACACCATCAAATAGATTTTGTTTTAAAAACAATCCTGCAAGAATGTTCATTTCAAATGAGCCTGAGGTAATCAAGTTATACACGTTTAAAGTTTTGTGCTTTTGTCCAATTCTATCGATTCGACCGATGCGTTGGTTTTTCTTAGCGGGATTCCAAGGCAATTCAAAATTAATCACGGTATCTGCCACTTGTAAATTAAGTCCTGCTCCACCAGCCTCACTGGCTAGCAGTATATTGCACTCAGGATTTTGTTCAAACTCAGCAATTATTGCGCCGCGTTTTTTGATGGGTACTTTGCCAGTAAACATGGCAAAGATAAGATTGTCTTGTTTCAATTGTTCCTCAATTAAATCTAACATGGTCGTCCATTCGGAAAAAATAATGATTTTGCGTTTGTTGCTTTTCATCTGTAGCTTTTCTAATAGAATTTCTCTGAGCTCTACTAGTTTTGGTGAAACATGGGTTTCTTTGTCAATCAAAAAAGTTGAATCACAAACCCTTCGCATGGAATTTAACAACAGCATCAACTTAGTCCAGTCGTGCGATGTTTTGAATTTTTTGTTTAAAATAAATTGAATGCCTTTAGCAAAACTCATGTGGTAACTTGCTTGTTCATCAGATAGTTTTACAAAAATATTTTTTTCTATGACATTTGGCAACTGTTCAAATACTTCTTTTTTCTCGCGCCTAATTAAAATTTGATTGAGCCTTTTTTTTAGGTTGACCAAGTTATAATAACCATGAATCTTGTTTTTTTGCTTGCTGTCAAAAATACAATGCTGGTAAGAAAACTCCCATTGAGGTGCTAAAAAGTAACTGTCTATAAATTGTACAATAGAATACAAATCCAATAATTTGTTTTCTATTGGCGTACCGGTAATCACCAATGCATGTTTCCTGTTAATGGCTTTTACGGCATTGGCCGTTTTGGTTTCATAATTTTTGATTTTTTGCGCTTCATCCAATATAACAAAATCATATCCAGCTTTATTAATCGCATTCAAATCTCTAAGAACGGTTTCATAGTTTATAATATGAAAAAAACTCTTATCTTGGATATATAGCTCTTGTCTAACCTGTGGAAACCCATCAATAATCTTAACTTTTTCATCGCTAAATTTTTCAATTTCATTGACCCATTGTTGCTTAACTGAAGCAGGAGTAATAACCAAAGTTTTGCTAAAGCCAAACACTTGTTTCTTTAAAATGGCAGTGGTAATGGCTTGTAAGGTTTTGCCTAAGCCCATTTCGTCGGCAATAATTACTCCTGCTTTAAACACTGAAAATTCAACGCCTTGTCGCTGATAAGCATAGAGATTGGCATTTATAACAGAAAAATCCAGAGTTTTTGCGGCTTGTAACTGTTGCAATTCTATTTGGCTATAATGCTTCTCAATTTTTTCGATAACTTCTGGTCTTATTTTTATGCGCCTATAGTCCAAAGACTGCTGAACAAAAGTAAAGAAATTTGCTATTTTCTCGTGTTCTATATAATTGTTATCGCCAAAATATTTCTTTAACAATTGCTCTTCATCATCGGTTAATTGATCAGGGAAAAACCAACTAATTTTATAGTCATTTAAACCATCGGTAAAAATTTCAATAAAGGGATAAGATTTTTTAAGTTTTTTGAGTTTTTGTGGATTGTCAGCAAAATAATTGTACAAAAACAAAATATGTTTTGTCGTACCCAATTTATTTGTCTTTAGGTCTACATTATCAATATACCCTGTTTTATTGGCAAAATCACGCAAGGTCACATTAAAACTAAGGCCATTTTCATTGGTCAGTCGGTGCTCGCCATAAATATTGTCAGCAAGTTTAACCTTATATTCTGCCTTTTCTGCTTTTGCTAAACGCTCCTGATAAACCCTATCTCGCATGCCAGCTTGCGTATATTTAATCCCCGTTTCCAGCTCGCCATAATCAATATTAGTAACAATAAATAACAGAGCAGTGTAGCCAATTATATCCCAATCAGCCGCTTGGTTATTGATTTTTACCAATAACTCCGAGCGGCAATCGCCATCACTGGCAACATCACCATCAACAATGACACTGACCCTAAAAGACTCATTTTCTGTCGCTATAAGTACCGATATTTTTCTAAGCCCTTGCGACAAAACCACATGCTCATATTTATCGACCAATATTCGAGCTTGGGCTATTTCGGTTGGGTTAATTAGATTTTCTTGTTCTATCTTTGTTATTGTTTTTTTGTATAATTTTTTCATGTGTTCTAAGGTTAATAAGGTTAATGTTGATTTTTTTAATTCTAACATTTTCACCCTTAAAAACAAACTTCAAATAACTCAAATCCAGAAATAACTCTCGCCTAATACTCGTCATTGCCAGAAGCATAAGCAGCGCGGCAATCTACCGTTGTTAGCTCTGCCGTTATATTTGTGGGATTGTTTTGCTTGCCATGAACGCTTGTGCCTACCCCTTTATAGGGGTGCAATAATTTTAATACTTTATAATGTGTCTCATAGGAATCGGGACTTTAGTCCTGCCAACTCTGACAATTATTATACGTCATACAAATACTTTAACAGTCTGTTTTATCTTTGCTGTGTTTTGAAAATTGCCCGCGTTAGCAGGACTAAAGTCCCGGTTCCGTGGGTGTAGAGTTTTTCATAATAAAAAGTATTGTTGACCCTTGTTGTGTACCCTGAATCCAACTGTAGAGACGGCGATTTATCGCGACATGGGGGGTGACCTTGTTTGGCATGTTGATTTACATGAAAAATCGCACGCAATAAATCGCCGCCCCTACAACAGCTGTTCAGTTATTGGCGATGCATGTCTGAGCAATAAATAACATGGGCGTCCTTAGTTTTATCTCCTTAGTTTTATCAATTTACACCTTTCAAAAGTTAAAGCTGTAGATTGAACACTAGCATTGTCGCGTAGTGCCAGATCTTTCCCTAAGTTATACCCAAAGAAAACAACTATTATAAGTGCTATCCAAAACCAATTTTTTACTGTGGGTTTTTCGGAAAAACTCATAATCTATTACTTAAGCACCCAACTACTGCTGAAACAGCGCCAGCTACGGTAGCGACACCTGCTTTTACTGAATTCCTACAAGTGTACTTGCTGTATACTTCTGAACGACGGCCACAACTACCAGAGCAGGCCCGCCACTAACTTCCTGACATTCACTCATTGTTAATTCACGCATAAATTTTTTCTCTTAGTATAAAGTTTAATAAAAGTCAGAATCAATTGCAAGTAATCAACATATATATAATCTAAATTCCAAGTAAAAATACTGGTAAATACTCAAATACTGGGGGAAATATTGGGAAAATACTTAAATACTTAAATACTTAAATACTGGTAAATACTGGTTAAATACTGGGACATCCATCAAATTAGCTTTGAATTCAGAATCTGGATTAACTTATTAGACATCTAATAGGCAGGGCTAAAGTCCCGATTTCGTGGGTGTGGAGTTTTTCATAATTAGTGCCTGACCGAAAAATCAAAATTCCCAATTAAATTCTGATTCCAACTGCTACAAAATTT
>CAZLZZ010000043.1:0-22511 GCA_964564165.1 uncultured Alcanivoracaceae bacterium | reverse complement strand
ACATAAGGCGGATTCCCAATTACAACATCAAAACCACCATTGTCCATAATCTCCTTAAATTCAACATTCCAATCAAAGGCTTTATCACCTGCCACCTCAACATCATCAATCAGTGAATTACCACATTTGATATTATTATTGAGACTGGATAATTTACGGCCTTTTTTAGCAGTTCTTAACCATAGAGACAGTTGCGCGATTTCTACGCTTTCTTCGTTAATGTCCACGCCAAATAGGTTATTCTCTAAGATGGATTTATCGGTGTCGAAGATGGGTAGTGTCGTACCTGTTAGCTCGGCGATGATGTCGTCTATGTTTTTGTGTTCGGCGATTAAAAAGTTTAGGGCTTGATTGAGAAATGCACCACTGCCGCAGGCTGGATCGAGGATTTTTAAGGATAGTAGCCAGTGTTTGTAGGCATTGAGGGTTTTGTATAGTTGTTTGCCTGCTTCTCTTAGGCTGCCATTTTTTTTGCGATACGTGCCGTCAAATTCTATTTCTTCGATGTCGAGTTCTATACGTTTTTCGTTGCAGAGTGTACCTACGGTATTGTCGACTATGTATTGGGTGATGTATTTGGGTGTATAGAATACACCGTCTTTTTTGCGTTTGGATTTACTTTTATCGGCGACTGTGCCTTCAATTTGGGCGGTTATTTCTTCTATTTCGCTGAGTGAGTGTTCAAAGATATGCCCAAGGATATTGACATCGACTTCGGTGTTGAAGTCATAGATGGATAGTTTCATTAAATCATTAATTAACACTGCATCATCTATGACTAATTTATCCAACATTGCATCGGGGCTAAACAATCCACCGTTGTATTCTGAGATATTTTCTTTTGCGTCACCGTTGTTTATGTAGCCAAAGTATTGTTTTATAATGTCGTATAACGGTTGGTAATAGTCTAGCTCTTCTAGCTTGCGGTATTTGCTGATGATGGTGGTGATTAAATTGGGTGGTAATAACCCGCTGTCTTCTGAAAACAGAATAAACAGAAATCTATCCAGTAGCTTTTGCGACTTTTTAAACAGCTCTAATTGATCAATATCTGGGTGATTTTTAACTAGATTTGCAAACAGCTTTCTCTTGAAACTTGAATAATCTTTGTAGAGTTTACTAGAGATTTCTTTTTCGTGAAATTTGGTTTCTTTTTTGATTTGCAATGGCAAGTCATTTAGCAGGTTGTCTTGGTGCAAGATTAAATACAACAGTTTAAATTCGTCTTTTTTCAGGTTAAACAAGTCAAACTCTTCGTATTCGTGTGCGTAGTCAATATAAAACCGCAGTTTTTTAAAATTTGAGGTAATAACATATTTGCAATCTGGCTGGTTGTTTTTATAGTTAAAGGCTTGGTTGGTTACTTTGGTTAGGTCTTTGGTTTTGGTGGATTTGAGTTCGATAATTGCAAGTGCTTTATCGTCTTTTAAAATCGCTCCATCGGCTTTTTTACCATCATTTTGGTTTTTGAATTCTCTTTGTAAATTGTAGTTTTCATCGGGTCTTAGGGTATAGCCAAAGACATCGACAAAAATATCCCGTAAAAAACCGTCTTGGTATTCTTCTTCCTTGAGGTTTTTGATTTGCTCAATTTTATTGCTGTTGTAGTTGTCTTGAAATTTTGCATATGCCGTTGCAACTTTGTTTTCATCAAGGTGCTTGAGGTGTTTATTGAGAACAGATTTTTGAAATAATGCCATTTTTGTTAATTTTTAGTTTGGATGATTAGTTTAGCATTATTTGAAACATTATCCAACTGAGTTTTTAAAGTGTTGAAAGTCCAACACCTAATTTCATTGATACGTCTTTAGTTGTTTGATGAGCGCTTCTATTTATTGCTTAGTCTTATTGCTTTGATTTTATTTGGAAAATACCAACACGCCTGTCCCATGCTATTCCTTTAGTCAAATTAATTGATATCTAATACCAACCTGTAGAGGCGGCGATTTATCGCGTCTTTTTCCAGTTATTAACTTGCTGATGGTTAGAACGCGATAAATCGCCGCTCCTACAATAGTTTCCTACACAACCACATTGTATTATCCAGATTGCTGTTTTTAAAAAATAATTTTTAAATTTTTGGGCGACAGGTATGGTGACAGACGGGGTTATGTTCATCAAGTAATTGCACTCTCAAATGCGTTTCCATATCGGGATTTAGGGAAAACAACAACATCTATTATTTTGATTTTATTTGACACCACGCGAATCAATATATTTCTTTTGATTTCAATATGTTGCAGATGTTACTTAATGTTGAACATCAACTAAGCCATTGATTTCATTGACTTTTTTTTAATCAGCAGTTGACACCTGCGAGAAATGAAGATAAAGTGGCAGTTATGTGGACTAAAGTGTTCTTTTGTGGGTATTTAAGGTAATAATTAATGTTTTTTGGAGAATCAGCAATAAATTTAGATGCAAAGGGCCGTTTGACTATACCTGTCAAATACCGTGAATTGCTTGCTGATGTCTGTCAAAATGAACTCGTCATTACCTACAACCCTTTCGAAGTTTCTTCTCTTTGGTTGTATCCCAAACAAGAATGGCAGAAAGCACATGACTCTGTCAAGCCTTTAAGTACATATGACGCATTTCATAGGGATTTACAACAAAAAATCATTGGTAGCGCTTTTATGACTGAGCCAGACAAGGGCTCGCGAATTCAATTGCCAGTAAGTATGCGCCAAACAGCTTCGATGGATAAAAAAGTCATTATGCTGGGAATGGGCGATAAATTTGAAATATGGAACGAAGAAGCGTTAATGAAACAAAGACTTAAAATACCTGACATCAGCCAAGGCGTCTCTGAAGCCATGAAGTCCTTAGTACTTTAGACAATAATGAATGGAACACATAAAACCGTATTATTAAATGAAGCGGTGGTCGCTCTTGATATTAAGGAAAACGGACACTATGTTGATGCCACTTTTGGGAGAGGCGGGCACAGTAAAAATTTATTGTGCCACTTAAATGGAAGTGGCAAACTATTGGTTATAGACCGTGATTTAGAAGCCATTGAAGTTGCTAAGAAACTGGCCAAAGAAAATAACAATGTATTGATTGAACACGGGGCGTTCGAAATGCTTGAACAGATGATAAACAAAACTTTCAAAGATAAAGCCGATGGCATTTTATTCGATCTTGGCATATCCTCACCCCAAATTGATCAGGCAGAACGGGGGTTCAGCTTTAACAAAGACGGCCCACTAGACATGCGTATGGATACCACGACAGGCGAAACGGCAGCACAATGGCTGAACAGAGCCGACTGGAAAGAAATGTCGAAGGTATTTTGGCGCTATGGAGAAGAAAAAAAAGCAACAGCTATTGCCAAAGAAATCGTGATTTATAGGGAAGAAATCAAACCACTGGAAACAACCAGTGAGTTAGTGGGAATTATCGAAAAAATCAACAAATACAGCAAAAAACACCCTGCAACCAGATCTTTTCAAGCTATCCGAATTCACATCAATAGAGAACTTGAACAAATAGAGAATGTTTTGCCAACGGCTGTTAAGAGCTTAAAGAAAGGTGGAAGACTTGTGGTTATCAGTTTTCATTCATTGGAAGACAGAATTGTTAAACGTTTCATGAAAAAACACTCAACCTCAGGTAAGTTTGACAAAAGAATGCCCATTGCACCTGTGGATACTGCTATTTTAAAAATCATTGGAAAACCTGTTAAGGCATCTGATATTGAACTTGATAACAATCCAAGAGCAAGAAGTGCCATTATGCGTGTGGCTGAAAAATTATGAAGTTTAAAAACCTCATGATTGCACTCACGTTAGCACTGGTGAACTTGGTGGTTATTGTTAACTACGTCTATTTACAACATAAAACCAGAAATAAATTTGTCAACCTTCAGGAATTAATTGAAATAGAACAAAACTTAAATGCCGACTGGGGAAGATTACAGATTGAGCACTCAACGCTGGTCAACAATAGTGAGATTGAAGCCAAAGCAAAACAACAAATAGGCATGAAGTTGCCACAAAACAAAAACATTTTAAGCATACAACGATAAGAAAAACGATGATAAAGAAGACAGCATCAATTAAAAACAAAAAATACAACGGTGTTGACGTAAATATGCGCATGTCTATTGTTGTTACATTTTTAGTTTTGTGTTTTATGGTTATAGTGGCTAGAGCTTTTGCAGTTCAAGTCAAGGGCAAAGAATTTTACACCGAACAAGGCGATATTCGCCAAATCAGAGAAATAGATTTAGATGTTCCAAGAGGGACTATTTTTGATCGAAATGGTGAGCCTCTGGCTATTAGCACGCCGATGACTTCTATTGGCATTCAACCAAGCATCTTGATTGAAGAAATTTCTAGGGTTGAGCAACTTGCCGAGGCTTTGGATTTGGATCCTGAAAAACTCAAAAACCTAATCATTGATAGAAAAAACAAAAAGTTTATTTACATCAAAAGAAGGATTGCTCCTCATATTGCTGATACTGTTCGTGCTTTAAATATTAAAGGCATTGAATACAGAGACGAATACAAAAGATTCTATCCTGCTGGTGAAATCATCCCGCAATTGATTGGTTTTACAGATGCAGACGACATAGGAAAAGAAGGCATTGAGAGCACTTATGACCAATGGTTGTCAGGCACTTCTGGTCGAAAAAAGGTCATGCAAAACCGATTCGGTCACATTATCAAAGATATCAAGGAAGTCACTGCTGCCGAGCCTGGCAAAGATATACATTTGAGCATTGACAGAAGATTGCAATTTATTGCTTACAAGGCATTGAAAACCGCAACCTACAAATATAAAGCCAAGAAAGGTGCTGCCATTATTTTAGATGTGACAACAGGCGAAGTATTGGCAATGGTCTCACAGCCTTCTTACAACCCCAATAACAAAACAAAAGAATCCATTTTAGGGATGCGCAATCGTGCATTACAAGATATTTATGAACCAGGTTCTGTTATTAAACCATTTACGGTAATTGCAGGCATGTTAAGCGGGGAATACGATGAAAATTCCATCATCGATACTAATCCTGGTATTTTCACCGTAGATGGATTCAAAATTTACGATGCCAGAAACTATGGTGAAATTAATCTTGAAACGCTTCTCACCAAATCAAGCAATGTGGGTTCTATAAAAATCGCCTTAAGTTTGAGCAAAAATCACCTATGGGACACTTTTAATCTATTTGGCTTAGGCTCAAGCACCCAAAGTGGAATCATGGGTGAATCATCGGGGCATTTACCCAATCCCGACAAATGGAGCCGCTCACGTCATGCAAGTATTGCTTATGGCATGGGAATGCAAGTGACGACACTACAATTGGCTGCTGCCTATGCAGCAATTGCCAACAATGGCCGTTGGCGCGCTCCAACTTATATTAAGGGTGTGGTAAATGAGGATAGAGCCTTAATAGACCCAAAGATTGCCAATATGGTTAATGACATGCTTATTAATGTTGTACGCAAAGACAATACTGGTAACAAAGCAATGATAGAAGGATATCAAATAGCAGGCAAAACAGGCACCGCAAAAATTGCAGAAAAAGGCAGCTATTCTGATAGATATATTGCCAGTTTTGTTGGCTATGCACCTGCTAACAACCCAAAACTGGTCGTTGCCATTAGCATCACCGACCCAGAGGGAGAAGACTACGGTGGTGCCGCAGTAGCTGCACCTGTTTTTAAGGCCATCATGCAAAACAGTTTAAGAATATTAAATATTTCGCCAACCAAACCAACTATATCAACTAAACCAGTGGCCCAATTAGAGGTTTCTCATGTCGAATGATTTAAGCGAACTATTGAACTGGCTAGATATTGACTCTAAGTTTTTAGACATCAAAGTATCTGGAATGTGTCTTGATAGCCGAAAAATCACCCATGGCGATGTATTTGTCGCATTGAGTGGATTTGACAATCATGGCATTGATTTTGCCTATCAGGTACAAAGAGGCGGTGCAGTTGCCATCATTGCAGAATCACTTTCAAAAGGTAAAGCTATACCCAAAAGAAGACAACAACCCATTGACATTCCTGTAATAGAGATTGAAAACCTGACAGAAAAATTAGGCATGTTGGCATCAAACTTCTACAAAAACCCTTCGGGCAAACTAGAAGTTATTGGCATCACTGGCACCAATGGCAAAACATCTTGTTGTTGGTTAATGTTACAAGCATGGGACAAACTGGGAATCAAAGGAGCGTATATTGGAACTTTGGGGTCTGGAACATTACAACAAATGCATGATTTGCCAAACACCACTCCTACAGCACTGGAGTTACAAAAGATACTGGCAGATTTTGTTTCACTTGGCATTACCCACGTGAGCCTAGAGCTTTCATCACATGGTTTGAGCCTTGGTAGAGTTAATAACACCAAACTCAAAGGTGCAGGGCTTACCAACATCAGCAGAGACCATTTGGACTTCCATAAAACCATGCAACAGTATTCTGATGCTAAAAAACTGCTGTTTACTGCCTTTGATTTGGACTTTTCTATCATCAACGCCAATGATTATTATGGCAAACAGTGGATAAATGAGATCCAAAATAAAAACCAATCCGAAGTCGTCAGTTATGGCATTGGAAAAAACGACTTTCAATTAAATGCAGAAAACCTAATATTAACTCCAGCGGGCATTGATTTTGATTTAAATTGGAATGGCAAAACTTATGCTTTACATACCCCTTTAATGGGTAAATTTAATGTTGATAACTTGTTGTTAGTGATTGCAACATTAATCAAGCAAGGATTTAACATCAACGATATAACAAAAATCATACCCGAACTTAACCCCGTACCAGGAAGAATGAACTGCGTCGATGTTAAAAAACACCAACCGTTAATCATTGTTGATTATGCGCACACACCCGATGCATTAAAACAGGTGTTACTGGCATTAAAAGAACACAACTCCAGGAAAATCTGGTGCATATTTGGCTGTGGTGGCAACCGCGATAAAGGCAAGAGACCGCAAATGGGACACATAGCCGAAAGTTATGCAGATTTTGTCATTATTACTGACGACAACCCCCGATATGAAGACAAGCAACAAATTGTACAAGACATATTAAAGGGCATGAATACCGAACAATTAGTCATTCATAACAGAGAACAGGCCATCGCTTATGCCATCAACAATGCTCACAACGATGACTTAATCTTGATTGCCGGCAAGGGTCATGAAACCTATCAACTCATCAATGGCAAGTATCATGTTTTTGATGACAGGATTATTGCAAGCCAATTACTGCTCGATAAAAAGGAGAAATGTGCATGATTAGCATGAGTCTCCACCAAGCCTCCTCCATCACTGGCGGCACTTTGATAGGAAAGCCCATTCAGTTTCGTGGCATCTCTACCGATTCTCGCAATGATTGCAGTGGAAAACTGTTCGTGGCATTATCCGGTGATAACCTTAATGGAGAAGATTATTGCCAGCAAGCCATAGACAATGGTGCGGTTGGTGTATTGGTGGCACATTCAAAAGATATTAATGTTTCACAGCTTATCTGTAAGAACACCCTGACAGCACTGTCTATATTGGCAAAAACCTGGGCAAAACAATGCAAAACCAAGATTATTGCCATCACGGGTTCTAACGGTAAGACTACTGTGAAAAACATGGTGCATTCAATTTTATCACTGTCCAATCAATGTTCTTCAACTGTTGGAAATTTAAACAATGAAATTGGCGTACCATTAACTTTGTGCAATATCAACAGCGGTGATAGCTTTGCGGTCATAGAAATGGGCGCAGCAAAATTGGGCGACATTTCTTGGTTGATTTCTTTAGTAAACATCCATACGGCTGTCATTACCAATGTTTCTCCGGCTCACATAGGACGCTTTGGATCAATTGAGAACATTGTCAGCGAAAAAGGACAAATCATTTCAACTTTGGGGAAAAATGATTTTGCCATTTTGCCGATTGATGATGACCATTATGCTTTGTGGCAAGAAAAAACAATCGGTAAAATATTGAGTTTTGGCGACCATCCGCAAGCTGAGGTTACAACCGAATCCATCAAATACATTCAACTGCCAGTGGCAGGCAAACACAATAAAATCAATGCAACCTGTGCTGCCGCTATTGCTCAATCTTGCAACATCAGTGTTGATGACATCAAACAAGGGTTAGAATCTTTTGTACCTGAATCAGGCCGCTTAGAAAACCTCGGCAAAATTGGCGGCACCACCCTTATTAATGACAGCTACAATGCCAACCCACAATCAGTAAAAGCCGCCATTGACGTACTAGCAGACTACAATACCACCACCGCCCTGGTGTTAGGAGATATGGCGGAGCTGGGCGATAGTTCCGAACAATTTCACAAAGAGATTGGTCAATATGCCAATGAAAAAGGGATAACCCACTTGTTTACCCTAGGCAAAGACTCAATGAACACCAGCCTGGAATTTTTAAACGAATCCAAACATTTTGACAAGCTAGACTCATTAAAAAACCACTTAATAAAGAATTGGAACCGATTTGACACCCTATTAATCAAAGGATCTAGAAGCATGCATTTAGAACAATTGGTTGATGGTTTAATTCACTCGGAGAACCTCAAATGATACTGTGGTTAGCACAACAATTTCAAGAACAATTCAGCTGGATGAATTTATTTTCATATCAATCTTTTAGAGCCATTATGGCTGCATTGACAGCCTTGTTGATATCGATTTTCTTAGGGCCCTCTTTTATTCGGAAATTACAAGAAAAACAAATTGGACAACAGGTCAGAGATCTGGGACCAAAATCTCACCTGTCCAAACAAGGCACACCAACAATGGGGGGCGCTTTAATTATTTTTTCAATCCTAATTGCCTGTTTATTGTGGTCGGACTTAACTATCAATTATATTTGGGTTTGCATGTACGTGCTTTTTGGATTTGGTTTAATTGGCTGGTTGGATGATTACCGCAAGTTGGTTTTAAAAAATTCGGCAGGCTTGGCAGCTCGCTGGAAATATTTACTGCAATCGTTGTTTGGCATTACAGCCGTTTTGTATTTGTATTATTACGGAGATATTAGCCTAACAACCCAAATGGTCATTCCGTTTGTTAAAGATTTAGACTGGTCACTGGGCTGGCTGGTCATTCCTTTGGGTTACTTTGTTATGGTAGGATCTTCAAATGCGGTCAATCTAACCGATGGACTTGATGGATTGGCGATTATGCCAGTGATATTGGTGGCAGCAGCTTTGGGGGTTATCGCTTATTTATCTGGACATGCCGTTTTTTCTCATTACTTATTCATTCCGTTTATACCCAATGCAGGTGAACTGAGCATATTTTGTGCGGCAATTATAGGAGCGGGCTTAGGCTTTTTGTGGTTTAACGCCTATCCAGCTGAAATGTTTATGGGAGATGTTGGCGCATTGTCCTTGGGGGCTGCCTTAGGTATTGTTGCCATAATCACCAGACAAGAATTGGTATTTTTTATCATGAGTGGTGTGTTTGTAATGGAAACGGTTTCTGTCATTTTGCAAGTGGGCTCGTTCAAATTGCGCGGCAAAAGAATCTTTAAGATGGCGCCTATTCATCACCATTTTGAATTAAAAGGATGGCCTGAACCCAAAGTCGTGGTGCGATTTTGGATTATGGCATTAATTATGGTCTTAATTGGTCTAGCTACTTTGAAAATAAGATAAATAAAAATAAGATAAATGATTATTTCAACCAAACAAGCCAATAAAATGCCATCCAATAGCTACCTAACTGTGGGTGTTGATTTTTGGCTAATGATATCTGCTTTGAGCTTAATCGCCATAGGCATTGTTATGGTCGCATCTTCTTCTTTTGCTATAGCTGAAAAATACAACCACGATGCCTTTCATTATCTTAAACGCCATATTTTATATATCACCATTGGTTTTGGGTTGAGCACCATTATTCTGGCGATGAAAACCGATTGGATGGAACATTTGAGCCGTATTCTTTTGGTGGTTGCTATTATTTTATTAATACTTGTGTTGATTCCTGGAGTGGGTGAAAAAATCAATGGTGCGAGAAGATGGTTGAACCTTGGTATTGCACGTTTTCAGGTAGTTGAAGCGGTTAAATTGGCAATGATAGTATATTTGTCAGGTTACTTTGTCAGGCACAAACAAGGCATTCAAAACAAATTATTTGGGGTCATGAAACCCTTATTTGCTGCAGCCATCATTGCGGTATTGTTGTTACTACAGCCTGATTTTGGCTCGGCTGTATTGATACTAACCATCACTCTTTTTATGATTTATATTGCTGGGGCAAGGTATAGGGATTTGTCGATTCTAGGCATCTTATCGGCATCATCTATGGCTATATTAGCGTTTGCTGAACCTTATAGAGTTGAACGATTAATCAGTTTTCAAAATCCCTGGTCTGATCCCTTTGATGGAGGTTTCCAGTTGGTTCAAGCGTTAATCGCCATTGGAAGTGGCAATATTTCTGGTATTGGTATTGGCGGGGGTGTTCAGAAATTATTTTACTTGCCAGAAGCTCACACTGACTTTATTTTTTCTGTATATGCTGAAGAACTGGGCTTTATTGGGGTTATCTTATTGGTTGCTTTGTATATCACATTGATTGCAAGAATATTTGCCATTTCAAAAACAGCTTTAAAACATGGCAAAGAATTCGCTTCATTTGCTTGTGCTGGAATTGGTGTTTGGATTGCACTTCAAGCGTTTTTAAGCATGGGTGTCAATCTTGGATTGTTGCCCACAAAAGGACTGACTTTGCCGTTTATTAGCTCAGGTGGTTCTGCCATTTTGATGAACATATTGAGCCTTGCTATCGTCATGCGCGTATCATTTGAAAACAGAAGACACCACCTAAAAGCCATTAGATATGATCAGGAGGCTATGATATGAAAGTAGCCAACTTTAAAGTTGCTATTATGGCAGGCGGCACTGGCGGTCATATTTTCCCAGGACTGGCAGTTGCCAATGAGCTTTTAAAGAAAGACATTAAAGTAGTATGGCTTGGAGCAGTTGGTGGTATGGAAGAAGATTTGGTTAAACAACATAATATTCCTTTGAAATTATTGGCAATCAAAGGCATACGAGGCAAAGGCATTAAAGGTATGCTTACAATGCCTTTTAAATTAATCAACGCGACAAGACATGCAGCCCAATATTTCAAGCAAGAAAAAGTAAATGCCGTAATCAGCATGGGCGGCTATGTTGCTGGGCCCGGTGGTTTGGCTGCCAAATTTAAAGGCATTCCATTATTGGTACATGAGCAAAATAGCAAATTCGGCATGACCAATAAGTACTTATCAAAATGGGCCAACAAAGTCCTAACAGGCTTTGATTTGAAGAAAGTTTACGGTTCACAGTGGGTTGGAAACCCTGTGCGTGAAGAAATTGAAAACAGTGTTAAATCCATAAATCAATCTGATAAAACCAGGGTGTTAATTATCGGTGGCTCTCTTGGTGCCAATAGTTTAAATACCATTATTCCAGAACTGCTAAAAGAAAGTATTCAAAACAAGCAAATTTCTGTATTGCACCAATGTGGAAAAAACAACCGCAACAAAACTTTAGAAAATTACCAACAAGTCAAACAAGGCGATGTAAGAATCCATGAGTTCATCAACAACATGAGCAGTGCCTACGGTTGGGCGGATTTCGTGATTGCCAGAGCAGGAGCTTTAACAATTGCCGAAATTAATGCAATGGGCTTACCTGCCATATTTGTTCCCTATCCTTATGCCGTTGACGACCACCAAACTTCCAACGCTATGAGTGTGGTCAATCATTTTGCAGGCTATGTTTGGCAAGAAAACCAAGACAAAAATGATTTATCAGAAATGATTACAGATTTAATTGAGAATACTGAGTTGCGCACGGAAATGGCAGTCAACTCTAAAGCCCTGCATAAACCCCATTCTGCATTAACCGTGGCTAAAATTTGTTTGGAGATGGCGGCATGAGTTATTTGACACCCGACAATAAATTTGTCAACCGCATGAAGCACATCCACATGATTGGCATTGGCGGCAGTGGCATGAGTGGCATTGCTGAGGTTTTGCATAACTTGGGGTTTCAAGTCTCTGGTTCGGACATTCTGCAAGGCGATGTAACCAATCGTTTGGTCAAAATGGGCATTAAAGTGATCATTGGACACCACGTTGAAAACATCCAAACCGCTAATGTGGTGGTTATTTCATCTGCAATTCAAGATGACAATCCTGAATTATTGGCAGCCAAAGAACAAAACAAAGCCCTATTATCCCGCGCAGAAATGTTGGCTGAACTGATGCGTTTTAAAATAGGTATTGCGGTAGCAGGAACCCACGGCAAAACAACCACCACTTCCTTGCTTGCCTGTGTTTTAGCCGCTGGCAATTTAGATCCAACATTTGTTATTGGCGGGCTATTGAACTCAGCAGGAACCAATGCAGCTCTAGGATCAAGCCAATATTTAGTGGCAGAAGCCGATGAAAGCGATGGTTCGTTTTTATTGTTACAACCGATACTTGCAATAGTAACCAATATTGATGCCGATCACATGCAAACCTATAATGGAAAATTCTCATTGCTCAAAAAAGCCTTCGAGAACTTTCTCCATCACCTGCCATTTTATGGTGTTGCGGTACTGTGTATAGATGATGAAAATGTGGCAGAATTGGCCCACAGACTGGTTAGACCCACCATTACCTATGGATTATCTTCAGAGGCAATGATTCGGGCAATCAACATTAAGCATCAAAAACAAAACATGACTTTTGATGTGGTTCAAGAAGGCAAGATCATAGCCAATCAAGTGATTATTAATTTACCGGGTTTACACAATGTTCAAAATGCTTTGGCAGCGATTGCTATTGCCATAGAACTGGATGTAAGCATTGACGATATTAAAACAGGATTGCAACAATTTGAAGGCATAGGCAGACGCTTTAATCTTACCCAAAATCTACAATGCAAAGCTGGAACATTCACCTTGGTTGATGATTATGCCCACCATCCAACCGAACTAAGGGCTGCTATCAATGCCTGTCGCGGAGGCTGGAACAACCGCATGGTGGTAGTATTCCAGCCACATAGATTTTCAAGAACCCGAGATTTGTTTGATGAATTTACAGAAGCACTCAACCATGCCGATGTGTTGGTTATAACCGATGTATACGCTGCAGGCGAAAAGCCTATTTCTGGGTTCAGCTCAGGTGATTTATCTCGAAGTATTAGAGCACGAGGCAAAATTGACCCTATCTATATTGGTGAAATAAAACATTTATCTAATGATTTGAATGCTATTTTGCAAGATGACGACTTGGTGTTGTTTGCAGGAGCTGGCAGTATCGGGCAGGTGGTTAAAAGTATCGTTAAAAACAAAGGAGTGGAGTTTAACAATGCTTGATTTTGATTATAAAAATTTAAATATTGCAGTCATTATGGGTGGAATTTCGGCAGAAAGGCAAGTATCACTGCGATCTGGCAAAGCAATAATTACACAACTAGAAAACAGTGGCGCAAAAGTCACTGCGATTGATGGTATTGATGAATTGTTAAAACAGAATATGAATAACTTTGATGCCGCCTTCAATATACTACACGGTGAAGCTGGAGAAAATGGCGAACTCGCAGGCCTTCTATCAAGTCTAAAAGTAAAATACACAGGATGTGATATGGCAAGCGCAGTGGTGAGTTGGAATAAAAATTGGGCAAAAATGTTGGTGGCAAATAGCGGCGTAAAAACCCCTTCTTCGCAATTAATAAATAACAGCGAAGAACTTGAAATAAAAGGCGCTGGGCCTTGGATTGTTAAGCCCAACCAAGAAGGTTCAAGCGTTGGGCTGTACTATTGCAAAAACCAACAAGAATTACACACTAACATCAAAGCTGCTTTAGAAGATGTGGATTCAGTGCTAGTAGAAAACTTTATCAAAGGCAGCGAATGTACCGTAAGTGTTATTAAAGGCAAGGCCTTGCCTGTGATTAGGATTGAGCCAAAAGTTGGGCTATATGATTACAAGGCAAAATACGAGAGTGGCAATACTGGATATTTTTGCCCAAGTGGATACGACAAAGATTTAGAAAACGCATTAAAAACACAGGCATTGACTGCTTATAACGCACTGGGGTTATCAGGCTGGGCAAGAATTGATTTTATGATAGATGAGCAAGACAAAATTTGGTTTCTTGAAGCCAATACCACACCAGGCATGACAGAAACCAGTCTACTGCCAAAAGCCGCCAAGGCAATTGGTTGGGACTTTAATGAATTGGTGCTTGAAATATTGTCAACAGCATTTTTTAAAGACAATGGAGAACTTCATGACCAAAGGAGCTAAGTTATCACTGTTGGTAATTTCATTAACCATTTTGTTGATGGCAGCATTGATGTCTGGAACAATTAAATCTGACCATTGGAAAGTGACCAATATTGAATTGGGTGCAGAATTTAAACGTGTCACATCTGAACAAATCAGGATAGCAGTTGCGGCATACCCTGAACGTTCGTTTTTTAAGATTAAGGCTGAAGAAATTCGCAATACATTGAAAAACATCCCCTGGGTTGAGAAAGTAACTGTCAACAAAAAATGGCCCAATAGTCTGATTATTAAATTGATAGAACACAAAGCTGTCGCGGTTTGGAACGACAATCAACTGTTGAATGATAAGGGTGAAATATTTAACGTAGACGGCATCGATGATTTAGCGGCATTGCCAAAAATTTCTGGTCATGATGCACAATCTGGACCCATTTGGGACAATTACATCCGTTACAGTGAAATTGTTAAACAAACCGGTTATGACATCAGCGAAACAACAGTCAGCAAACGCGGTGGCTGGGACATATTTCTTTCTAATGGATTAAACATAAGACTGGGATCACAACAAATTGATGCAAGGTTAGTAAGACTGGTTGATACATGGGCAAAACTAACAGAATTAAAAGAAGAATTGCCCGAATACATTGATCTAAGATACACCAATGGCTATGCAATTAAATGGAACAAAAGAGTCCATGAAAGTTTAACCCATAAAAAATTATTAAACACACGAGAAAATGGAGACAGCGGAAATACTAATGGCTAAAAAATCAGACAATAACTTGGTTGTAGGTTTAGATATTGGAACATCAAAGATCGTTGCCATCGTGGGCGAACAACACAAAGACGATAGCCTAGAAGTAGTGGGCATAGGATCTTCTCCATCACGCGGTCTAAAACGTGGTGTTGTGGTAGATATAGAGTCAACTGTACAATCAATTAGACGTGCTATTGAAGAAGCCGAATTGATGGCTGGATGCGAAATCCAATCAGTTTATGCAGGCATTGCTGGCAGTCATATTCGCGGCATTAACTCGCATGGCATAGTCGCCATTAAAGACAAAGAAGTCACAGCCAATGATGTAGAAAAAGTGTTAGAGGCAGCAAAAGCGGTAGCGATTCCGGCAGACCAAAGGGTATTGCATGTTTTACCACAAGAGTTTGTGATAGACGGGCAAGATGGTATTCGACATCCAATTGGCATGTCTGGAGTAAGATTAGAAGCCAGAGTTCACTTAATTACCGGTTCTGATTCAGCTGCGCAAAATATATCAAAATGTGTGGCGAGATGCGGATTGAACATTGATCAATTAATTGTAGAGCAATTGGCATCTTCTGAGTCGGTACTTACAGAAGATGAAAAAGAATTGGGTGTTTGTTTGGTGGATATTGGCGCAGGAACTACCGATATCGCAGTATTTACCAATGGCGCAATCAGACATGCTTCTGCCATCCCCATTGCTGGTGACCAAGTGACTAACGACATTGCGGTAGCCATGCGCACACCCACACAATATGCAGAAGAAATTAAATTAAAATATGCCTGTGCTTTAAGACAACTGGCTTCGGCTGAAGAAACCATTTCTGTACCCAGTGTTGGTGACAGAGCACCCAGAAGATTGGCCAGGCAAACCTTAGCAGAAGTAGTTGAACCGAGGTACGAGGAGTTATTCACCTTGGTTCAAGCAGAATTACAAAGAAGCGGATACTCAGATTTAGTAGCCGCTGGAATAGTTTTAACTGGTGGCGCATCAAAAATGGAAGGAACAGTCGAATTGGCTGAAGAAATATTCCATTTACCAGTAAGAATCGGTACACCACAGAATATATCTGGATTAAAAGAAGTAGTAAAAAATCCAGTTCATTCAACCGGAGTGGGCTTACTTCTCTATGGAAGTAAGAACGAAAAAAGTGGTAACAACTCCAATGTAACAGATAATTGGTTTAGCAAATTTAAGAAGTGGTTTTCCTCTGAATTTTAATTGGGAAAACTTATTTATATTTTAACTTAAGAGGTATATTTATAACTAAAATCGGTGGGAATGTAGCCCACCTTGGATAATTTATCCCTATAAAAATTAATCTGTAGAACAACTATTGATTCAATTTTTATAGAAAAAACTATCTCAAGGTACATCTCCATCCCATCCAACTCTAGTTATGAATATACCTCCTAAACATTTTCGGAGGTAATAAAATGTTTGAAATAATGGAAACCGACAGCTGCGGAGCTGTAATCAAAGTAATCGGACTTGGCGGCGGTGGTGGCAACACTGTACAACAAATGGTTGAAGCTGACATTCAAGGCGTTGAGTTTATCTGTGCCAATACAGATGTACAGGCACTAGACAAGACCCACTGCAAAAACGTCATTCGTATAGGACAAAATGTAACCAAAGGCCTTGGTGCGGGTGCAAACCCAGAAGTAGGACGACAAGCAGCACTAGAAGACAGAGAAAGAATAAAAGAAGTGCTCACGGGTACTGACATGATATTTATCACCGCTGGCATGGGTGGTGGAACAGGCACAGGAGCAGCGCCTGTTGTAGCTCAAATTGCCAAAGAAATGAACATCTTAACAGTTGCCGTAGTGACCAAACCTTTTCCTTTCGAGGGAAAAAGACGCATGTTGGTCGCGGAAAAAGGCATAGAAGAACTAGAACAATATGTTGATTCTCTAATCACCATACCCAACAGCAAACTATTGACTCATTTTGATAGAGACGTATCATTGCTCAATGCTTTTAAAGCATCCAATGATGTATTACACGGTGCTGTACAAGGTATTTCCGATTTAATCACATGCCCTGGTATGATTAATGTCGATTTTGCAGACGTTAAAACCGTTATGTCTGAAATGGGCATGGCAATGATGGGCACAGGCATTGGGCGTGGTGACGACAGAGCCGCCGTTGCAACGGAACTGGCTGTTAATAGTCCATTGCTTGAAGACATTGACATGCATGGTGCTAAAGGTATTTTGGTCAATATCACTGCTGGTATGGATTTAACCCTAGGGGAAATCCAAGAAATTGGTGAAATGGTTAATGAATACACCTCTGACACATCAACTGTGGTCATAGGCACAGCCATTGATATGGATATGGATGGGGAAATTCGAGTTACCGTGGTTGCCACTGGCATCAATGGCAAAGTTGAAAGCAAGGTCAAATTGGCCACTAATCTATCGCAAGCAAAAGTTGAGATTTCACCCTCCTACATGAAACCTAGGGTAAATAGTTGCGCAGCAGTTGCCCAGCAGATTGATAACAGTCACGAAAATGAAATCATTAAGGCAGAAAAAGACCCTATGATGTCAGAAGACTATTTGGACATACCAGCATTTTTGAGAAATCAAGCTGATTGACTAACATAGTTAGATGGAATTTGTAAAGTATTGCAACTTCACCTCCGAAGTTGCAATGCTTGATGACGTTACAATACTAAAGTGTTGTAAAAAGCCAACATTGGTTGTGTAAATACAACGGTTTTTTGTTAAAATCAGCAAACTGTGATAAACTTCGCAGATCTTAGAGTTGTAAAAATAATAATGATAAAACAAAGAACCCTGAAAAACACAGTCAAAGCTACTGGAGTCGGCATTCATACAGGTCAAAAAGTATACATTACTTTAAAGCCGGCTGCCATTGATACAGGCATAGTATTTACCAGAACTGATTTCGACCAACCTATTTACTTAAAAGCCAATGCCGAACTTGTAGGCGACACAAGTATGTCAACCACATTAATTAAAGATGGCGTAAGAGTCTCTACTGTTGAACACCTTATGGCTGCATTTAGCGGCATGGGTATCGACAATTGCGTCGTAGAATTAAGTGCGTCTGAAGTTCCAATCATGGATGGCAGTGCTGGTCCATTTGTATTCCTCATTCAATCTGCTGGCATAGCACTTCAGGAAAAAGCAAAAAAATTCATCAAAGTTACTAAAACTGTTGAAGTTAAGCACGAGGGTAAAATAGCCAGATTTGAACCCTATAATGGCTACAAACTTAAATTTGAAATTCAGTTTGATCACCCAGCCTTTTCAGACCACACCAAATCTAAAGAAATAAACATCAGTACAAATGCCTTTATCAAAGAAATTTCACGCGCCAGAACATTTGGCTTTATGCGAGACATTGAAATGCTTAGAGACAACAACCTTGCTATGGGTGGCAGCATGGACAATGCCATAGTACTGGATGATTATCGGGTACTTAATCAAGACGGTCTTCGCTACGAAGATGAATTTGTCAAACACAAAATACTTGATGCTATTGGTGATATTTACCAATTAGGACACCCAATAATTGGTTCATTTTATGGTTACAAATCAGGGCACGCACTCAACAATCAACTGGCAAGAGCATTATTACAACAAACCGATGCCTGGGAACTGGTTACTTATGAGAAGAATCAACACCAAGAAGAACTTTTGTACCCTTTATTTGCTTAATTTCTACTAAGGAACCCACTGGGAAAGAGCAAGCACTAAGTTAGTGCTTGACCGAGAAAGACCATTAACTTGAAAGCCAACATTTTTCCTATCTTTGAATCTTGTCACGTTTTTATTGTAAAAAATCATTATAATTGCTACTATTAAAGTGTTCGTGGAACTTTTCTTGAACAATTTGCTCTAAACAACTGTTAAATAAGCAAATATAATAGTAAATACAAGGTTACAAATAAGTGAATATAAGAAACATAAAGATTGTTATTCTTATTGCCCTCTTCGGCACAAACTTACACGCCGCTGAAAATGATGCGAGCCAGTCTTTCTCCCTACTTGCAACTCAATCCAACGACCTCAATAGCCTCAAAGTAAATAACGAATGGATTAGCTCTAATCACAAATCCAATACACCTGTCTTTACCTTAAAAGCCAATAAAAATACCGACTTCGGTAATGAAGTTGGCATTGCTTGGAATCTATCAGATTCAATTATATTTAACCTAAATTTATTTGAAAATCGATTAAACAAAGATACAACAACTAGACACGATAGCATTCTTCAAAATTACAATAAAAATCTAAGTAAAAATTTTGGAAAGCCAGTAACGCCATATCAAACCCCTTCATTTGATACAAATAGCAATGTATCTGGCTATAATTTTGGTATTTCTTCAAAGTTTGGTATGGGTAACAGTACCATATTAAATATTGATTTTAACTATGGGCAACTGGTTGAGGTCAATTTGACCGGGGTTAGCAGCCCTGACGTAAATACAAGCTCATTTGCGCTGGGTTTCAGAAAAGCCAAGTTTGGCGCCTCATTTCAAACAGATTCTTTTTTAGAAGACAATGTAGACGTTATGGACAATACCCGTCTAGGTATAGAGTTTGATTGGTATTTTTCTGATGACACAACTATTTCTTTCGGTTCAAAACAAAGAATCAACAGCAAACAAACAAATGGCTCAAGTTCTCTTGATAGCTTGACTGGTGATGTTCAGTACATTAAATTTCAACACAATCTTTAGCAACCTTTAAACAGCCCTAATTCAAATACCCCAAAATTGTAAATTAATTTCAAGTTACACTTAGGAATTAATCTATAGATTTGCTATAGTTCACCTTTAAACAACTATAGCCTATAATAATGTTAGTACAAAAATTTGGTGGATCATCCATAGCCTCGACTGAAAAACTTCAATCGGTTGCAAAAATAATTGCACAATCAGCCCATTCCAATAAAACAATCGTGGTCTTATCGGCCATGGGCAAAGTCACAGACGAACTGATTAACATTATTGAAACAGCCATTAAAGGCAATGACTGGGAAACATTGCTAACTTCATTAGAAAACAAACATTACAATACATTGACCTCACTGGACTGCTCCTGTTCAATAGAAGTACAAAAACAACAAACCAATATTAATTATTTGTTTCAAGAAGCCCATGCAAAGTTGCAAGGTATTGCTTTATTAAAACAGTGCCCTGATGACATTTATGCCTGGTTGATTACCTTGGGAGAACAACTATCCGTGTCTATTATGTACACACAATTGATATCCCTGGGACTAACTGTACAAATCATAGACTCAAGAAAGTGCATCAAAACCACCGAAGAAACTTTCATCGGCACTGTTGATATTGAGCAGACCAAACAAAACTTCAATCAATACAAAAACAAGCAATGCAACGTATTATTAATGGCAGGATTCGCTTCATCAAGTCCAACTAACAAAGCCACTACCTTGGGTAGAAATGGTTCTGACTATACAGCGGCATTGTGTGCTATTAGTTTTGAGGCACAGACCTGTCAAATTTGGACTGATGTCGATGGTGTTTTCAATGCCAATCCAAGAGACATCAATTCAGCTTATTTAATTCCCCAGTTAAGTTATTACGAAGCCATGGAACTGTCCTATTTCGGCGCCAGTGTTCTACATCCAAAAACCATCACACCACTGATGCAGGCCGACATCCCCTGCATCATTCGCAATACACTTAATTTAAAATGCGAAGGAACAACCATCAGCCACAGCTCTTATGAATCAAACAATTTTGCCACAGCAATCTCAAGCATGCACAATATGTCAATGGTAACTGTTAGCGGCCCAGGCATGAAAGGCATGGTTGGCATGGCTGCCAGAGTATTTGATGCCATGAGCAAACAGAATATCAGCATCGTATTGATCACTCAATCTTCTTCGGAATATTCCATCAGCTTTTGTATAGATACTAAAAGCAAACAAATGGCAAAAACACATTTGGAAGAAACCTTCTGTTTAGAATTAAAAAACAAATTATTAGACCCGATTAATTTCAAAGACAAGCTTGCCGTCATTACCTTAATTTCAGACAACATGAAAAAACGCCGTGGAACAGCCGCTCAATTTTTTCAAGCACTGGCAATTGCCAATGTTAATATTACTGCCATCGCCCAAGGGTCAAATGAAAGATCAATTTCAGCCGTGGTTGAAGAAGACCGAGTTAAACGCGGATTAAAAAGTTGTCATCAATTGTTTTTTGAAGCCAAACAACAAGTAGAAATTATTCTCATCGGCTGCGGGCTTGTCGGTGATGCCTTTTTAAAACAAATTCAAAAACAACAAGCCTTCTTAAAGAGACAAAATATTAATATCAAAGTTTGTGGCATTGTGAACTCCAAAGGAGCACTTCTAAAAGAAGACGGCATAAACCTAGAAAACTACCAACAACAACTAACAAACAACCTTGAAAACTTAAATCACGACAAATTAAAGATTTTTAGACAGCACTCCAATATGATCAACCCAATCATAGTTGACTGCACATCATCAACCAGTATTGCAAAAGGCTATCTTGAGTTCTTTAAAGCAGGCTATCATATTGTTGCTGCCAATAAGAAAGCCAACACATTAGACATCGGATACTATCAACAATTAAAAGCAACTGCCATTAGAACCAATCGTCAGTTTAATTACGAAACCAATGTTGGTGCGGGATTACCGGTTATTGACACCTTTAGAAACCTTATTCGTGCTGGCGATACTTTGATTAAATTTGAAGGCATCTTGTCGGGATCCATGTCCTATATTTTTGGCAAACTTGACGAAGGACTGCCTTTATCTAAGGCAGTTATCAAAGCCAAAGAAAAAGGATTTACCGAACCCGACCCAAGAGACGATTTATCGGGCATGGACATAGCCAGGAAAGTTTTAATCGTAGCAAGAGAAGCCGGTTTAAATTTAGAACTAGAGGATGTAAAGATAGAATCATTGCTGACCAAAGAACTAGAAGACTGTAAAACCATCGATGAATTTATGCAAAAACTACCCAATCTTGATAAAGCAATACAAAAATCAAGCCAAGAAGCCCAAGCTGAAAACTCGGTATTGCGCTACATTGGCACAGTTAAAGACGGTAAATGTACTGTTAAGATAGAAAAAGTAGCCAGTACCTCCTCCCTATTCTCGGTAAAAGATGGGGAAAATGCCATCTCGTTTTTTAGTCAATACTACCAACCTATTCCTATGGTTTTGCGCGGATATGGCGCAGGAGCAGATGTCACTGCCGCCGGTATATTTTCAGATGTAATGAAAATACTACCAGTCAAGAGTAGCTTTGTTTGATTTAGTTGGCAATGAAATCCATAATTAACGCCTGACCGAGAAAAAAGTAGTCTACTGCGGAACAGCTGGATTTGACCAAAATTTTCCATTATTTTCATCAAAAATACTCCTGGAGAGTATTTTTACGTTAGCCGCGAAACGGTAAGTATCAGGATGATACGCATAAATAATGAAATATTTTGCTTCAAACCAGG
>CAZLZZ010000042.1:0-22735 GCA_964564165.1 uncultured Alcanivoracaceae bacterium | reverse complement strand
TTATAAATCAATAACTTACAGCTAATTTTAAGAATACGCTAAATAGTTACAATAAAACTTACAAAACTATCCTGCAAAAGAATATTGTATTAACAATTAAAAGGTCTTTTCGCTGTGAGACTGTGAAATAACTAAAAGATATTGATTTACCACAGAGGTCACAGAGAACACAGAGGTAAAAAACTATTTGTATCATAAAAGTACTCAAATTGACGAACTGTATTAATACCTATCATTAAAATCTCTGTGAGCTCTGTGTCCTCTGTGGTTTTCCCTCTGTGGTTTTGAACATTTTTATACATGCTCATTAAAATAACTCTAGGAATCGCGACTTTAGTCGCGCTAAGTCCAGTAAAATGGCAGGGCTAAAGCCCCGATTCCGTATGAAATTGAGTTATTTCACAGTCTTTGTGCCAGAAACGCTTTTTATCTTTAACTTCAAGTTCTCCATGCCCTTGATGGTAAAATATTTTGATCTTATGCGTTAGCTGATGTTTAACTCAACTCCGAGTTTGATTGAGCTTTTTATCGTACCGTCTGAGTTTTGTTTGGACTCTGTAATTTATTCACGCAATAAGTGTTTAGACTTTCACCAACGATTAATGCGTTGATGCTTAGTTGCTCATGGAGGTCTTCACCGACTCTTAAATTAAATTTTCCCGAATATGTTTTTCCAGTGGTTGACTTTGGCAAGGGAACACCGTCTTTCTGAATAATTTCAATCCATTCATCAACAACCATACATAATTCTTTATAAACTATTGACTCGTCATCACCATGAACACCAGCCATCATTATTCCTGGGCAATGCCCAATATAACAATTGTCTTCTTGTGACCATTCAACGATTTTTAAATATTTATCACTCAATTTCATTTTGATATCTCATCTAGTACGATTTTTACTGCTTTAATTTGGTATTTTTTAGCATCATCTCCTGATTTACCACTGATAGTTATTCTTAAACCATTTTCATGCGTAAAATTACGGTGATTGCCTTTACCTCCACGATTCTTGAATCCTGGTTTTTTTGGTTGACTAATTAATTCTCTTATTTTTGGCGGCATTTACCAATAGTACTACAATAGTACCAATATTGCAATTTTAGACCTAAAATTCTAAGCACAAATCTTTTACATCAACTACTATTTTTACCATGACTCGTTAATTTTGCCAAAATTTCCTTGGCCGCATCTCGACCTTGAGCAATGGCTGTGATCACTAAATCAGCGCCGTTAACCATATCGCCACCAGCATAAATACCTGGATTACTTGTTTGTAGACTTGGTTGGGTTTTAATCAATCCTTTAGACTAATGATTTTCTTCTTATGTGGGAAACTTTAAATTAGTTTACCCACTGGATTTCACATAGAGCCGAATATTTCTGTTACAATAAATTTTTTAATTAAAATAATGATTATGAGCAATAATGCAGCCTAACACCAATTTCAATATTTAGTCGCGCACATTATGCACTCTAATAATTGTTAGGTAGCAGATACACTGCCCCCTATGTTGCAATTGAATGTGTGCTAAGTACCTGAGTAGACCTTATTGATTGCTGATAAGAACAGATAATTTATGAGAGAAATATAATGAATCGATACATCAGTTGCTTAATTATTTGTGTTGTACTCGCCACTTTACCCGTGTTGGCGCAGAGCGATTGGCCTACTAGTGGGTGGACATTGACAACGCCTCCCAAGGTCGGTCTTGACCCGAATGTACTTTCCGCACTTGATGCTGACATAGGGCAGGGAAAGTACGGCTACGTTGACTCCATGCTGGTTATTCGCAGTGGCAAGATAGCGTTTGAGCGATACTACGGTCACGACTACAGTATCATTTATCAAAAGGAAGCATCTACACCTGGACCGCTCGTCGTACGCGACCCGACCGGACCTTATAACTACTTCAATTCATGGTGGCACCCTTATCTCCAGAAGGGAAAACTGCACACGATGCAATCTGTCACCAAGAGCGTCGTTTCGGCGGTTGTAGGCATTGCTGTCGGGCGAGGTGATTTTCCTGATCTTGACACACCAGTTCTTAAGTTCTTTGAATCAGGCACAGTTGATAATGTCGATGACAAAAAGCGCCGTATGACCATTCGGCACCTACTCACTATGACGACGGGACTAGAATGGAATGAAGATTATCCGTACAACGATCCCAGAAACACTTTCGCAATCATGGCTGTGGCACCAGACTGGGTTCAGTTCACAATGGATCGACCGATGTCGATCGAACCTGGTAATCTTTTCAGTACAACAGCGGTGCTACACTGATATTAGGTCATGTATTCAATAAAGCGACCGGTATGGATCTGGAAGAATATGCCGTTAGACATTTGTTCAAACCGCTTGGAATCGACAACTTTCATTGGAAACGAACGCCGTTTGGTCTCACTGATGCTCAAGAGGGCCTGTTTGTTTCCTCTCGAGACATTGCTAAAATCGCCTATCTGTATTTGAAGCGAGGGAAGTGGGAGGACAAACAAGTTGTACCAACAGCCTGGGTGGATGCTTCTATAGCACCATTTGCAACTGTAACAGATGACCACAGTTTAAAGTATGGCTATAAATGGTGGCTTATACATTACCAATACAAAGGAGAAGAACGCGTCGCGTTCGCCGGATCCGGATTCGGTGGTCAGTATCCCATCGTTATTCCTGAGTTAGATATGGTTATTGTTTTCACCGGCTGGAATATTATCAAGAAAGGTCCCAGACTCAGTGCACGGGAAGGAATTAAACGTATCCTGGAAGCTGTTATAGAGCCTTAATCTAAAAACGGGGTTGCTTGAAATAGACACCTACGAATATATTATATATGAACAATATCTTACACAATTGAATGATACAAGGTTAGGTTGTGTGAGGCAGGAACCACAATATGAACCGTTTGTTGGACAAGCACGACTTGTTAGATTGGTTTTTGCCATAGAAAAGAGCTTTTTGGATTTAGAGCTGGTTGTTGCTAATAAGCCAAGATATTAGTTGTGAACTTTTGCTAATATTGCTGTTTGGTTATATCTTTGTTGTTTATTGTCGATATTAGCCATTTTCCTCATTATTTTGAACGAGTTAATTTTGGCATTTCTTATTGTTTTTTTATAAAGTTTTTATGAAATTAACAGGTACAAACATGAATAAATCAACGGGGTTGCACTTATGACTCGAATTCAGCAATTATGATTTTTTATGTATCCAAATTTATCAACCTTTGTTGCAAAATTTCCAATCCTAAGTTGGAGGCCCCGCCCAATGACACCCTTTCTTGAAGAGACTGCTGATAACTGATGTCACATTGCCCCGTCTTGGCTTGCCCATAAGCATCTCTAAAATTGACACCCTGTTTGACTTGTTCCAGCGCCTGGTCGGTTGCCATCATCTCTGGTGTAATAGCATCGGCCATCACTTGTTTATTAAACTTAAGAGCATTGATTAAGCCCGGTAGCAACTTTAAGACCTGTTTGGTCAACAAAACACTTTTAATCAACGGTTCTTTACTCAACTGCAAATCACGTTGATAACCCGATGGCAATGAAATCAAAGACTGAATTTGTGCCATACTGCCTTCAATCACGGACAAAGATGCACGCATTAGTTCAACCACATCTGGATTGGCTTTATTGGGCATGATTGATGAACCAGTGGTGTGTGACTTTGCCAAATTAATAAAATTAAATTCTGATGTCATAAACAAACTTAAATCCCAGGAAAACCTACGGATATTCAACATCACTTGGTACAAAGCTTGCAGCACTACCAAATCAAACTTGCCACGAGAATTTTGCGCATAAACTGGATTGATTTGCACACGCGCAAAGCCTAATTCTTTTGCAACTTGTTCTCTTGGCAAATCCAAAGGCACGCCAAACCCTGCGGCTGTTCCTAAAGGCGAGGTATCAATATACGCAATAGTTGAGTCCAATAAACAAGCATCATCAATCATCGCTTCAGCAAAACCCAACAACCAAACTGCAACTGTATTTGGCATTGCTCGTTGTAAGTGTGTATAACCAGGCATTGCAGTTTCTTTGTGTTGTTCGGCAAGATTGATGACGATGTTTGCTACATTCTTGATCAAAGCCTTGATACTTTTTAAGTGATGTTTGGTGAACAACCGAGTACAAGTCAATACTTGATCATTTCTACTGCGCCCTGTGTGTGATTTTTTGCCTAATTCACCCAATTGCTTTGTTAAGTAAAATTCAATAGCCGAATGTCCATCTTCATAGAAGCTATCCAATACGAACTCACCACTTTCATACAAATCCTTAAGTTGCGATAAACAATCGTACAAATTTTGGTATTCATCATCAGTCAAAATATTAATCGTTTTCAAACCACCAATATGCGCTTGCGTAGCAACAATATCAAACACAAATAAATGCTTGTCCAATTTGATGTCTTGCCCCGCCATAAAGTCCATCAATTCTGTATCAATGCCTTGGTTGTCGTCGTCACTCCATAAATAGTTTTTGTTTGTCATTTTTTTGTTCTCTATTTGTAAGATGGGCCCCGCCCATTTATTTAACTTGTAATTATTTCTGCTTTAGCTCTGTTTATCATTTTTATTACATTATGATTGGTATTAATTGTTGTTATATCAATATTTGGATACCTTAAATGATATACCCTAAATATTTCATCGGCAAAAGCTTGTCCTATTGTTTCAACATCTTGAAAATCAAATAATACATATTTAAATTTTTCAACACGTGCCAATAGTCGCTTTGCTTGGGAACGAGAAACAAGGTTTTCTTTATTAATTCTAGCCATATTGACAGGAATTATAGTTTTGTTAAATGCGTAATCTTCCTCATCATTTCCGCTGTATTGGTCAAAGATTTCATTGTCCGTTCTTTTAGAATCAATGGCAATATCCATTACCACCAATGTCCCATTAATTATATTATGCTCATCATCCGATATAAAATCATGCTTTTCTCCATATTGATGATGGAACAGCAAGGCTTGTGAATAAATCGCGAAAGTATCAAACATCTTTGAAGTAAAGAATATGCCCTGTCCTGAATGATTGGCAGGATCTGTTGTTAACTTCCCTTTGTATAATTCTAAAATAGCTTGCTTTTCATCTGATAAATTTTTAAGGCGTGTAATGCGTTTAAATATCCCTTCGCCATCATCATTGATAGTAATATAAATATTTTCTTTATCTCTACTAATGAATATTGAACACTTTTTTCCTTCAGAATGATCAATTGCATTATTAACCATCTCTGTAAAACCATAAAAAGTAATATCTTCTACATTTTTTGGCAAACCTTCAACAATTGAATGAAATTCTTTATCATAAACTTCGTGTTCAGAAATTGATTTATCCAATGGAATAATCACCCCATGTTCGCGTCTACAACCTAATTTATAAACCTTATTTCTTGTCGCACCTGAGGATTCTAACCAACCTTCATCAATTAATTTCTTTAGATGTTTATGTGTTGCTTGACGTGAAATTTGAAATATTTCACTTATGTGCGAAGCAATATCATCGGGATGGTATTTAACATCCCTAAGAATTTGCTGTCTGATTTTTTTACCACGATTTCGTATTGTCATTTAGCTATCACATTTCTATAAAATTCAATTGTCAACCTTAAAATACTTATTGTCAACCTTTTAATGCCTTTTTGTCAACCCTGCTTATTCCACAATAAATCTTGTTCCAAAAAGCTCTGTGTAACTCTGCAATTCCTCTGTGAACCTCCGTGAGAGTTAGCAGTTTCAAACAAAACTACCATACCCAATGTGATTGCCACGTCGCCCAGCTCCTCGCAATGACCCAGTTTCTGCTTATAAAACTCCTAGATTCATTTCAAATCCCAACGCCAAATTCATATTCTGCACCGCTTGTGTTGCTGCACCTTTAAGTAAGTTGTCTATACACACACACAAGACCAAATGTTTATCTTTAAGGGTAAATCCCCCAATCAGTACATTGTGGGTATTTTGCACCAGCTGCACTTCTGGGATTTTATGGCTCACTTTTATTAACTCAAAACCTTGGTAATAGTGTTTATAACAAAATTCAATTTGTTCTTCGTTAATTTTTTTGCTCAACTGAACTGAAAGGGTTAAATGAATGCCTCTAAAAAATTCAGCCACATGTGGCATAAAATGAACGGGCTTACCCAGTACATGCGATACCTCTGTTTCATGAATATGGCCAATCAACTTATAGGCTTTTAAATTATTGGCTAACCGTTCAGGATCATTGTTTTCACTGGGTTTACTGCCCGCTCCACTGTATCCAGAAACGCCAAATATGCTGGGAGGCGAGTCAATATAATCCAAAATAGGCAACAAACCCAATTGTGCAGCCGTTGCGTAACAACCTGGATTGGCTATTAGTGATTTGCCAACAATGTTTTGGGCACAAGTCTCTGGTTGTCCATAAGTCCATGCATCATCAAATCGAAAGTCAGAACTCAAGTCAATGATACAAATTTTTTGTGATAATGTATCCCACAAATCTTCATGCTTTTTAGCCAAATCATTGGGCAAGGCCAAAAATATAACATCTAAATCCATCTCTATTAATATTTCTAATTCATCTGCTTGATAACATAACTGGCTATTTGAAAAACCTTCTACAATGGTATGAACGGCCTGCCCTTCAAAAGCCCGAGAAAAGGCCGCGACAACAATTGCCAACGGATGAGTATCTAACAATTTTAGCAACTCAAATCCCACATAACCTCTTGCACCAACAACCGCTACGTTAAGCTGTTTTTTTCTCATGCTTAATTCTCCTGCCAACTATCAGCATAAGATGCACCCTGCTCCATACAATCCATAGAATCCTGTAGACTCATACCACAACTAAATACGATCCAGCCGCCTTTTTTATAGGAGCAATCGGCTTGTTTGTAGTACCAATTGTTTATCTGGTTTTCCATGCGAGAACGCCAATAAACCTTTGGATGGGACAGTAGCATTTGCTGCCAAATTGACTTTCCTAAGCCTTGACCTTGTGCTTGTGGCGTGACCGCAAATTTATTTAAATATGCCATACCATTGTGTCCTTTAGTGACTAAAGCTGCGGCTTGCCCAGATTCTGAAATAATCACTGATTGTAAATCAATATTGTCAAAGAAATCCATTTTCAGTTTCCTTTTAAACGTAGATTCAAGCAAGCTTTTTAATTGCATTTTGACGGCTGTACCCAAAATATTGTGATTGTAAATATGCTCTCCCATTGATACAAAGGTACCTTTGCCTTTGTGGGTGAACAGTTCTTTGGCCAATTCTGATGCGCTGGTAATGGAAACACTTAATTTTCTTGGCATGGGTTTGAGCAATTGATAAATCTGCTGAATTTTTAATTTCATGCCCGAATGCAACCATGATTGTTGCATCAAGTCATCGTATTGATTGAGCAATTGTACAGCCGAGATTAATTGTTGGTTCTCATCTAACAAGCCACCTGTTGGTGTGACAAACAACACTTTGGCTGGCTTTGATTCCCATACCAATTTACGGATAGCAATATCGGCATTTATATTCATTACCTGCCCGTTTCCATCTGTGCCTAAACAACTAATGACCGGCACTTTATTATTGGCAATGGCTTGATTAATTTCTGTAAGATTAACTTGTTTAATATCACCCACAAAACCATATTTTTCCTGATCCAAATAATCACAAACAAACACCTGATTAAAAATACTCTTGGTGTCGATATCTACAGCCTTTAGCGCATCTATTAATTTTTGATGAACCTTTTTAATCACAGGCTCTACTACTTGCATGGTTTTATCATCTGAAACGCGCAAACCATCCAGTTTAGTTACCTCAATGTTTTGTTTAATCATTTCTGCGTCTAATTGCGGCCCTGCCCCATGTAACACTATTGGAGTCAAGCCCAAGTGTGTGAGCAAAGATAATGATTGCGCCAATTCTTCAAGCTCGGACTCTATAACACTGCCTCCAACCTTAACTACGGCAAATTTAACCTGGTTGGATTTCTTGTAGTGATCTAAATAGTATGCAGCTTCGGTTGAATTCCCCAATTGCAACAATACTTCTCTGATTAATTTTTGAATGGAGGTCATGATTTTATCACCTTTTTGTAAATTTCAACTGTTTTTTTCAATTCTGAGATATAAACCCACTCGTCTATAGTATGGGCTTGTTTAATGTCACCTGGACCCAAAACAAGGGCAGAAAATCCTGCTTGTGAGAACAAGGCAGCTTCAGTCCAAAAATCTACCGCACTGGCAACTTGAATGTTATTTGCAGAACAAAAGTCCAATGATTTTTTATCATCTTGACCATCGGCAGGCAATGGTGGTGCTATCATGCCAGCTCGCCATTGACTATGGCTATGGCTATGGCTGTTGTCGTAGGATTTCAATTCTTCAAACACCTGTTTGGATGACATGCCAGAAGGTACTCTAGCACTAAAATCTAAGTTGACTTTCTCTGCTATCATATTGTTTTTCTCACCACCTTTGATTACACCAACATTAAAGCAAATTCCCGCAGGGTTGCTTTTACTAACATGGCTTTTCGCGTAATCCAATGCCTTGCTTAACCAGTGGTTGGCTTTATGAATGGCATTTTCTTGCAAAGCAATTGCCATTGATGAATGTCCACAAGTACCCTGAAATTCTATATAAGTCGATAAATAACCCCGATGCGAAACCACCGCTTGGGAATTGGTGGGTTCTGCAACAATAATTTGTTGGTATTGGCTCAAATCATTGTTATCAATAAAAGACTGAACACAACATCCGTTGGCTCCTTCTTCATCGCTGGTAAATACCACTGCCAAATCATCACAATCCTCGGCTATTGTCATCAAACAAGCGACTGCTCCTTTGATATCACAACTGCCTCTGCCGTAGGCTTTGCCACCAACAATACTTAATTTAAACGGCTCTTGTTGCCACTGCTCAATAGTACTGGCTGTAACGGGGACTGTATCCAAGTGTACATTGAACAACACACTTGGCGTTCCTTTTGCGGCATAAAATATCACATGCCCATCACCTAAATCGGTGACTTCAACGGCGAATTGATAGCTTTCAAAATGTTTTGTTAATTCTTTATACAGCTTATCTTCTTTGTAAATCTTTCTTGGCGGATTTTGGGTGTCTTGTTGGATTAAAAAATCCAAATGCTTTAGTGTTTTATTTATCATCTTCTTACCTTGTTAACTAACGTGGTTGCTTGTCCTGCCAGTTTAATAAATCCAAGGGCATCTTCAGGTGACCAAGGGGCTGATTGTGCATAGATTGTGTTTTTATCCTGAACAATATAATCCGACTCAATGGCTGTGGCTATCAAATTTCCGCCTTCTGTATAAAGTGTGACTTCTCCTGTTACATGAGACTGAGAACTTTTCAAGTAAGCCTCTAAATCGGTTTTGTGTGGGTCATGAAAATAACCGTTATACACAAGTTCTGCCCAACGGTTAGAAACAATATGATTAAACTGGTTCTGGAATTGTGAGTTAACCGTGTCTTGTAAAGCCTGATGTGCGATTAACAAACCATCAATCGCAGGGCATTCAAATACGATTCTGCCTTTTAAACCGATACTAACATCGCCGGTATAAATGTGTCTGCCAACACCATATTGTCCCAGTTGTTGATTGAGTTTTTCGATGATTTGCACGCCGCTGTGTTGTTCGCCGTTTAAACTGACTGCCTGACCTTTTACAAATCCAATTTTGATTGACAGTGGGTTTTGTGGCCAATCTTTTCTGCGTTTGACCCAAAGGTAAGAGGAATCATCGGGTTGTTGAAATGCGTCAATCTTTCCTCCAGATATAGTCACACCTAACATGTTTTCATTAATGGAATAGGCTTTGTGTTGCGATGCCACTTCAATCCCTGCTTTGGACAATTCTTCAATTTCATAATCCCTAACCGCTGATACTTTGGCTTGCAAATCTCTGATCGGTGCTATTATGGTGTAATCTCCAATACTTTGAACCGTTTGGTCAAACCTGAATTGGTCATTGCCCATCGCTGTACATCCGTGGGCAAAAATATCTGTTCCAAGCTCATCACACAATTGTAAGCACTTCTTTACAATCATGTATCTGTCCGAACACAACAAAGGATATTCATTGTTCATGCGTGCGTGCGACCAAACTAAAGGTGTAACGAATTGTTTCCATATTTCATTTCTTATATCGAATATGTAATGTTTGTTTGCACCCAATTCATAGGCTCTTGCCTCAATTGATACAATTTCATCGTCACTGATTCCTCCAGCATTGACAAAGACTGAGTGAACTTCACAACCTTGTTTCACCAAAGTATGCAAACAGTAAGTGGTATCTAAACCCCCTGAGAATGCCAGTACTAATTTTTTACTCATGATGTTTCTCCAGAATTTAGGTTGGCAAAGATATTCATCAACATGGCTTTTTGTACATGCAATCTATTTTCTGCTTCTTCCACTGCCACGCAATAATCGGCATCCATCACTGCATCAGTGGCTTTGATATTTCTTCTTAATGGCAAACAGTGGCTGAATTTGGCGTGATTGGTTAATGACATCTTGTGTTGATCGACCATAAAATGTTGGTATTTGCGGCGTTGTTTCCATTCTTTTTCAGGATTTCCATAAAAAGGCAAAGCTCCCCAAGATTTGGCATAGACAAAATCTGCATCTTTGTAGGCTTGTTCTATATCATGGCTAATGGTGAAAGTCGAACCATTATTTGCACAATTCTGTTTTGCCAATTCGATGTATTTTTCATCCAAAATAAAATCAGGACTCGGGCACAACAAGGTAACATCCATGCCAAACTTGGATGAAATGGATATGCCCGAATTGGCAACTGCCGTATTTAAGGGTTTAGGGTGATAAGTCCATGTCATTAAAAACTTTTTATTTTTGACTTCGCCCAAATGTTTTTTAACCGTCATCATCAGAGCCAATTCCTGACAAGGATGCACAATAGTTTCCATATTAATAATCGGCACAGTGGCATATTTGGCAAACGATTTTATCAGCAAATCTTGTTTATCAATCTGCCAATCAATAAACTTGGGGAATGCTCGAATGGCAATGCCATCCACATAAGTCGATAACACCGCTGCCACTTCTTTTATGTGCTCTTCGGCTTGCCCGTCCATGATTGTGCCATTCTCAAATTCTATGCCCCAAGCGTCTTTTCCGGGTTGCAAAATGACTGCCACGCCACCGAGTTGTTGAATACCTATTTCAAAAGAGGTTCTGGTGCGCAAGGAAGGATTAAGAAACAGCAAAGCAAAGGATTTATTCTTTAAAGATTGATTGTGTGGATTGTTTTTTAAATGATTGGCATTAATCACCAACTGATTTAATTGAGTTTGTGACCAATTTTCGGTATTGATAAAGTTTTTGTGGCTTACTTTTTGCATTTCTTGGCTCCAATAGGGTTAATTTGACTAAGCCAGAAACAAAAAAACCTGGCTTTTGCCAGGTTTTTTAAGAATTTGTTTTTTAAATATTAATCACAATGTCTTACAACCTGGCATAAAATTGCTTCGGCGTAAGCGGCGCACAACAACAGCTGCATTGACTGCATTTTGTAATATTGTTACTTGTTGTTTGACTTTCATTGGTTTAGTTATTTAATAGTTATTTAATGTTTCGCAAAGTCTAACAAGCAATTTTTTATAAAACAAGTAAATTTCATAAAAACCAACCTTTATTATTATCTCTTGGCGTATTGGAAACACTTAATGTATTGAAAAATCGAAGCATTTATTTACGTAAATTGATATAAACCAATGTTAATAAAAGCCAAGTTTCTAAAATTCGCCCATAAAACATTCTAAACACCTATTTAAGCTAACCGTTAATTCTATCTGAATGTTAAAATGCGCCCATGAAATTCGTAGATGAAGCAAGAATAGTGGTTAGAGCAGGACATGGTGGCAGTGGTTCTGCCAGTTTTCGCCGTGAAAAGTTTGAACCCAAGGGCGGACCAGATGGTGGCGATGGAGGAAAAGGTGGCGATGTTATCTTGGTTGGACATGAAGGGTTAAACACGCTGATCGACTTTCGCCACAAGAAAAACTTTGAAGCGCTGCGTGGTGTTAGTGGCAAAGGCAGACAAATGTATGGAAAACATGGTGATGATTTAATCATCATGGTGCCGGTTGGCACAGAAGTCTACGACCTTGAAATGGACATTAAGGTGGGTGACATTACCGAACACGATCAACAATTGGTGGCAGCAGCTGGAGGCAAAGGTGGCTTGGGCAATATGCACTTTAAAAGCTCAAGAAATCGCGCACCTATGCAGTTTACTCCCGGTGAAGAAGGTCAGATTAGAAAGCTGCGTCTTGAATTGAAAGTTTTGGCTGATGTGGGTTTATTGGGCTTTCCCAATGCAGGAAAATCAACCTATGTTGATGCCGTTTCTCATGCCAAACCCAAGATTGCCGATTATCCATTTACGACTTTGTATCCGGCTTTGGGTGTGGTCAGTATTGATTCAGAAACTTCTTTTGTGGTTGCTGATATTCCGGGTTTGATTGAAGGAGCCGCAGAAGGTGCGGGATTGGGTATACAGTTTCTTAAACATTTACAGCGCACGGGCTTGTTGTTACACATGGTAGAATTGCCCGCCTATGAAGGCATGGCAGATCCAGTTGAACAGTTTCATGCTTTGGAGCACGAATTGGAGAAGTTCTCCAATGAGTTGCAAGGCAAAGAACGTTGGCTGGTATTTACTAAGTCCGATTTAATGTCGGCAGATGAAGTCAAAAGACATGTCAAAAAATACACCAAAGCCATTGGCTGGAAAGGGCCTGTTTTCACCATTTCTTCAATTGCCCGCATGGGTTTAACTGACCTTAACCAGCACATAGCTGACTACTTGAGCCATTCTGATGAAGATATTTGGGATTAAAAACTGCGATAAGATCAAAAAAACCATTATTTGGTGTGCCAGTAATGGGCGCATGTGTGAATTCCATGATTACCGTGTCGATGGCATTGAACAAGAATTGTTAAATTCATTCTTAGGGCAATATCCTTTAGAAGAATTGGTCAATAAACGCAGCACCACTTGGCGAAATTTGAGCGATGCTGAAAAAGAAAACTTAACAACCCATACTATTATTAACAATCCTACTCTACTAAAACGTCCGATAGTTGAAATTAAGAGTCAATTTCATATTGGGTATTTCCCAGACAAATGGAGCTAATTCTGCCATCTCGCAAGGTGGGTTTAGCCACCACCTAACCCAAATATTTATATGCCTAATCTTCAAGTTATAGAACTCTCCCAAGCATTAATACGCATTGATTCAATTACGCCAGACGACAAAGGCTGCCAAAAGATCCTTGCCAAATTGTTACTTGATGCTGGTTTTTCTGTTGAAAACATGAAGTTTGGAGAGGTGAATAATTTATTTGCATGGCACGGGAAAAAACCGGGCAAAAGCTTGCTGTTTGTAGGGCACACAGATGTGGTTCCAACTGGCGATGAAAACTTATGGAAACACCCGCCTTTTGCTGCCACAATTGATGGAAAATATTTATATGGCCGTGGTTGCGCTGATATGAAAAGTGCCGTAGCTGCTTTTACCTTGGCCATGATTGATTATGTAAAAACCCATCCCGAACACAAAGGAAAGCTTAGTTTAATGTTAACCAGTGATGAAGAAGGAGTCGCACAGGATGGCATAAAAAAAATGATGCCCTATATTTCTCAATCTCACCATTTTGACTATTGCCTAGTTGGAGAACCCTCCAGTTCCAAACAGCTTGGCGATACGGTTCGAGTTGGCAGACGGGGTTCTTTACATGTTAAACTAACTATCCATGGCAAACAAGGGCATGTGGCTTATCCTGAAAACGCCTTAAATCCAGTGTTTATATCCGCCTGTTTAATCGATGATTTATCAGCTTTCAGGTGGGACAATGGCAACAAGGATTTCCCGCCAACCAGTTTCCAAATTTCTAGTGTCAAAACTTCAACCCAAACACCCAACATTATTCCTGCTGATTTAATCATTCAAGCTAATTTTAGATACAGTCCCGAGTCTAATCAAAACAGTATTCAAACCCAACTTGAAACCTTGTTACAACAACACAAACTCAATTATTCCCTAGTTTGGGAACTTTCCGGCCGGCCTTTTCACAGCAAATGTGAAAGGTTAAAACAGACCCTAAAAAGCAGCATAATGAAGGTTACCCAACAAAAAACACTGTTTAACACCGCTGGCGGAACCTCAGACGGAAGGTTTGTTGCACCCTTTGGCGTCAATGTAGTAGAATTGGGTGTTATAAATGATAGCATCCACCAAATCGATGAAAAAGTCTTGGTTGATGATGTCATACTTTTGGAAAGAATTTATAAGGAAATTGTTTTTTCATTATTAAAATAATCAAACAGAGGCAATTGTGAGACACTTATTTTTATTTATTATATGTATTTTTAGTGTAAATTCTTATGCATCAAACGAATGGCTGAAAAATTTGGATGTACCGGATAAGCAACAACAATCAGAATTTCGTTGGAAGGCTTTTGGTGGAGAAGCCGATTTGCGTTTTATGTATGAAAAATTATCCTTAAATAAAATCACAGTTAACCCTGCGCCAGAGTTCCCAAATAAGCACTGGAGTTCTAATCATTTAGTATTCCCGATAAAAAAATCAAGTGCCCTTGAGATGCAAGTTCCCTACGGAATAATCACTAAAATCACCAACGGACATTTACTTATAATTACCGATGTCAGTCTAACCCATAAAAATACAACCCTAAATATCAGTTCATTAAAGCTGCAACCCACTGCTGTTTTTAATAAAAGTGATATCGTTAATTTTGTTTTAGTCGATGACAACAACAATGAATTATTTACTGCCAGCAGCATTCATCTTGAGTTTGACATTGATAAAAAATTAATGCGAATGTCTAATATCGACCTTATCGCAACCCAAACATTGGCAAAACTATTAAAATCTCCACATATTGCAGGCGAAGTCATTGCACAATTACATGTGTACAATAAACTCGTCATTCCCAAGGGCGCCAAAACATCATTAAAGTCTATCGAAGCCATTGCATGTGCTTCTAACCCAATTTGGCCACCTGCTGGAGATGTTGATGTTACCCTGTTAAATGTGAATCAACTCACGCATGTAGGCAGTGTAACCCCTGAAAAAATTATTATTGCTCCTCGCGCCAGCCTAAAAAACATTGGAACTGCTGACGTTGCATGGCACATAAAATTTACGGGCCCTGCCGACCCCTATAATAACGATCAACACCCCTATTTAATTTGGTCAATATATCGTGAGATTGACGGACGATTTGAACAAATTGGGCTCTCTGGTATCAAACATGCATTTTTCACAATCAACACCAATTGCCCCTGCCCAGGAGGTCATGTATTAGGCCTGGGATGTGAAGATGTCTATGGTGTTGGCAACAATGATTCAAACAGTGATTTAGGACCAAGACAAGAACTAGATTCATTTTCTGGTATATGGGAAAACTGCGGGTCTTTCTTTGACCCAAACTGTACTGGTAGTCAACAAATTTATTCAACAGGTCTTGGACAAAATAGACTAATTTCTGATACGAATGAATTGACCGATCCAAGTAATAGCCAATTGTTTTTTCAGGCGTGGTATATTATCCGAGATGATATTGATATTTTCAATTCTATGGGCTATCGATCGTTTGCCCCCGCTCCAAATGGCGGTGGTGGATGGGCGATGAACGAAGGCACAGATTTCAACAATGGCGCAGCGTTAGATAACTATGTCACACCCAATACCATTTCCGCACTTGAATCTTCGCAAACACAAAGCACCAATGAAGGGCATTTTACGGTAGCAGTTAAAGTAGTTGACCTAGGCAATGATTTATTCCGTTACAATTATGCCATTGAGAACTATGATTTTGATCCAAGATTTAATCAATTTACCTTGCCATTAATTGACTCACCATTAATTACTAACTGGGTATTTTCTGATTCGGATGACAATGCAGCCAATGATTGGGCAGTTGATTTTTCCAATAATCTTGTACATATTTCAGGTGACGTCACAAATGAACAAGATTGGGGCATGTTATTTAGCTTTTCATTCACTGCACCTGCACTACCCAAACAAGGGGTTATTTCTATAAGTGTTGCAAACCCAGTTTTAAACAATACCGTAACCAGTACTGTTTTGGTTCCTGATTTAAGTAACTTTAATGTGCTATTTAAATCAAGTTTTGAAGACTAACTCAACGACTATAGATATTTCATAAGTATACCAAAGAGACTCGTCATTGCGAGGAGTATAAACGACGTGGCAATCTGTTAGGGTTATCGTCTGACTATGGGGGATTGCCACGTCGCTTCGCTCCTCGCAATGACGCTGAGGCATCGTACTAGCACTACAATTAATAAATCCTGGATGGAGAAAACTTGAACCAGAACAAACGTAAGGTGGGTTTACCCACCATACAACCTTAGCCGAACACTAACAAACTGGTACAACAATAAATCTAAAATTAATTTCCTTGAAACCAAATCTGGCGGTTTTTGTAACTTTCTAGTCTATCAACAAAGGCCTTTCGGTTTTTACTGTACTTATCAAGACTATCAACAACTTGTTGTTGTAATTCAATGGCGCGATTAAAATCTGAAATCGCTGCATGTACCGCAGCTTGGGTGTCCAAATAGGCCAACGGCATGGTTTCTAAGTTGTTTTTGTAATAGCTATTAACTACTGAAAATACTTTTAAGGCTTTTTCTGGGTTTCTACATTTCTTATCAGGCGAGGTTGCCAGTGACCAAGCATGGTCATTGTAAGCCACAATATTTTCCTTGGCTTCGGCTTTTTCATACCATTGATAAGCCTTTAGGCAATCACTAGACTCAGCATCATTGCCTCTGATATAAATAGAAGCAATACTATAAATGGCATCAGAATGGCCAAATTCGGAAGCCTTCATGTACCATTCTAGTGCTTTGTTTTCCAACTCTTCATAGTCGAACATCTGTGCCAATTCGTACATAGCCTGTGGGTAGCCCATCCCTGCTGCTTTTTGCATCCACACTTTGGCTTGCTCATAAAACTTTTCATTATCAACGCTTTTGTTGTTGTATTGTGTGGCAATAAAGTAGGCAGACTCTGCGTGACCTTTGTCAACTTGATCCAACAAAGTTTGTGGAATGGTGATGGAGTCTTCTTGTGCAAGACTTTGTGCTGTAACAAATACTAATATTACTAAAAATATAATGGCTTTAAACATATTTCATTAATTCCTCTGCAAAAAAATCGCCCCGTTTAACGTAACTCTCGAACTGATCAAAACTGGGGGCACCCGGTGATAACAGTATTAAACCATTTTCTTGTGTATTTTTCACGGCATAATTGATTGAATCTTTAAGATTTTTCTGCAGCATATAATTGCCTGTTGCATTTTTTTCTTTCAACAATAACATTAACGAGTCGGCATTTCCCCCAGCAACGATGATAAGTTTTGGGCTGTTCAATATTAAATTCTCTACAAACTCACTCCAGTCATGACCTCGATCATAACCACCGATAAGCAATGTGGTATTAGATAGATCAATGGTTTTTAAAGCCGCGATGGTTGCCATCGGAGTAGTCGCAATGCTATCGTTGATGGCAAAATGTTTGCCTATTTTCCCCAAAGATTGCAATCTATGTGGCAACGGCTCAAATGATTTGATTGATGCCAAGGATTTTTCTCTGTCTAGATTGCATTGGTCACAAACCATTAAAACTGCTGCTATATTTTCCAAATTGTGTGCGCCCATTAATTGTATGTCTTGCAAAGACAACAACCACTTTGACTGATAATAAAGTACCTCATTTTTTACATGATAATTATTGGAATCATTAAAATAAATGGCCTCTTGGTCATTAACTAGCTCATTCAGCTTGGTATTGGTGGCATTCAAAATTTTCACACTGGCAGAATCTAGAATCTTTAATTTATCGAAAAAGTAATTATCCTCACCTTGGTGCCAGTCGATGTGCTCAGGAAATAAGTTGGTAATCACGACAATATCGGCTTTGATATTGCCATCATAAATCTGAAAGCTCGAAGATTCTAAGACAATGTAGTCATACTGAGTACTTGAAACAATTAATGGCTGACCAATATTGCCCACCAAATCCACCTTTAAACCTTGTTCTGATAGTGAAAGTACGTGCGCCAAAAGACTTGCTGTGGTGCTCTTGCCCTTGGTTCCCGTTACCGCTATCACTTTTGATTTTTTTTCATTGGCAAACCAAATTGCAGTAGATGAAGTAAACTCACATCTGGAGTTTTTATATAAACTTGTATAGGGACTTATTCCTGGTGACTTAATGACCAAATCAAAACTGTCCAAAAGTAACTGATCGACCTGTGCGGTTATACATGAATAAGAATCATACTTTTCTTTTTCACTACACAACACCTTAAAATCAATTCCTTTATTTTGTAAATATTCAGCCGTTGCCTTGCCTTCTACCCCAAAACCCCAAATCGCAATATTTTTTTGACTCATTTTTATTGGGGTCAGAGTCGATTTAGATTCTTGTTGTTTTTTGACGTTGGACTGAGTAAGGCTTTCTTTGAAATGTCTTATGAGCTTATCATCTTTCCATGCTTGCCTGTTTTGAATCATCGAAAAAGCTTGTTGACTTTCTTGTATCTCTCCAACACACTCGAAAGGTTTGAAGCCCTGAATACCGAGCAACTCAGCAAAACCGTTTTTCTGTGACAAGTCATCTAATAAGTTATTCCCGAAAATTGCCAGTAACTGTGATTTTTCAACGAAAGGTGCTAGCCCTAGAAATACAAATCTACATTTTGGGCAATCACAACACCATTTTGTTGTTTTATTGTGGGAACCATCTATGTGAAAATTTCTATTACAACTTGAAAAAACAGGGAAAAATTGAGGATAATGACTGAATTTTTCAAGTATTTCTAGCTCGGAAAATTTTCGCTGTTGCGAATAATAATTAATATTTGGCGTTATTTCCTTAGCCAATATTACTGAAAAATCTTTTTCAAATTCATGGCTTTTTGAATATTGGTGGTTCACTTCATCGCCATCAGAATTGATTGTGTTGGCACTATCAGCAGATTTTTCATTGGAAAAAACCACCTCGTTACAATCAAAAAGCAAAGCCGCCAACACTGCAATTGAAGAAATAATGGCAGTAATGGGAACATGTCCATTAAAGCCTTCGCCTATTTTGTTGTACTCTATTAGCTTCAAATCTATCTGGCGTTTAACCTGAATCAATGGCAAATCAACAAAAGCTGCTACTTGTTTGATTAATGCCGAATTTCCAACCATAAATAAATGGATGTCTTTGCCTTGTTGCTTTAATTCTTCAATGGTGACTAACGAATCTTTGCCACCGCCTAAAGGGACAAGTGCCTGTTTTTTTAAAGGGGTCAGTACCCTTTTTAAAAAAAGCTCTTCAGCAGGAAGGTTTTTATTTAAAAGGGTACTGACCCCTTTAAAAAAACTGACCTTAAAACTAACTCCATTCTCAAAAGCCAATTCAGCCAATCCATGTTTCCATGTTTTTTCAACGAATTGGCTCATTTGCTTTGAAGGACAATAATGGTCAAACCTTATTTCTTTTGCCAGTCCTGCTTTGTAATAGCTAACTCCACACATTAGATGAATCAATTCACAGGCTTTATCAATCTCTTTTTCTAGTGACTTATTGGAATTAAAAGGCGGGAATGATAGAACTTCAGTTACTTTACCCAAATTTTCAATTTGATAATTTAATGACAAAGTATGATTGGTTTTATCTAAATGCCAATCAAGGAATGTAAATGTCTGGTGAAATGTTTTCTGCATTTCGCTATTTTAACCCGTATATTTTATAGAACAATGGAATTTACAAAAAAAAGCCCTCTTTTCAGAGGGCTGCCAAATTAATGGCGAGAGAGCCAGTAAAATAGGGTGAAAATTTAATGTTCAGCCACTTGTACATTTACTTGTATTCTGACACGGTCACCAGGGTGGTTATTTAATCTGGTTTGATAAACGTGTCCATTGTACTTATAGCTAACATCATAACCTGTTATTCGTTGTTCAATTCTGTATTCTCTTTGGGTATAACAAGACGCTCTATATCTGTTGTTATATCCATGCGGTCTGGACTTGGATCCTATTGCCGCCCCAGCAATAACACCAGCTGCAGTCGCTGCACGTCTGCCACTGCCTTTACCAAATCGGTTGCCAATAATCCCACCAAGTATACCGCCAATTATTGCGCCGCCGCCATTGCTTGCATGTGGTGACCCATGTGATCTAGCGCGATTGTTGTCGTTACAGATTCTGCGGTTTTGTGGAATTCTATACTCTTCGTAGATGGGATGAACATCGACCACCTGCGCATAAGTATAGTTCTTATCATAATATCCAGCTAGAGCCTTGTTTGATATTGATATTGACATTGCCATTAACGCAAAACACCTAAGAAATATTTTTAATGTTATCATGCTGTCACCTTTCGGGTTAATTAAAAGTTTTAAAAGTATTAAAAGTTGACTGCAGTTTAGCGAAATATCAATGAATGAAAGCTGAACAGTTGTGGCTTTAACTAAGCTTTAAGAACCAACGAACACAGTAAAAAAAATAAAGTTGTAGAATAATAAGATGGAAATATGCCAAAGTGTAAAACTAAATCACCCTAGCAAAATTTCGGTGCGTATTGATTTTGTTGAAGGTGTGTGAATTGTGCTGCGATATTAACAGAAGATTGAAGGGGTTTCTTATATACACTCGTATAAATGTATATAGTAAGAGGAATATAATGAACTAGCAGAGCCTGTTCTCTCTGCTAGTTCGCGCACAACCGTGGAGTTGTGCAATCCCACTAAAATAGCTACAGTCGGAGCTTTGACCAAACTCGCGTCGTAGCATTTACCCACGAGAATCCATTATAGGAGGTACTGGTTAAACAACTGTGTGGAAGTTTGCACAATGGGAAAATAATTAAGAATAGCAATAATTATGAATATCAATCCAAAAATACAAGGAAGCTTAAAATTAAAGGAGTAAAGTGCGGGGTTTTTATGAGGGGAACATAACTATAGTACCGAATTAATTCGTCATACCAAGATTTTGGCAGTATTTGATTTTTTTGCTGAAGTGTGTTTTTGATAAAATAGTGACAAAATAGTATTTTGTGAAAATATAATGAACTAGCAGAGCCTGTTCTCTCTGCTAGTTCGGCACAACCGTGGAGTTGTGCAATCCCACTAAAATAGCTACTGTCGGAGCTTTGACCAAACTCGCGTCGTAGCATTTACCCACGAGCTTACATTATAGGAGGTGTTTATTAAGCAATCTTGCTCCAATCTGCACAATGGGAAAATAATTAAGAATAGCAATAATTATGAATATCAATCCAAAAACACAAGGATGCTTAAAATTAGAAGTAAGTTGTAGCGTTTTAAGAGGGGAACATGCTATAGTGGCTTTAATTCATCATACTAAAAATTTAGCAGTATTGATTACAATGTTGATTTTAATGAGAATATGTGAATTGCATCACAAATTGTATTGTGATTTTCACAGAAAATTGATGGCGTGTCTTCTTATATTAATGGTGCATTTAGCTGGGAAAATATAATGAACTAGCAGAGCCTGTTCTCTCTGCTAGTTCGCGCACAACCGTGGAGTTGTGCAATCCCACTAAAATTGCTACTGTCGGAGCTTTGACCAGACTCGCGTCGTAGCATTTACCCACGAGCCTCCATTATAGGAGACACTGGCAAAACAACTGTGTGGAAGTTTGCACAAATGGAAATTAATTATGAATACCAACCCAAAAATACAAGAAAGCTTAGAGTTAAAGAAGAAAGCACTGTCGTTGTTATCAAAAGCCATAGCAAAAATTATCCTTAAATTTCGCTTGCCCAGAAATGAGTTTATCAATTCATTAGATGAAAACCTTGTACTCCAAGCCAAATTACAAGACCCCGAAGCCAGCAATGTTGCCATAGCTATTAGGACAGGAATAGATAGGAGATATATCAACAAACACCTTCGTGGAGAAATGCCGCGATCAAAGCCCAGCAAAATGGCCATGATACTCGAAGATATTAATTGGGTTGCACATAAAATTTATAGATCCAAAAAAATACCAAAAACAGGCCCTTTTCGGACATTTCAAAGCATTTGTGAACAAAGAGCCTCTGGCACACTAACATACAATGCCATTCTTGAAGAGATGATAAATAATGGAAACTTAAGAGACCTAGGCGAAAAAGTTGAACTAATAAACCTGATGCCAAAGACCATGAAAGACGATGTTAATTATTCTGAAGTCACTGCAAATCAAATAAATCGCATTGTAAATACAGTAATTTTTAATTCGGAAATTAAAGATAATGAAGATACTTATGTACAAAGAACTGTATTCTCCACTCAAATTAATCCAACCAAATTTATTAGCCTTCATAAAGATATAAAGCAAAAAACTCAAAGTTTTAGAAATGAAATCAATGAGTTAATGGCTGATTATGAAGAGGATGTGAATACAGGGACTTACCCAGAATACGGATATTCGTTTTTAGAATATAAAATAGAGAAATAATCATGAAAAAAAAAACTTATTACTAATAGCCACCCTTTTTGCAACAAATGCATTATCGTATTCACTACAAGTTGAAAAAGATGGTGCAGGAATATTCGTTCAAATGTGCTTTAAAACTGGTGAAGAAGGTAGTGGTACTAAAACTGGTGAAGAAGGTAGT
>CAZLZZ010000041.1:0-23009 GCA_964564165.1 uncultured Alcanivoracaceae bacterium | reverse complement strand
ACCACAACTCATCATTCAAGGCACGGATGACAACAACAATGAAAACATGCGTATCCATATTCGCAATGATTTAGGCGTTATGCAAGTTCGAGTTAGTTATCTTAGAGATGAACAATGGACTGCACAGCAATGGTTTGATGTCGATAATAATACAACAATAATATTACAGTGGTGAAAATAATGATTGAAAAAAACAAAATGAAAGTATTTTTAATAACAACTCTAGCATTTCTATTAAGTGCTTGTGGAAGTGATAATGAATCTGAAGAAGTTGCAAACGAACCTCTGCAACTGTCTTTTACATCCAAACCAACAGATAAACAAGTCCTGTCTTTTTTAAGAAAAAAATGACGTTCAGATATTGAGTTATCTGATAATGCAGGTAGAAATTCCACTTATGAATTACGACAAAGATGGCAAAGAGGCTTTGCTTATATAGTCAATGCAAATATTGAAGAATACCCCGATGCTACAGTAAAAGTCGGAGGCTTTGTACAATTTCAAATTAATGGACAAAACTATGACTTTGATATGGTTAAGCCATTAACAACTCAAGTATTAGGACTAGATATCCCTAAAGAAAGTGTACTACTTGATTTAATACAGAAAAACATAAAAGTGGCGTTAACTAGTTATAGTGATCTTGTCTTTCAAGAACCGAAAATAAACTTAGCAACCGTCGAAGATAGAGAAGTATTTTGGTACACACCAAACTCATTCAGAGTCAAATTTAATATCATATATTCGGCTAAAGTTGGAAGCAATCAAGTAGAAACCACTCAATGCTTAAGGGGATTGCGTTTTTATCGAGATGAAATAAAAGGACCATTCAATCGAATTATTGGGGAATTAACTAAATGCAAAGTCCTTGAGACCAAACAATACAGTCGTTCAGATTTTGATAAACTACCAACACTAGGAGCTTGTCCGAGAATAGGAATCGTCATGAAGGAAAGCTGGGTTTAGGGCGATTTTTGGCTTTTTTGAGGAGAATAGCTCCGCTATGTGACGAAAAAAAGCTAAAAATGGCACAAATTCAGCTTTTCTGTAATAGATTTTCTATTCTCGGACAAGCTCCTAGAATCGATACAAAAAGAAAAGCAAGCACAAGCTGAATTAGCTAAGTTAGTTGATATAAAAATTCCTGATTTCAAGGATGAAAATGAAGCCATGCGTTTTGTATATAAAACACTTTATAGTGCTGATAAAGAAACAGCCACATCATTGATGATGAAAATATTTGATGATGTGGCTTTTCTGAAAGGTTCAAGTGCGCAAACCAGTGGTGAAGGCTATAGAATAATGCGAGCATTGAATCACTCTTTATTTAATGCAGAGGTCACTTTCAGCCAATCCTATTGCCCACAAATGTTTATCAAAAAACTAGATCGTGGCACTGGTGAGTTTTGGGACGCTTTAAAAAAATCAAAACTCAGAATATATATACGAAAATCAGGTGGAAAAATGGTTAGAGGTAAAATGGTTGGAGAAAAATATAAACTGGCTAATTTAGAAATCTATACCATATCAAGAAAAGAGGATATTGAAATTTTAAAATCATGGCCATTGGATGAATTATGCGAAGAAACTGCCAACAAAGTTGAATTATTCTAAACTGAAACTGCCTTCAAATCAGGAAATGGATTGGCTATTTCCTGGTTTTTTTCACTGTGATAAGTAAAAACCACAGCATTTTTGGATTGGTGAGTGCGGTTTTTTCCTGCCGCATGGAACAAGGCAGCATGAAAAAACAACAAGTCACCTCTTTGTAATTCGACATTAACAGACTGATCTAACCACGGTTGGTTTTCTGCCAAATCTTTTCGCAAAAACAAACGCTGGTCTAAACTGTCTTTATCGACACTCCAAAGGTGAGTTTTTGGTATCACCTGCAAACAACCATTTTCTAAAGTTTCATCGCCCAGTGGTAACCAAGTATTGATTAATTGATTGTTAGCAAAATTCCAATAGCGAACATCTTTATGCCAATGGGTTTCTGATGAATATTGTGGTTGTTTGGTCATGATACAATTGTGGTGAGATTGCACCAAAAACAAAGACTTGGAATCGAACAAAGACCAAAGAACCGAAACAACGTCAGGATGACTCGCCCATTTTGAAAAGATATTATCGCGGGTATAGACCATTTTTAATCGACGAATGGTATCCCCGCCTTTATCATCTATGGATTTTGGAGAACCTGGATAATCCACCTCTTGTTCCAATTCAAAAGGCTCAACACGGCTTTTCAAGTGTTCTAAGGTTTTGTCCTGAAGTTCATCCAATAGCTTTTTGGAAACAAAATTCTTTTTAACCAAATAGCCATTGTCATGGTAAAATTGTATTTCTTTGGTTGTTATGTATTTCATTAGGTTATTGTATTGATAACAGCTCTAAGGTAAATTGATATTCGTTAAATTTTTCAAAATTTGTATCACAACTATCCTAACATAGGAGATTAAAAATAACATTTTATAATCCAATATCCGATTCTAATCTCAATTTTATTTGGTGAAATTTAAACTTGAATTAACCTGATAGACTTTATTGGTTCTAATGTCGATTTTAGGAGCTTGTCCGAGTATGGAGACTCTAAGACCTTGCCCGATATCGAATGATTCTGGAGCAAAAAACTATTCAAATATTCAATCACCCTGAAGGTTTCTTCAATCGCTAGGGGAATGTGGATAAGACGGTGAGTTTAAAAAATCATGAATTCTTTAATTTCAGGTTCATCACAAGATTGGAATATACTGTACCTCCTTAAGTAGAGAACATGTATTGAAGTTTATTAAAAGTATCAATATAATAATGACGCAGTTCACGATATCTGAGGGTAATCTTAAATATAATACATGACCAATACATTATTAAAGACTATAAAAATATGCTTAATTACAAAACTTTATTACTATTTAGTTTAATAGTTTTTGAACCTTCAATGGTGTATGCTGAAACAAAGTTGCATTGTATTTCAGATTTTTTATTTAATACATCCTGTAACTATTTAGCGTATTCTTAAAATTAGCTGTAAGTTATTGATTTATAAGGACACGTAAATACGTCCATGTAAACTCCCGAAAGAATCCATGCTTTCAAAGTCTTATAAATCAACAACTTACATAAATGAGTTTAAACTCGCTAAATAGTTACTACATCCTTTGAGAAAAACAATAACAATACAGTTTTTGAAGACGCAGAAGATGGGACTACAAATCGTTGGATTGTCTCTGACAATACTCCAAATGGTGCAAATATCACCAATGTATTTGATGAACTTAAAGACAGTTTAGTCATTCAATTTAGTGGTACTGGGCGCTTAAATGGCTATAAATTAACTGATTTTAATGATTTTGAACACAGCAGTATTAAGTGGAGCTTTAGATACAATGAAACCTTTAATGTCCTTATTTCAATCAATACCCAAAAGGGGCACAGATATTTAGCCTATAGCTCATCAGATACCGACGAAGAGGGCATGTATCGCCCGGGTTATATTCGCCATAGATTAGGCGTGTCTGTTATCGATAATTCTTGGCATACAATTAATCGAAATTTTGATGCTGATATTAAAAAATATGAAAATGATAACAGTGTTATTTCAATTAATGCGTTTTTTATATACGGTTCAGGAAAAATTGATGATATGTATTTGTATAACAGCAACAATCCCATAATTTCATTAAATGGTCCCAATGAATTATCAATCCAACAAGGATTTAGTTACCGTGATGGAACCACAGCTAGCGATTATAAAGATGGCGATATTAGCCAAGATATTTGTATAAATGGCGTTGTTAATAGCAATATTATCGGCAATTATCTATTAACTTATAATGTTGTAGATTCAGATGGAAATCCAGCCTATCAAGCCCATAAAACAGTCTATGTAATATCAACCGATAAAATTTATGGCTTACCATTGCCTGATGAAAATTCTGCTGTTATTAGTGCTGCTGATTTATTAATAACTACCTCTGCATCGTCATTAAGTCAACACAGAAGTAAGCTGTCTTTAAACGCAAACATACACATTGATGCCATTTCAAACTATTCTTTTATGCTCCTAAACAAAGGTATTTATTGGAATGATTCTCAAGATGGCAGTTTTATTTGGCAACCGGGTATAAGAAAAAATTCTAATGATTATAAATATGCCGGTAAAATCAATGGAAGCTATCAAGCAATTCCAACAGATGAAAGATGTAGCATAAAACATGAGGGTGAAGACTTTTATGAAAACAGTGAAACCTGTAATTTGCTAGAGTCTGTGGTTGATAGAATTGGTCTAGATACGTCGCATTATTTGGCAAAATGGCCTGTATTTTATAATGCATTAAAAAACTCATACCCAATTGGAAGTGCCGAGTATGTATATTATAATGAAATTTTGGTTAAAGATGCTATACAAATTAAACGAGATCCATTACAAGTTGAAGTTGAAGATGTCGCTCAATTTCATCAAGGCATTTGGCAAACAACAAATTATATGGACACAACCAATGGAGTCTATCGATGGAACTATTCAAATCGAGGAAAAGACTGGGGCTATGATTCATATGGCTTCCCCTATATATTTGGGTTTTCATCTATTGGCTTTTCAGGGTCCCAGGCATTATCTGTTATCTATGAAGATATCATTACTAATCTATCAAATTATCCAAATATAAATGAACAAAGTAAAGATGAACTGTTGATATTGCTTTCACTGTTATTTAATGAAAACAACCCACAATTAACATGTACAGATATCAATCAATACCAAGAATGCAAAGAAAAATTCATTTTTAAAAATAGTATAATTCCAGAACTTCAATGGAATTTTACCATCCCTGCTACACAAACAATAATCAGTAATAATCAAAGTATTGCATCATATAACAAAATAGTAGGTCAACATCATTTAGTCATGCAATATGCATTCAAACATGATATCTTGGAGTGGAAGCAAGAATATTATAAATATTTCTTTAAATTCTCAACACAAGTGATTGATACGAATGCTATTCACTTCAATAATCTTGATAGCACATCAAATGTAAAATGGAATAATTTGAATAGTTATTATGAATCTCATTTTATGTTATGGGCCTCTGCATTTTTATTACTGTCCAGTCAATACGATGGAAATTTTGATTTATATCCCAATTATTCTCAAGGTACTGAAATAAAGATTAGAAGCTTCATAGAGCAATATGTCATCACTTTATATAATCAAAATATAGATGGACTTAATTTTAAAGTTACACAATAATTATTATCAGGGTGTTTAGAAAACGCACCAACAAAATTCCTTTTGACAAGGAATCTATTTTTTTGGAAAAATTATATTTCTTTATTGGAAATCTTATTCATCTGCTCATTGTAAGCATTATTTTATTGTTGGAAATTGATTTAGGTTAAGAACACTCTATTTACAACATTTTCTTTGAAACCGGCTATAAATACCTCTGGGAAAATCACTTATTACAAGTAAAAAAACACCACATTTTTCTCTTGTAGAAAAAAATGCAGTGCTTTTATTGTCAAACCCAAATGTGGGTTACTTCATGGCTAAATCAAAACGATCCAATCTCATGACCTTTACCCAAGCATCAACAAAGTCATTAACAAACTTCTCTTTTGAGCTATCAAAAGCATAAACCTCAGCAATAGCACGAAGCTCTGCATTAGAACCAAAGACCAAATCAACTGGTGTTGCTGTCCATCTTAACTTGCCAGACTCACGTTCTAGCCCTTCATATAAGCCTTCAACTTTAGCTGATTTTGTCCATTTAGTGGACATATCAAGCAGGTTCACAAAAAAATCATTACTCAAAGTTTCAGGTCTATCGGTGAACACACCATTTGATGATTTTTCAGCATTGGCATTCAACACGCGCATTCCTCCTACTAACACAGTCATTTCAGGCACAGTTAATGTTAAGTTACTGGCTTTGTCAATCAACATTTCTGCTGGTGATTTGGTATTGTTCTGGACACTAAAGTAATTGCGGAAGCCATCTGCAGTGGGTTCTAGTACTGCAAAAGACTTTACATCAGTTTGTTCCTGAATAGCATCAGCACGACCTGGAGCAAAAGAAACATTTACCTTGAAACCAGCATCATCAGCCGCCTTCTCAATAGCCGCAGCCCCACCCAAGACGATCAAGTCTGCAAGTGATATTTGCTTACCCGAAGACTTTGCGTTGAATTTACTTTGTATTGCTTCTAAGGTTTCTAGTACATTCGCAAGATCGGTTGGATTATTGACTCCCCAATTTACTTGTGGCTCAAGGGCAATACGCGCACCATTAGCACCACCACGCATGTCCGTCCCTCTAAAACTTGATGCAGAAGCCCAAGCCGTTGTTACCAATTGAGGAATGCTTAGATTAGATTTTAAAATCGCTTTTTTAAGTTTATTAATATCTTTAGCATCCACTAAATCGTAATCAATTTCAGGAATAGGATCTTGCCAAATTAATGCTTCTTTGGGAACATCCGCACCAAGATAACGGGTACTTGGCCCCATGTCACGATGAGTTAGCTTGAACCAAGCCTTAGCAAACGCAAGGTCAAACTCTTCAGGATTTTTTAAGAAACGCTCAGAAATCTTTCTATAACTGGGGTCAAATTTAAGAGCTAAATCGGTGGTAAACATCATGGGTGCATGTCGCTTCGATGAGTCATGTGCATCCGGTACAAATTTAACTTCATTTGCATTCTTGGGTGTCCATTGAGTAGCACCTGCTGGACTTTTTGTTTGCACCCACTCCATACTAAGTAGATTTTGTAAAAAGTTCATACTCCATGCTGTTGGAGTTATAGTCCATGCACCCTCTAAGCCACTTGAAATAGTATCAGCACCCTTTCCTGTACCACAATCATTTTTCCACCCCGTTCCTTGCTCTTCAATGCTTGCTACAGCAGGCTCTTTTCCAACGCAACCTTTGGGGCTTTTTGCACCATGGGCTTTACCAAATGTGTGTCCACCAGCAATCAAAGCAACTGTTTCTTCATCGTTCATTGCCATGCGACCAAAAGTTGTCCGAATATCTCTAGCCGCAGATATGGGATCAGGGTTACCACCAGGACCTTCTGGATTAACATAAATAAGCCCCATTTCTACAGCAGCTAACGGCCTGTCGAGCTTTTTGTCCTTGCTAAATCTTTTAGAGTAAGTTAAGAATTCTTTTTCCTGACCCCAATTAACTAACTCAGGTTCCCAATCATCTTCACGACCACCAGCAAAGCCAAATGTTTTAAAACCCATAGAATCCATAGAAACAGTGCCAGTAAGAATCATCAGGTCAGCCCATGAAATTTTGCTGCCGTATTTTTGTTTAATTGGCCAAAGTAGGCGGCGCGCCTTATCTAAGTTGACGTTATCAGGCCAACTATTAAGAGGTTCAAAGCGTTGTTGCCCACCAGAAGCTCCACCGCGACCATCAAATATACGGTAAACCCCAGCACTGTGCCATGCCATACGTATAAAAAATGGACCATAATTCCCGAAATCAGCAGGCCACCAATCTTGTGAGGTTGTTAACACTTTTTTGATGTCTTTTTTTACTGCATCTAAATCAAGTGTTTTAAACTCTTCAGCGTAGTTGAATTTTTCGCCCATTGGGTTGGACTCAACCGAATGCTGTCTAAGCGGACTAAGGTTTAGCTGATTTGGCCACCAAAAATCAGCACCTTTGGCTTGTTCTGCTACGGCGGCAAAGCTTAAGCTAGATAGCATCGAAGCAATCAGTAGATTTCTTTTAATACTGTTTTTTTTGTTCATTGTAAATGTACTCCTCAAGTTATAAACGAATATGAGCTAGAATTCACTCTAGGAGCTTGTCCCAGAATAGTTAATTAAAAAAAATCGGAAAAATCTAAAATATATAACCTAGCAATAGGTAACAATTTACAATTTTTAAAATATTATTTTTTTCTATTCTCGGACAAGCTCCTTAGCTCAGTATAATGTAAATGTAGTTATATGTACATTTCGAAAAATAGGAGGTTGCTTTCTATTTTATAGAACGTAGTTCCAGTGCTTGTTTACGTACAGCAACAAGAGCTGCTTAAGGGATATCATCTGAGAACTATATAGAGGTATATATTGCCACCACTGGCGGTATCAGTTTTCGTGTTGTGATTTGTAGGTGCGCGATTTATCGCGTGCATTTCGCATAAAGCCGTTTATTCAATAGGTAGCTTGTGAATTGATGTACAACTGTAAGACAACTGACTTTATTCAAAACCATTGGCAAATAGAAGTATTGGAGCGCCTTCGCTGCTAACTAACTCAAATAACAGTACGCCTAATGGTGTACCATTTGGTAAAGGCGATTGGGAGATTTGTTGAATTGACTCAAGGGGAGAAGTATTTATGTTTCCAGAGGTAAATGTGCTACCACTATCGGTTCCAGCGTCATAGGCTGGCAAGTCTATCATTAATTCATCAACCCAAATACCACTTTGAAGTAAATTTATACCATGTACGCCAACAAACCAATCCGGACTGGGAGCAATCATGGTTACAATGCTAAATAAAGGGTGAGACTCTGTAATGCCAAACTCGATTACATCCGTGCCAGTTGCACCTATATTGCCGTTACCAAATATAAGGCCTTCTGAACTACCAGTATTCATTATCATGTTGTTGATTTCACCAGCTAAAGAACCCGTGCCACCTGTTTCTGCCATTTGCTCTATGCCAGTTGAGGCAATTCCTGCTGCTCGCCAAATAAAACCTTCTTCATTATGGGTGTTGCCAATCAATGTAGAAAAATGAGCCCCACCAGGGAATTCAATAGGGTGAGAAACAACAGTCCATTCACCAATAAAGGTAACTCTATATTCAGCCGAATACTCCTCTGCATGAACCTGTAAAGTAAATAAAAACGACGTCATCAAGCCTAACTTTAAAATAACTTTCATGGCAAAAACCTCTTGTTTCAATAATGACTGCATATCTTAACCGCTACAATTTATTAATTAATCACAAAACTATAACAGAACAGAGAAGTAACAACTATTCTGACTTAAGGGGCTGACCAACATTGTTTTTATTTTTAATAAAAGGCAAAGCTAAAGCACCGTTTCCGATATGAGTTTTCACGTTGTTATTTGTAGGTGCGCGATTTATCGCGTGCATTTCTAGACTTTATGACTTTTAAAGAACAGACGCGATAAATCGCGCCACTACATTCCACATAGAGGCAAAGAATTCGACTTTTTGATTATCTTTGCGTTACGCTTTTGATCTTGATCTTGACCTTGATCTTCCGCTGTGTACGCTGCGCCGCTGTGCGATAACCGCTTTTGATTATTAAACAACAACTAACCTAGCCGACTTAGGAATTAATCGCGCTGACCAAAAATATCAGTGCCAACCCTAACCATGCTTGAACCACATTCAATCGCCGCTTCTAAATCACCTGACATTCCCATTGACAAGGTGTCAACTGGAATTATTTTCCGCATACATTGAAAGACTTCCTGACATTCTTTAAACTGCTTAATTTGTTGAGAATAATCCCGTGTAGGAACTGGGATAGACATTAATCCTCGAATCTTTAAGCACTCGAAATCTTTGAACTTTTGGCAGGCCGACAAAAGCTCTTGGGCATTAAGTCCGCGCTTTTTTTCTTCGTCTCCTACTTTTAACTGCAACAACACATTAAGCTTATCTTGAGATTTATCTTGTTGATGGTTTCTGTGATTATTTAAACGGGTCAATAATTTAATCGAATCAACCGACTGCACCCAGTCAAAATATTGAGCGATATATTTGGTTTTATTGGATTGAATCGGACCAATAAAGTGCCATTGGATATCTAAATCATTTAACTGCTCAATCTTTTGGACTGCTTCTTGTACATAACTTTCTGCGAATTTTCTATGTCCCAAATAATAAAGGCCTTTAATTTTTTCAATCGCTTGCTTTTTACTAACAGCAAGCAGTTCTACATCACTTGATTTGATGCGGTTTAGAACGGTTTTATAGCGTTTTTCTAAGGACATATTGAACCAATAAGATAAAAACAGCTATTTTAACGCTTTTTAGCAATAAATAAACAAACTTTTCTTTGTCATTGACTTGCATTGCAGTTAAAATGCTCACCTTTTTAAAATCCACCAATTTGGAGTAGACATTCATGCCTAGCGTAAAAGTAAGGGATAACGAACCATTTGACATAGCTCTTAGACGTTTTAAACGTTCATGTGAAAGAGCAGGTACATTAGCAGAATCACGTAAAAGACAATTTTATGAGAAACCAACCCAAGAGCGCAAAAGAAAAGCTGCCGCTGCTGTAAAACGTACTCAACGTCAAGCCAGCAGACAAAGAATGCGCAAGCGTATGTACTAAACCCTATAGGGATAAATAAATAAGGATAAATAATTATGTCTTTAAAATCTACTGTTATAGAAGATATGAAAAATGCCATGCGGGCAAAGGACAAGAAGAAGTTAGGTACTATCCGGCTTTTAACTGCTGCCATTAAGCAAATTGAGGTGGATGAGCGCAAAGAACTAACTGACGACGATGTGGTAAATATTGTTGTTAAGATGGTAAAACAGCGCAAAGATTCAACTCAACAGTATCAAGATGCTGACAGACATGACTTGGCCGATCAAGAAATTTATGAAATTGGCGTGTTGGAAAAATACCTTCCTACACAACTTTCAGACTCTGAAATAGAGGCATTGATTCAAAAAGCCATTGCTGCTACTAACGCTACTGGTATGGGCGACATGGGCAAAGTAATGGGCATGTTAAGACCTGAACTGACTGGGCGCGCCGATATGGGTGTCGTTAGTCAAAAAATCAAGTCTTTGCTGCAATCATAAATATCAATCATTCCTCTAAGCAATCATTTCTCTATCGCACATGGAAGTGTGATAAAATTTTCTCTCTTTAAACTTTAAACTTCATTACATGTAATGGCTGGCATACCTTCCGAATTTATTGATCAGTTATTAGACAGAGTTGATATTGTCGACATTATTTCGCCGCGCGTTACTTTAAAAAAAGCAGGCAAAGATTATCAGGCTCTTTGTCCATTCCACACCGAAAACACCCCATCATTTACTGTTAGCCCAAACAAACAGTTTTACCATTGCTTTGGCTGTGGAAAACATGGCACTGCGATTGGTTTCATGATGGAATTTGAAGGCATGGAGTTTGTGGACAGTATAGAAACACTGGCGCAAATGGCTGGTCTGGAAGTACCCAACCAAGGGAACTACCAACACAGCAAAAAAAGTAAAAACCTGTATGAAATAGTAGAAAATGCCAACCGCTATTTCGTCAATGAATTCAACCAATCCGAGTTTGCTAAGGAATATATACAAAATCGGGGCATCTCAGCAGAAACCTGTCAAGTTTTTCAAGTGGGTTTTGCACCAGAACGCTGGGATGGTTTAATTAAATACATGCCAAGAACTCCGCAAAATGATTTAATACAAGCGGGCTTGTTGGCACAAAATGACAGTGGCAAAATTTACGACAAATTCCGTGGTCGCCTGATGTTTCCAATTCAAGACAAACGTGGACGTGTCATCGCATTTGGCGGTCGAGCAGTCATGCCAGACCAAAAGCCCAAGTATCTCAATTCTCCCGAAACTCCACTGTTTCACAAAGGAAAAGAATTGTACGGCTTAAATATTGCACGCAAACACAGCAAGGACAAAAGTATTATTGTGGTTGAAGGTTATATGGATGTTATCGCATTACACCAAGCAGGAATCAAAAATAGCGTCGCCACATTAGGCACCGCTACCAGTGAATACCACATCATTACTTTACTTCGCAGTTATGAAGAGATTGTCTTTTGTTTTGATGGTGACAAAGCGGGTATCCAAGCCGCTTGGAAGGCACTGGTTATCTCTCTTCCTGTGTACAGAGATGATAAAAATATTCGTTTTTTATTTTTACCAGATAACCATGACCCTGACACTTATGTTAAAGAATTTGGTCAAGAAGCATTCCAACAACAAATCGTTGATGGCACATCATTGTCGCAATCTTTATTAAACAAGCTCAAAGAGAATATTGATTTAAACTCGATAGACGGTAGAGCCAAGTTTATTGACAAAAGCAAAGTTTATATCAATGAATTGCCCAAAGGACAGTTTCGTAAATTGTTATTGGAAGAAGTCAGCAGTTTAACCAAAACCAAAGTGGATTTTATCTTAAAACCCAAAACGCAAAATATAAAAAGTATTGATCAATGGAACCCGATTAGAAAAGCCATTGCTATCTTAGTTAACCAGCCACATTTAGTCATCAATTTCCCCAAAGAGCTAGCCTTGGGTGACATCCAACAAAATGGTGCAAATATATTGCAAGAAATAGTTGAATTTTGCCACCAAAGCCCACATATTAGTTCGGCTGTATTGATAGAAAATTTTCGAGATCACCAAGCATTTGCGCATTTAAGTGCTCTGGCTACCGTATCTTTAGATCTAAATGAGGAACAAATGCACTTAGAGCTTAAAGATATCAAAAAACATTTTGAAAAAACCATTCAAAAGCATAAAATAGCACGCTTGCGTGAGAAAAAAGTGCAAACGGCATTAACAGCAGAAGAAAAAATAGAGTTGGTCCATTTATTAACCAACCAAATTACTTAGAACTGACCGAAAACTTTATTATAATCCGTTATAATAACTAACAATAACGACCGAAACTTAAAGAATATATTTATGGAACAACAGCAAAATACAACACCTCCACCGCCAACAGGCTCTCAATCTCAAATGAAGTTATTGATTCTAAAAGGCAAAGAACAAGGTTATTTAACTTATTCAGAAATCAATGATCACTTGCCTGATGACATCGTTGAAACAGAAATGGTCGAAGACATTATTCAAATGATTAATGACATGGGTATTCAAGTGTATGATGAAGCACCTGAAGAAGACACCATATTGTTAAATGATGAAGCGCCCAAAGAAGACGATGAAACTGCTACCGAAGAAGCCATGGCTGTATTGTCAGCGGTTGATGCCAATATCGGTCGTACTACTGACCCGGTTCGTATGTATATGCGTGAAATGGGGTCTGTTGAACTGCTTTCTAGAAAAGAAGAAATCGCCATCGCAAAACGCATTGAACGCAGTGCTCACTTTATCATTGAGGCCATTGCAAAATTCCCTAAAACTGCCGAAACCATGATAGAAGAATTGGCGGATATTGATGTAGAAGGATTTAAGATGCCCGATGTTGTATTGGATGTTTATAACCCGCATGAAGAAGCTGTCATTCCTAAAGTAAGGAAACCCACCGATGTTGTTGAAGAAGGTGACGAGGAAGAAGATGAAGGGCCTAAAGGACTAGATCCTGCTGAAGTCAAATCAAGATTAATTGCCGTAAGAAAAATCTACAATAAATTCTTGAAATCAGTTGATAGCAAAGGTCTGGCTCAGGATATTCAAAAAAAATACCTCAATCAAATTTCAGAAATCATGATTGAATTCAAGTTTTCAGTCAGGCTTAACGCCAAATACAACATGCAAGTTAAGATTGCCCAAGAAAATATTCGCTATATCGAAAGACGTATCATGAATATTTGTACAGAACAATGTGGTATGATGCGCGGTAAATTTATTCGCTCATTCATTGGCAAAGAAGCCGATCCAACTTGGATTGACTCTGCAATTGAGAAAAATCCTAAAAATTCAACCTTGCTTGCCGTCTATAAAGATGAAATTGTTAAATTACAAACCAAAATGCAATTTTTGGAGACCCGTTACAAATTAACCATTCCAGAAATCAAAGAAATCAACCGAAACATTACCGTCAATGAAGCCAAAGCAAGGCGTGCCAAAAAAGAAATGATTGAAGCCAACTTGCGTTTGGTGATTTCCATTGCTAAAAAATACACCAACCGCGGTTTACAATTTTTGGATTTGATTCAAGAGGGCAACATTGGTTTAATGAAAGCAGTTGAAAAATTTGAATACCGCCGTGGTTATAAATTTTCAACTTATGCCACATGGTGGATTCGCCAAGCGATAACTCGCTCGATTGCAGATCAGGCACGCACCATTCGTATCCCAGTGCACATGATTGAAACGATCAACAAACTTAACCGTGTTTCTCGCCAGTTGTTACAAGAAAAAGGCCGCGATGCAACCGCTGAGGAGTTGTCAGAAATCCTTGAAATGCCAGTGGATAAAGTGCGCAAAGTGATTAAGATAGCCAAAGAACCTATTTCTATGGAAACGCCGATTGGAGATGATGAAGATTCACACTTGGGTGATTTTATCGAAGATGGCAATATTCTATCGCCCTTGGATTCTGCCACAGTAAATGGCTTAACCAATACCGTAACTAACTTGCTCGAAGGATTAACCCCTCGTGAAGCTAAAGTGCTACGTATGCGTTTCGGTATTGATATGAATACTGACCACACTCTTGAAGAAGTGGGTAAACAATTTGATGTAACTCGTGAACGTATTCGTCAAATAGAAGCCAAAGCTTTGCGCAAACTTAGACACCCAAGTCGTTCGGAGTTATTGCGTGGGTTTATGAGTATATAAAACACCTCAGAAAATTAACAGCTTCAAAGCGGAAATTGTTTTCCGCTTTTTTTTGGTCTATAGATAAAATGTCTAGATAGCCATATCAAAGGTTTGTGCATTAATCATTCTATATCGTGAATTGATACAAAACCTCCGTAGTGGCATCCCCTCGTGGGTGCCTTGCAATACAATTCAGTTTAATACAGGGAATGACGGAGCATGTAGCAACGCATTAACTTCTTAAACCAACACCCTTATTCAACATGGCCAGGCAAATTGTAGTCAAAACAACCAAGAATATTAGCATCACCGCATAGGCCTGATAAATATTAACATCGCTAACACCTAAAAACCCATAACGAAAGGCATTAACCATATACAGCACCGGGTTAAATTTCGAAATGGTTTGCCATATATCTGGCAACAGTGAAATAGAATAAAATACGCCGCCAAGATAAGTTAAAGGGGTTAAAATAAAGGCAGGAATAATAGCAATATCATCAAATTTTGTTGCTAAGCAAGCATTAATAAACCCAGCCAAAGCAAAAACTATTGAGGTTAAAATCACGGTAGATATTACAATCCAAATATTATAAATATGAATTTCAGTAAAAAACAATGAAATAACGATAACGATACTACCGACCAATATCCCACGTGACAATGCTCCCAATACATGGCCAAATAAAATCACCCAATTAGGCATAGGAGAAACCAACATTTCCTCAATGTGTTTGCTAAATTTAGCACCAAAGAAAGACGAAACAATATTGCCATAAGAGTTGGTTATCACCGACATCATAACCAGCCCAGGAACGATAAATGTCATATAATCAAAACCACCCATCTGCCCTATTCTTTTACCAATTAAGTTACCAAAAATAACAAAATACAAGGTCATGGTCATAGCTGGAGGCAATATGGTTTGTGACCAAATACGGATTATTCTAACCACTTCTTTTCTACCCAGAGTATAAAGTGCGGTAATTGCTACAGAGTTGGCTACAGAGCTCATTACTTAACCTCCAGGGGTTTGTTATTGTGCGTCATTTTAAAGAACAACTCCTCTAAACGATTAACTTTATTGCGCATGGATAATACTTTGTATTCTAAATGATCAATTTTCTTAAATACATCATTTAAGGCTTGTGATTTATGCACATCTAACTGAATTGAATTGTCTTCTGTTATTTCTGCATCAAGTAATTTTAACAATTTTTCACTGGGTTTTTTGTCCAAATCAAAAATGAATGTTTCGACATCTAAGGTGGTTAGCAATTGTTTTATGGTGGTATTTTTTATGATCTCACCATGGTTAATAATAGCAATGTTTTTACACAATTGTTCGGCTTCTTCCAAATAATGCGTGGTTAAAATAATGGTGGTTCCTGCCGCACTTATTTCCTTTACAAATTCCCACATAGAGCGTCTAATTTCAATATCAACACCAGCAGTTGGCTCATCCAAAATAAGCAATCTGGGCTCATTCATCATAGCACGCGCAATCAATAAACGGCGTTTCATGCCACCAGATAGGCTTCTAGAAAAAACATCTTTCTTTTCCCACAGCTGCAGTTGTTTCAAGTATTTTTCAGCGCGCTGTATTGCAACCTTGCGCGGCACTCCATAATACCCCGCTTGATTAACCAAAATATCCATCGGCTTTTCAAACATGTTGAAGTTAAATTCTTGAGGAACCAAGCCAATATGTGATTTAACTTTATTGCGTTGTTTGGTTAATGAGTCACCAAACACCTCAACGTCACCTGAAGTCATATTAACCAAAGAAGACACAATTCCTATCAAGGTCGATTTTCCTGCGCCATTGGGTCCTAACAAAGCAAATATTTCACCTTTTTGGACGGTTAAATTCAAGCCTTTTAACGCGACAGTGCCATTCTTGTAGGTCTTTTTTAAATTTGTAATTTTTAATGCTATTGTCATATAAATATTTATATCATATTTGGCTTTGAGTCAAATAAAGTTCTTATTAAAATAGTTAAACTATATTAGGTCATAGTACAGATAATTCAAACAGTAATTTGTTTAATCTAAGGTTTTATTTTATTCATCCGCTAATGAAAGCAGATATTCGCAGATGTAAAAATCAAAACGGTTCTCGCACAGCGGCACGGCGGCACAGCGAAAAGCCAGTTTAATACTCATTCGGACACGAGGCTTTAGTTTTGTCTTTTTGGAGTGGAACGGGATTAAAGGCAGCTTCCGACCATCTTCTTATTAATCTATTACAGAATTTCACACATGAATACAAAATCATAAATTCTCATTTCTGAAGAACAACAGTGTTTATTTTTATGGATACATTCTATTGAGACAGGACAGGCATTCATGACCCAAGCAAAGACAAATGTAGAGGCGGCGATTTATCGCGTCTATTTTAAGGGCTAATGTTTGGCTAAATAGATTTAACAGTATTCGTCAATTCACGAGCATATCTTTCTGCTAAGTCTTTATCTTGTGCTTCAACCATAACTCTTAACATGGGTTGTGTACCTGAGGCTCTTATGAGTATCCTGCCTGTATTGCCCAGCTTTTCCTCTATTTCTTGTGCATGTTTTAATAAACCAGGATGACTGGCTATTATTTTGGCATCTTCAATCTTTGTGTTGATCAGCACCTGTGGATACAACGGGATTTCTGATGCCAATTCTTTTAAGCTTTTGTCTTCTGCCATCATGACAACCAGTACCATTAATGCACTGACAATACCATCCCCTGTTGTGGCTAAATTTAAATTAAGAATATGACCTGATGATTCACCACCAAGGCTCCAGTTGTTCTTCTTTAACAATTGATGCACATATCGATCACCAACATTTGCCCGCAAGAATTCAATGCCCAGGCTTTCTAATTCAACTTGCATAGCTTGATTGGTCATTAAAGTGCCGACCACTCCACCACCGAGCTCCTGTTTTGCATGCAAATGTTTTGCCACTATAAATATCAACTGATCGCCATCAATGACTTCGCCGCAATGGTCCACCATCAATAACCTATCACCGTCGCCATCAAGTGCTATACCAATATCTGCGCCTGTTTCTAGGACTTTTTCTTGAAGAATCTGTGGTTCGGTTGAGCCACAATCTTGGTTGATATTTAATCCATCGGGCTTGTTTCCAATAACAGTGACATCTGCACCAAGCTCTAAAAAAACTTGGCCAGCAATATGGTAAGTTGCACCATTGGCACAATCGACCACCATTTTTAAGCCTGCTAAACTTTGCTGTCTAGGGAATGTGCTTTTACAATTCTCTATGTATCTGCCAGCCGCATCTTCAATGCGCTTAGCTTTGCCCAGATATTGACTTTTAACCGTGGTGAATTGTTTGTCGATTTCTGCTTCAATGGCCAGTTCTAGTTCATCTGATAATTTTTCGCCATTGTGGTCAAAAAACTTTATCCCGTTGTCATAATATGGATTGTGTGATGCCGATATTACGATACCAGCGCTTGCATGCATTGAGCTGGTCATCCAGGCTATTGCGGGCGTTGGCATAGGCCCGAGCATCAGTGAGTTGGTTCCAGCAGATGAAAGCCCTGCTTCCAAAGCCGCCTCGAACATATAACCTGAAATCCGAGTATCTTTGCCAATGACTATCGTATTTGAAGGGGAAAGCCCACCCAAAACGATGCCTGCAGCACGGCCCAACTTAAGTGCAAATTCTGCGGTCATTATTTTACCGCCAACTTCTCCTCGAATACCATCTGTTCCGAAATATTTTTTTTCTGTCATAATTTATTAAACACCGTCAATCCTGCGAAAGCAGTAACTTTATAATTTTATCCATCATTCTTCAGTAGATTCACAGTTGCTCAGAAGTAAAACCTAACTAGTGCTTGACCGAAAAAGAATATTCTACTGCGGAAAAGCTGGATTTTGTCAAAATTCCTCCTTATCCTCGTCAAATAGCCAGCTATTCTCCTCAAAAATACTCTTGGAGAGTATTTTCACGTTAGCCGCGAAGCGGTAAGTATCAGGACGATACGCATAAATAATGAGACATTATTGCCTAAAACCAGACTTTCCCTCGCTACGAATACTTTCTCGGTCAAGCACTAACTAATTAATTGTTTCGTTATCTTAAGCACATCAGCTGTGGCCTTTACATCATGTACACGCAAATAGTCTGCACCTTGTGTATAAGCAAATTGTGCTATTGCCAAACTGCCATATAACCTATTATCCACTTTTGCATTGAGTATTTCTCCAATCATAGTTTTGCGAGAAGCACCTATTAAGATTGGATAGCCCAATGATTTTAGTTGTTTTATGTTTCTAAGTAAAGCCAGATTGTGTTGTAAAGTTTTTCCAAACCCTATACCGGGATCAAGTACGATGTTTTTTTTTAAAATACCTGCCAATATGCAAGTATCTATTCTTTCTTTGAAAAACTCCATAACCTGTGTCAAGACGTCGTTATACTTCGGGTTGTCCTGCATGTTTTTAGGGTTGCCTTGTTTGTGCATTAAACAAACCCGAAGTTTAGATCGTGCTGCCACTTCAAGACAACCTTTGTTTTGTAGGGCATTCACATCATTGATAAAGTTCGCACCTACATCAATGGCTGCCTGAATAACTTCAGCTTTGTTAGTATCAATCGAGATAATTATTTGAGAATTTTCCTTTCTAAGTTGCTCAATAACAGGCACTACTCTATCAATTTCTACTGAAGTTGGAACTGTGTGAGCTCCTGGTCGGGTAGATTCGCCTCCAATATCTATCATATCTGCCCCTTGAGATATGAGTATTAAGGCTTGCTCAACCGCATTGTCTATATCTTGAAACTTTCCACCATCTGAGAACGAATCAGGGGTCACGTTAATGACCCCCATAATTTTGTAACTATTTCTCACGTTTTATGAAGAGGTAGCTTCATCCCCAATATTGCTATCGCCTTTGTCTTTAGTCTTTGGAGTTGTAGCTTTAGCTGCTGGCTTGTCATCATCGTCCCAACCATCTGGAGGAGTGACATCTTTGCCTTCCATTATCTCAATAACTTGTTTATCATCTAAAGTTTCAAACTTTAGCAAGGCCTTAGACATGGAATGTAGCTTATCAATATTGTCGGTTAATATTTTAGTGGCCTTGGCATAATTTGTATCAATGATTTTTTTGATCGCATCATCTATTAATTTGGCTGTTGCATCGGATAAATTTTTATGTTGCGTCACTTGACGACCTAAAAACACTTCACCTTCATCACTTGAATACAACAATGGACCCAGACCTTCTCCAAAACCCCATTTTGTCACCATATTTCTAGCAATATTTGTTGCTTGTTCTATATCGCTGGATGCGCCAGTAGAAATAGCATCTTTTCCTCCGAGTAACTCTTCAGCAATTCTTCCCCCATATGCCATGGCAATTGTCGAATCTAATTTAACTTTACTGATTGAAACTTCATCTTTAACTGGCAAAGACATAGTCACACCCAACGCGCGGCCACGTGGAATTATTGTCACTTTATAAATTGGGTTATGTTGAGGAGATAAATAACCCACTATTGCATGGCCTGCTTCATGGTAGGCTGTAACTTTCCTATCGTCATCATCCATAACCATAGATTTGCGTTCTGCACCCATAAGAATTTTATCTTTGGCTTTTTCAAAATAGTTCATGTTAACTTCTTTGGCATTTTCACGGGCTGCAAATAGCGCTGCTTCATTAACTAAGTTTGCTAAATCAGCCCCAGAAAAACCCGGAGTTCCTCTAGCTAACATCTTAGGTCTCACATCATCTGATAATGGGACTTTTTTCATATGAATCTTCAAAATAGCTTCCCGACCTAGTATATCTGGCAAAGGCACTACCACTTGCCTATCAAAACGGCCGGGTCTCAAAAGAGCAGAATCTAGTATATCAGGTCTATTGGTTGCGGCAATTACTATCACGCCTTCATTGCCTTCAAAACCATCCATTTCAACCAACAATTGATTTAATGTTTGTTCGCGTTCATCATGCCCACCACCCATACCTGCACCACGTTGGCGACCTACTGCATCAATTTCATCAATAAAAATGATACAAGGGGAATTCTTTTTGGCTTGTTCAAACATGTCACGCACACGCGATGCGCCTACACCGACAAACATTTCCACGAAATCTGAGCCTGAAATGGTATAAAAAGGTACTTTGGCTTCACCAGCAATGGCTTTCGCCAACAATGTTTTACCCGTACCAGGAGAACCAACCATCAATACACCACGAGGTATATGCCCACCCAATTTTTGAAATTTGCTGGGGTCACGTAAGAAATCAACAATTTCTCCTACTTCTTCTTTGGCCTCTTCGATACCTGCCACATCGGCAAATGTGACTTTAATTTGATCTTCTGACAACAATTTGGCTTTAGATTTACCAAAACCCATGGCTCCACCCTTTCCACCACCGCCTTGCATTTGGCGCATAATAAAGAACCACAAGCCAACCAGTATAATTATTGGAAAAATCATTTCAAAGATTCTAAAAAGCAAACTGTCTTTTTGAACCGGTGCGTAAGTTGCATCAACTTTTCGAGCAATCAGTTCATCTGTTAACTTCTCATCGTTGGGCGCATTAACTGTGATTTTCTCACCATTGGTCAGTTCGGCGTTAATCAGCTTGTGCACACTTGTTGTGCTGTTAACATCTACTGAACGCACCTGCCCTTGTTGAAGCATTTCATAAAACTTGGTGTAAGACACTTCTTTTGTTTCATCGGATTGCTGGATAACATTGTTAAAAACCGACAATAAAACCAGTAAAACAACTACCCATAACATTAAATTTTTTGTGATATTACTATTCAAAATAAATTCCTAAATTATATTAAGGTATATTCATAACTATCGACGTATAATAGTGTAGCCTATATTGACTAGATTCTTACCGTTTATAATTATAAAGTCGCCTCTATTGTATTAACCATTGAAACCTATACCTACGGCATAGACTTCCCTACTTCTAGGTCGCGATGATTTTGGTTTTCTCATCACAACTTTTTTAAAATTCTTTTTTAACTCTGCTAAATATTCATCAAAACCTTCGCCTTGGAATATTTTGACCGCAAAATTGCCGTTTGGTTTTAAACATTGATGGCAAAAATCTAAGGCCAATTCCGCCAAGTACATAATACGAGGCTGGTCAAGGGCAAACGTACCACTTAAATTGGGGGCTATGTCTGATAACACAAGGTCTATTTTCTCATCACCAACCAATTTTAGCAATTGATTCAAGATAACTTCTTCACGAAAATCACCCTGAATAAACTCAACCCCATCAATTGGCTCCATTGGCAAAATATCCATACCAATTATTCTAACATTATGTGGGGCAATTTTCCTTGCAACCTGACACCAACCACCTGGTGCACACCCTAAATCAACTATATTTTTCACATTAGTTAATAATCCGTTTTTTTCATGGAGTTCTTCCAATTTAAAAGCCGAACGGGCACGGTAACCTTTTTCTTGAGACAATTTCACCCAATGATCGTCAAAGTGTTCGCGTAACCAATTATTTGAACTCTTACTCCTTGCCATAATTGTTTGATTTGCCTTTAGCTGTTAAAATGCAACATTAACATACAAAGATGAGTTTATAAAACATTCTAATGAATAAAAAAGTGATAAAATTTTTAAGAGGTATAAGCCACAACATCAAACCTGTTGTAATGATTGCAGACAAAGGGTTAACCGAGAATGTTATGTACGAAATTGAAATAGCTCTCGAAATGCACGAGTTGGTAAAAATCAGAATTCGCATGGACAGAGATACCAGAGCCGAATTTGAAAAAACCATCCTTGAAAAAACTGGCGCGCAAAAAATCCAAGCAATTGGCCAGACCTTAACTATATTTCTAGCCAATCCTGATGACCCACAATTTGATCTTTCTTTATAAACCTAATGGATTTAATTGAAAATAAGAATGCTGACTACAATCTAATTTCTTCGATTAATGAGACCCGTGTTATTATCAATGATACTAACATTAATGAATCTTGTATTGTCAGCAACAAAAGTATTCACACACAATTAAACATTCGATCAATTGTTGAGCTTAGCCCACACCACATCGAAAAGTTAATGTTTTCAAACCCAGAACTCATTCTAATTGGTTCTGGAAACCAACATATTTTCCCCAACACATCATTGCTTACGCCTATTGCAAAAAAAAATATAGGGTTTGAAGTCATGAACAACCTATCTGCTTCTAACACTTATAACATTTTAGTTGCAGAAGAACGACAAGTGGCTTGTTTAATTATTATTGAACAGGTTTAATTCACTTTCGCTACTTCAATCTTGTCTTTTAACAATCCAACTCAGTCATGCACACTTTTATGGACGGTATCGCCACTCTATATTGCTCCCGACACTGCATCGGCGATGCTGTATTTCACTTCTTTCAAACATAAAAAAAACCGCTAGCTTTCACTAACGGGGTTTAGTATTTAAATTCTGACTATAGACACTCACATGGAATAAATTTCCACATTA
>CAZLZZ010000040.1:0-23146 GCA_964564165.1 uncultured Alcanivoracaceae bacterium | reverse complement strand
TGGTTTGTTACTACTCTGTATATAAAATATCAAGCCTCAGAATGCCAACATAACTATGATGACAAGGACTATATGGCAATATTGTTTGTTTTTGTTATTGCAGTTATTTGTTTTATTTCATTTTTTCAATTTACTGGAAGTTATAAGAGTCAAATAATTACATGGGCAAGTGTTTATGTTAACAATCTTGTTTTGGTGGGCTTTGTGGTTTCATTTGTACAGTTGTTGTGTTCATTGGGTCTGGCTATTTTAATAAGCTTGTTTGTCTATAGGCTGCCTTATATTAATAAACAAATGATTCAATCAGTTTACGTAGAGCCTGTTGTGGATTTATTTGAGCGCAATAAATCTAATATGTTGTTGCTGATTGGGATTATTAGTACTTATAGAATTTCTGATATTGTAATGGGTGTTAGTGCAAATTTGTTTTATCAGTTTATGGGTTTTGATTTGGGTGAAATTGCCGGAATTGTTAAAACATTTGGTTTGATAATGACCTTGTCAGGAGGTTTGTTCGGCGGTGTTCTGGTCATTAAGTACGGTGTAATTAGGATAATGATAGTAGGCGCAATATTATCAGCAGTGACTAATATACTGTTTATGATTATGGCTGAAACTGGTAAAAGTATAGAGTTCTTGGTGGTGTTGATTTCGGCAGATAATTTGTCAGCTGGGTTGGCTATGGCTGCTTTTATAGGTTTTTTATCAATGTTAGTAAACAAATCTTTCACGGCGGTACAATATGCTATGTTTAGCTCTGTAATGACGTTGTTTCCCAAAATACTGGGTGGTTTTTCAGGAGGTTTGGTTGATATGTGGGGGTTCTCACTTTTTTTCTTGCTTACTGCTTTAATAGGTATCCCTGTTATCTTAATGTTAATTTATGCTGAGTATAACCGATGTTTCAATGTGACTAATAATGTGACTATTTAGGCAAGTATTTATTTCAAATGACCATACAGCACGGATCATACGGCATGGAAATATAAAAAAAACAATACATGACTACATTCAGCTTGGTTTTTGTTTGTTAATGTGTGTTTTTTTGTTAATATGTTAGGGTGATAAAGTGACAATAGGAATAGGAATTTATGATAACTGTAGAAGAACTAAAAAATTATTATCCATTTAACAAGATGGAAGAAAAATTTCTGCCATTGTTACTTGGTCAGTTTAAAGTGGTGGACTTTGAAAAGGGCGATGATATTTTTGCCAGTGATGACAATAAAATCCATGCCAAATATGTGATTGGAGGAGTGGTTGAAATATCTTATCCAACAGGCAGGAAAAAAGTTCTTAAATCAACCTCTTTGCAGTCGTACTATCCTGTAGGAGAAGTCAACACTTCGAAAAAAATCACATCAAAAGTACAATCAAAAACCGCAAAAATCATGATCATGAACAACATATTCCTAGATCATTTTACGGTTTGGGATAACTTGTTTAAAGAAACAGGGCAAGATAGCCCACTTAGAGGACATGAATCTTATCAATGGGTTGTTGGCTTATTGTTGTCAAAAGCCGTACAAATGTTGCCCAGGGGTCATGTTGATCAAATATTTAAAAACCTAGAACCCGTCTATGTCAATGCGGGTGATGAAATTATTGCCGAAGGCGATTCAGGTGATTATTGTTATATCATTGTTAAGGGTGTTGCAGAAGTCTTTAAATGTGTGGCAGATGGTGAAGAAATGGTTGCAACATTGAGTGCTGGGGTTTTGTTTGGAGAGAATGCTTTGGTTTCAAAAGAACTCAGAACTGCGTCAGTGAGAATGAAAACCAATGGGGTGTTGATGAAAATGATAGGTGAAAAGTTTTCGTCATTGTTGAAATCACATGTTGTTAGGTGGTTGACCACAGACGCTACCTATGAAATGGTATTAGATGGTGCTGTGTTATTGGATGTACGAGAAATTGATGAAGTGGCCAATTTAAGTTTTGCTGATTGTATCAATATTCCCATGGATAAATTAAGAGAGGATTGCGAAAATAGATTAGATAAGTCGATACCTGTTGTAACCTGTTCTAATACAGGAATGCGATGTGCTTCTGCGGCTTTTTTGTTGGCAACTTTGGGTTATGATGTATATAGTATGCAAGGTGGTGTGACAGGTTTGCTTAAATTAGTAGAAAAATTAGAATCTTAAAAAGTTTTAGTTTTTGATGCTCGCTCTATAAAAGTTATGTCACAGTGTGAAATTTAGTGCAAAAAATATCAGTAGCATCCTGAAGATAGTAAGGGAATGTAGGAAACAAGAGGTTTATGGAGTAAAACAATGCAATATTGGTGCATTAAATTGAAATTTTTCAATAGTTAAGTAGAATATACTATTCAGAGTAGGACTTTAACCATAAATATAAAAAAAATGATGTAATTATCGACATGATATTTTATTCATACAATTAAGGGCTACTTCAATTATTCCCCCACAATTTCGGATTGACAATGAAAGCTATATTTACAATTGTTTTTTTGTTCATAATACAGAACTCATATTCACAGACAGACACCAATGAACAAGAGAAAAAACCTTCTTGGGGCAGTAAAATGCCAACCCGGGAAGCCATGCCAAACCTGAAATATGATACTGATTTGGATGATGGAGGTGGAGTTGATATGGGTGATTTTGGTATGGATAGGTCAAGATTGCTTGATTCTGAAGAAGGTATTGTTGAAAAAGGCAACATTGAAGACTCTATTCAAGTTCAGCTGCCTGTAGTGACTTCTACAGAGGAATTGAAAAAAATCGAAGAAAACAAAAGAGATGAAGTTGAGAAAATAAAACAACAGCAAAAGATGGCTGAAAAAGAAAGGGTTGCCGCAAATAAACTAGAACAGAAAATAAAATCTGAAGAAGCAAAGATTGCTGCAAAACAGCTAAAAGCGCAACTAAAAGCGCAACTAAAAGAACAGCAAAGGTTGGATGAAGAAAAAAGAATAGCAGAACAAATCGCAAACAAAGAAGATTCCCCTTCGCAACCTGAAACAAAAGAAGAGTTGCTACAAGAACAACCTGTCAGTGACGAAGGTCAATTGGAAACTGTTGTAGTTGCTCCAACGGCAGCGCAAAAGTATCGCTGGAAAAAAATTAAAAATTCATTGCCAGTTTATCCGACAAAAGCATTGCGAGGAAACAAAGAAGGTTGGGTGGAGGTTAAGCTAACTATTGATGTTTTTGGTATTGTGGTTGATGCAAAAGCTATAAGATTTGCAAACAATTATCGTGGTTTTAATAATGCAGCAGTAAGAGCAGTAAAAAAATGGAAGTATGAGCCTCCCAATGATTTTGGTATTGCCACTCAACTCTCCAGAGTTGTTAGGATAGTGTTTCAACAATAAAAACATCTGTAACTGTTCAAACTCGCTGTCTAATGTCTAATAGACGCCATTTCCGTGTGTACCCGTGTGTAGGCGGCAATCTTTTCAATAATGCTGTGTATGTCATTTGAAATATTGTGGACTTTTCACAATAGATAACTTGCTATACCTCCTTTCCTTAGAAGTTCTTTCGGATTGTTTACGCACAGCATGACTGTCCTGGCGTTTATTCCTGCCTTCTTGGGAATGATTGGTAGTAGTTGCAAATTTCGTAACTAACCCATCTATAAAAGTTAATAGTGTGATAGAATCACCGTCTTTGTATTTTTGTGTATTTTTGTAAAAATGAGATATTACGCAGCCACTATTCAGACTGACTTTCCTGCTCCGCAATCAAGAAAAGAAATCCCTGACCGCATAAATTCTATGTGCAAGCTCATTGAGCAAACGGTTGTGGGTTACGAACCTTTTTTTGATGTGCGTTTATTTGTCTTACCTGAGTTTGGTCACCAAGTTCCTATCTATACAACAGCTAAAGAGCTTTACAATAAATTGGCCGTTGAGTTACCAGGCGAATATACTGAAAAGTACCAAAAACTCTGTAAAAAACATGGCATATATATACAGACGGCCAGTTTTCTAGAAAAAGATAAAAAATATCCAGGCCATGTCTTTAATGCCACTTTGCTAATTGGTCCAGATGGAATATTGTCCAAATACCGCAAAGTCAATACTTGGATTCCATGGGAAGTACATACTTCACCTGCGGATTTAGCTGATTATCAAGAGGAATTGTTTCCAGTGGTGGACACCGAAATAGGAAAACTGGGTGTGGCTATTTGCTATGACTGGTTATTTCCAGAGTGTATTCGAGAAATTGCTTTTGCTGGTGCTGAGGTGATTAATCGGGTATCTGCATATATGGATCCGTGGGGTTCTACAGCGCCGATGGAATGGTGGAGTTTGGTTAACAGAACCCGCGCCCTAGAAAATATGGTATATGTTGTTGCAGCCAATCAAGGGGCTAGCCTAAAAAACTATCCTCCATTTAGTTGGCCAGGTGGTTCTATGATAGTAGATTTTGATGGGAGAATTCTTGCCAGTGCGGGAGAAAATTCTGGAGAAAAAGTGGTTGTAGCCCCAATTGATATTACTGCTATTCGGGCAGAGAAAAAACGCCGCAAAGGTCATGATACCATAGCCCATTTTAGAAACAATGCTTATGGTTATAGCAATCAAACTAAATTTGGAATCGATTCAACGGTTCCTTCAATTGAACAATTAAATCAAAGAATAGAGCATGCAAAAAACAAATAAATTATTACTGAGCACTTTAAATATTAAAAAAACAATGAGGACTTTGCTCATAGCTTTCTTGTTGGTTAATTTATGGGCGTGCTCTGATGATGTGACTGAAAACAATTCATTGAAATCCAATAACGTGCAAGCCAATGACGTACAAACTAGCACAGCAAGTATTTCAGCTCTTGCAATAGGTTTAAATAACCAAGGTGTTGGCGAGATGGGTTCGTTTGACTACGATAAAGCCACGATTACTTTTGAAAAATTAGTGGATATGAACCCAGAATGGCATTTGGCTCAACAAAATCTTGCCATCGCTTTGCTCAATCGCCAAAAAGACAACGACGAAAATAGGGCCCTTTCAATTGCTGTTGAGCTATCCAAAGAAAACAAGAATAACTTAGTCGCACACTATATTGTAGGCATATTAAATTTCAACCAAGGTTTGTGTGAGCAGGCTTTGCCGCGGTTTGAAAACATAATCAAAGCTGGCAGTGCTGATGCTTACGCCTTATATTTTGCAGGTCAGTGTCACTTGCAGAATGGAAATTTAGAACAATCTTTGGAGCTGTATAAAAAAGCAATTGATGTAGACAGTTATCTTCGCAGTGCCTATTATGGGAGTTTTATGGCGGCACAAAGATTGGAAAAAACTGATATAGCCAAAGAAATGTTGGAATTTTATCAAAGATTATCCAACAACCCTAAAGCGAGGTTGGCAGAAATTAAATATACACGTATGGGGCCAAAGGCAAATGCACAGGCATACTTTGTAACACCCAGAAAATATGTTAGTCATAAAATTGAAACAAAACCGCCTTACTTTATGTCGCCTAAGACAGTAGGTCTTATTGGAGTTGCTCAGATTCAACAATACGGTGTGGTGAATATTAATCAGACTCAAGATAGCCAGTTATATGTGGTGACAAACAACCAGTTAAAAATATTTGATAATTTTCTTACTGATCCACAAGAAATATCAAAATTTGCAATTGATTTGGGCTCTGGAGAGCATAAATTGGCTTGGGGAGATATCAACAATGACAACAAAATTGATGTGTATATCACCGGGCAATCCGATCAACTTTATTTACAGACTGATACAGGTTTTGACTCCGTTGATATGCAATCATTTGGGCTGGATCAACTCAATTCAACTGCGGTTAGATTGATTGATGCTGACCATGATGGAGACTTGGATTTACTGTTGTTGTCAGAAAAGGGGCAATTTGAATTGTGGAACAATAATATGAACAATACTTTTGTTCCGTTATCAAAAAAGATTTCATTGTCAACAAATACCGGTTATCAACAAATATTGGTCGAAGATTTTGATAGTGACAGAGATGTGGATATTGTGTTGGTAGCAGACAAAACGTTCACCATTTTATTGAACGATAGAATGTGGAACTATGAAGCTATTTACTCTTTGGAATATGATTCAGTCATTCAGTTTGCCAGTTTGTCAGACAATGATATCAATGGTTATCCCGAGTTGAATTTGTTGTTTGATGACAACAAAATGCTATCATTTGAATACGACAAATCATTGAAACATTACAAAAACATTGAGCAGTTTAAAGTTGATTCTGCTGGTTTTATGCTTCAAGCTGACGTTAATGGCAATGGGGTTAAAGAGTTTCTTGTGCAATCAAAAGAAGGAATAAAAATATGGGATGAGCAAGGAAAAGTAATAGAGCAAATTTTGTTGGATAAAACTGAATCCTATAAGTTGTTTAATACCATTAGTGGCCCTGAATTGTTGTTGTTGCAAGACAAGCAATTAAAACATGTTGCAGCAACCTCAAATCGAGGCTCTTATCTTTTAGTGAATGTTTCGGGCAAGGAAGATGGCGCCAATTCGGTTCGTTCTAATTTTTCAGGTATTGGCACCAGTTTTGTAGTTCACAATCAAGGTTTTTTTGCCGTGGAAAATTCATTTCAGAATATGACAGGTTATGATCAAGATTATCAACCGGTTTCGATTGCTGCTGGCAATAAGCAATTGATTGATTATATTGCGTTGGAATGGTCTGATGGGGTGTACCAAACCGAGCTAGCATTAAAGTCCAATAAGCATCATAAAATTACAGAAACACAACGCCAGTTATCCAGTTGTCCTGTGATTTTTGCTTGGAATAACGGAAAGTATGAATTTGTCAGCGATGTAATGGGAGTGGGTGGAATCGGTTTTGCTATTGGCAGAGAAGAATATGGCGTGCCTAGACCTTGGGAGAATTATTTGTTAACCTCAGAACAATTGAGCTCTGAAAACGGTGTATTCAAATTGCAGTTCACCGAGCCTATGGAAGAGTCTGCTTATTTAGACCAATTAAACATTGTTGTGCTTGATGTTCCGCAAGAATATTCTGTAATATTGGATGAAAGAATGATGATTTCTCGGCCACAAGTGACAGGCAGGCCATTGTATTATAAAGAAATGATTAATCCCCGTTTAGTGATGAATAAATTCAATCAGGATGTCACCGAACAAGCCCTGAAAACCGATAAAAAAGCCATTGAAATAATCAATCAAGACCACAGATTTCTGGGCTTAGTTGATGAACAAATAATTACTTTAGAATTTGATCAAGAATTATTCGGTGACTATCATTTAATCATGAATGGTTGGGTCGAATACGGCTATTCCCAAACCATGTTTGCCGCTTGGCAGGCAGGGTTAAGTGCGAGTGCTCCAACTATTGAATATTTTGCAGAGGGTGAATGGAAAGAACTACTGGTTGAATTTGGCTATCCCGCAGGCATGCCTAGAGCAGCATCGGTACCGTTGAGTTTGCCCGTGAAAACAAACAGCCTTAGAATCAAAACCAACATGGAAATATATTTTGATCAATTAAGCTTAATTCAAACAGTAACCGCACAAAACATTAGCATATATCAATTGGAGTTAATTCGCGCCAATGTAAAACAATTGGGGTTTCCTAAACGCAAAGACAATATACAGCGAGTTCCTGAATACGATTTTACCGATATAGAACCTTTTTGGGATACCCGTTACATGGAAGGAGCGTATTCGCAATTGGGCGATGTCACTGAATTGTTGGAGGAGCATGACAATGCACTGGCAATAATAGGAGCAGGAGAAAGCATTGAAATATCTTATGCAGATGATTTGCCGCAATTGGAAGAGGGTTTTAATCGGTTTTATCTATTAAAATTTAAAGGCTGGGCTAAAGACATGGATATTTTAACCAAAGATGGTGAAACCCTTGAGCCGATTCCTAGTAATGGTAAAGTGTCGGCGCGAGCAAAAGCTCTCAACCAAAAGTACAACACCCGATTTAAGGCAGGAAAATAAACCATGAGCTCACCTCAAATAAACTCACCTCAAACAAATAAACGCAAACATGCTGTAGGGCCAAAACTTAAAATCGTTCTTAGAATTGTTTTCTTTTTATTTGCACTATTGATGATTAACTCAGTTTATTTGTCCGCAGTAACCTTTGTTGAATGGTTAACCGATAAAAGTTTGCAAGACCAAACTTATTTGTACATGTTTTTGGCCCATTTGGTTTTGGGATTATTGATTATAGTGCCCTTTATTGTTTATGGATTTATTCACATAGGCAACACCAAAAATAGACGCAATAAACGGGCGATCAAAGCAGGGTATGCTTTGTTTGTGTTTTCAATATTGACATTACTTACTGGATTGTTATTAACGCGGGGCATCCCTTTTATTGAGGTTAAAAACATTCAGTGGCGTTCAATAACCTACTGGCTGCATGTGATTCTGCCAATTATTGCTATATGGTTATTTATTATGCACAGGCTTGCAGGGCAAAGTTTGTCATGGAGACCCAGTAAAATCACCATTGTTGCAACTGTTTTTATTATGGCAGGATTGTTATGGGTACAGAAAGATACCTTCAACCCACCCATAATTGAACACCAAGAAATCAATCCTCTGTTTGCGCCTTCATTTGCCCAAACCTACACCAATAAGCACATTCCAGTTAAAGACTTAGATAACAATCAATACTGCAAAGATTGTCATTCAGATGTGCATGAAGGTTGGATGAACAGTGTGCATAAAATATCCAGTTTTAACAACCAGCCTTATTCATTTTCGGTGAATAATACCCGGCAATTCTTAAAAAACCGCGATGGCAATCACGAACAAGCAAGGTTTTGTGCGGCCTGTCATGATCCAGTGATCATGTTTAGTGGTGAATTTGACAAAGACATTGATTTCACAGGAACAGAGATTGGTGATGCAGGAATAACTTGTACAGTCTGTCATGCCATTTCAGATATTAACTCGATAAAAGGCAATGGTGCCTATACACTAACCATACCAGAACAGTATCCATTCACTTATTCAGAATTGCCTTTTTTACAATGGGTTAATCAGACACTGGTCAAAGCCAAGCCTGATTTCCATAAAGCATCGTACTTGAAGCCATTACATAAAACCGCTGAGTTTTGTAGTGTTTGTCACAAGGTGTCTATTCCTGAACCATTTAATCATTACAAATGGTTGCGTGGTCAAAACCATTATGATTCTTTCTTTTTATCTGGTGTGTCAGGTCATGCTGTAGCTAGCTTTTATTACCCTCCCAAAGCCATAGAAAATTGTGCTGATTGTCATATGCCCATGCAAGATTCAGATGACTTTGGTGCAATAACCGAGTCGTTAACAGGCAAAGCTCAAGTACATAGTCATTATTTTCAATCGGCCAATTCGGGTATTAGGTTTTTAAACAAGCTAAAACCAGACCCCAATAATGCCATGTTAAAAGGCGCGCTAAGTATTGATTTGTTTGGTATAAAACGGGGTGGAAAAATTACTGGTGAGTTAATTGCGCCATTAGGGGATGACACTGTTGTCATAGAATCTGGTCAACAGTATTTATTGGAATCGGTTATTCGCACTATTAAACTGGGACATGCCTTTACCCAAGGCACAGGAGACTCAAACCAAATTTGGCTGGAATTAAATGTCTACCACAATGGAAAGTTGATTGGTATGAGCGGAGGGATTGACAGTATGGGCAATGTCGATGAATGGTCGCATTTTGTCAATGTATATGTGTTAGATAATGAAGGAAATCGCATAGACAGACGCAATGTAGAAGATATTTTTACTGTTTTGTATAACCACAGTATCCCGCCTGGGGCTGGTGAAACAGTTCATTATGCATTGGATATTCCAGAGAACCTATCAGGAGAGATTACTCTAGAAGCCAAAGTTTTGTACCGAAAGTTTGACAGTACTTACTATCGATTATTTACCGAAGACGAAAATAAACTTAACGATTTACCTATCGTAACATTGGCGTATGACGTGCAGAAATTATTGGTAAGAGATGAAGAAGCCCCCAATCCAAAACTGCAACAAGACTGGAAAAGGTGGAATGATTATGGCATAGGACTGTTGCGCCAAAAGGCTTTCAAACAAGCAGAATATGCATTTGCTCAAGTAGCAGACCTTGGCAGAGCAGAGGGCTGGGTTAATTTGGCTCGAACATATTTACAACAAGGCAGATTAAACGAAGCACAAAATGCACTTAATCAAGCATCAGAGAACAAAGAATTTAGATACACATGGCAACTGACTTATTTTGCCAGTGTGATAGATTTGCAAAACGGTTTTATTCAAAAAGCCATTGATGGTTTTGAGCGGGTTTACCAAACTGAATTTAAGAATGCCCAAGAAGCCAATTTTGATTTTTCTAAAGATTATCGATTTGTCACTATGTATGCGCAAGCGGTATTTCAAAGAAGTAAAATGTTAGAAGGTGATGCACAAAGTACCATCCAGCAAAAATCCCTGTTATTGTACAACAGTGTTTTGGCGCTTAACCCAGAGTGGGCAGATGCACATTTTGGACTGTTTCAATTGTATGCTGCCATCGGCAATAGTGAAAAAGCCGACAAACATAAAAACTTGCACCAAAAATATAAAATTGATGACAGTGCCCACGATACAGTCATCGCCAAAGCAAGAGCCAATAACAAAGCGGCAGACCATGCTGCGGAAATGATTGTTATTTATCAATTGGATAAAATTGATAACTATCAGCCAGTTAAACAATTTATCAAAGACAATAACATCAGAGTAGAATAAATATGTCAAAACACCAACAAGGAAATGATCAGGTTATTGCTGAATTTTTCAAGAAGTCTCTTATTGTAGTTGCTTTAGTATCGATGGTTGTTTTAATCATTGTTTCTATTAAAAATATGGGCCAAGGAAAGATAGTGGTCAAAGAAAAATCCTATCAAACGCCAGCTCAACTGGTGAAACAAATCGAGCCACCAAAAACTGAATTCATAGAAGAAGCCCTACTGCGAGGGATAAGCTTTAAACATGAAAATGGGGCCATTGGCAATCGCATGTTACCAGAAACCATGGGTTCAGGTGTGGCGTTTATTGACTTTGATAACGATGGGGACCAAGATTTGGTCTTCGCCAATGGAATGAATTGGCCTTGGAATGAAAAAGTCGAGTCGACACAATACATTTATGTGAATGATGGCAACGGTTACTTTACCGATGCCACAAAAGAGCTGGGTCTGGATAAGCAATTCTATGGTACTGGTATTGCAATAGGTGATGTGAACAATGATGGGTTTGACGATATTTTTATTGCCGCAGTGGGAAAAAATCACCTGTACATCAATCAAGCAGGGAAAGCTTTTGTAGAAAGTGAAGAAATATTAGATTGTACGCAGAATGGTTGGAGCACCAGCTCAGGTTTCTTTGATTACGACAATGACGGAGATTTAGACTTGATGGTATTGAATTATGTCCAATGGTCAAGGGAGCTAGATTTGGCTGCAGATTATAGAATAGATGGTATCGGTCGAGCCTATGGTCCGCCCAGTAATTTTCCTGGAACCTACAATTGTTTGTTCGAAAACCAAGATGGAAAATTTATTGATGTAACAGATGCTTCGGGAATAGTGGAAAACAACAGTGCTAATACTGGATATTCAGGAAAATCTTTGGCTTTGATTTTTCTAGACATTAATTCTGATGGTTGGCAAGATGTGGTGGTCGCCAACGACACCACTAGAAACTTTGTTTACATAAATCAACAAAACAAAACTTTCAAAGAGCAGGGTGTAGAAATTGGACTGGCCTATGATGGCAGTGGTAAATCCACTGGAGCCATGGGTTTAGACAGTGCAAATTATAAAAATGATGATGACATAGCCATAGCAGTGGGCAATTTTGCCAATGAAATGACTTCATTTTATGTTAATCGAACCAATATGGGTTTCTTTACTGACGAATCTGTTATCACGGGTATAGGGCCACAAAGCCGGCTGGCACTAACTTTTGGGTTGTTCTTTTTTGATTACGATTTAGATGGGCGGTTGGACTTTTTTCAAACCAATGGGCATGTTGAAAATGACATCAATAAAGTTCAAGCAGCTCAACACTACGCACAAAAAAGCCAACTTTTTTGGAACTGTGGTAACGCTTGTGAGAGAACCTATATTCCAGTGGATGATGCTGGGGATATCAATCAACTGGATTTGGTTGGTCGATCGGCAGCGTATGCAGATATTGACAATGATGGTGATTTAGATGTGGTTATTACCCAAGTGGGAAGAGAACCACAGTTGTTTATCAATAATTCTCAAGTAGGCAATTGGATTGGGATTAAACTGTCGCATAAACAGCCATTGTTAGATGCCAAAATAATTGTTCATGTCGGGGACAAAAAGAGGGTTTATAACTACTCGGTCACCAAAAGCTATCAGTCTCAAGTTCAAAAGGGTTTAATCATCGGATTAGGTGATGATAATGTAAGCCAAATTGTGGTCAGTTATTATGCTGGGGAAATAACTTTTAAGCACTTGAAAATAAACAGTTGGAATACTGTCTTGCTTGAATAGCAAAAACCGTTTTAAAATTTACATACAATGCTTGGGCTTAGGAATTCCCGCATATTTACTGGCAAGCCTAACCGGACCATCGGGAAACAGTTGGTACAAATATCTAGAATTGGCAATATCAGGACTGAGATTAACTTTTATAGCCTTAATCAATAAACGCATGGGAGGAGTGGTTTGAGTTTCTAGGTAGATTCGGCGAACCAGCTGAATGATTTCCCAATGCTTGTCGGTTAATTTTACCTTGTCGCTATTGGCCAGTTGCTCGGCAATGGACTGATTCCACAAAGTGTAATCTTGTAGATGGTTGTTGTCATCGAGTAAGTGTGTTATTTCCATGTCAAAGTCCGTTTAGATTGATTGGTGAATTGTAACCATTGTTTGTGACAAATGGTTTTAATGTTGTGTTGATAGTCTTCAATAATAAAATAGATATTTTTACACGACCCAGTAAATAATTCCAATAACTCTTGGTGTTGTTTACTATTCATATTTTGAGAATATACGATGATGCAATCATTGCTATCAACTAACTCTGCATAAAATGATTTATCTTGCACCTCTGAATAATTGCAAATATGAAGAGTGTTGATTTGCTGAATTCGAGTCATAAGAGTAACTCTGATTGGGAAATCAGTTGTTTAAGTTCATACATATTGATTGTTTTTGCGGAGATTAAAAAATCGTTATTGGCTGTCACTTCTTCAGAAATAATATAGACGGAATCTATGCCATATATGCCCAAGCATTTCCATGCAGGGTTGAGTTGTAATTGTTTAATACCATTGCCAATAAATACGATGGTTAAATCCAAATCATAAGCAATTGCTGCCATAACTTTGTCGAATTGCCATTGGGCAGCATCTGTATTATTGTCTTGGGTAATTAATGCAATGGTACTCATATAAATTCAATATTCTTATCGGCATCAAGAGTAGATTCCATCCATTGCCCAATACCTGCTATTGAAAAGTGGGAATAAGTAGATGCAGGTTTGTAAAGTTCAGCAATGTTAGAACAAGCGGTTAATTTAACTCCTTGTTTAGTTATATTCTGCCAGTTAAGCGAACAATTAAATGCAGACTTTACTGCCAAACCATAGAAAAAAACATCAATTTTATGCGGGTTATTTGGTTGCGAATCTTGTAATATAGCCTCAATGAAAAAATAAGCTTGCTTAGTTGCAATTGATTTTTTGCTATTTGGGCATATAATAATGGAGTATTTCATGATTAATTTTGCAATTTAACACATTTTTAGTTGTCTGAGTCGTAGAATAGATAGGTTAATTAAAGCCATAAGAGTTAGATGAAAATAAATAAAATTTTAATAATTAGCTATTTTGTATTACTTGTTTCCAGTAGTCAATACAGCCTTGCAAATGAATTTAATTTGCCTGATTTGGGCACGCCCTCTGATTCGGTACTTTCGCCAGTAAAAGAAAAAGAAATTCGCGATCAAATTATCAATCAAATTTATGAATATGATTTGGTTATTACCGACCCCATCATTGCTGATTATATTGAACAATTGGGATACAAATTGGCATCCAAATCAGATAATCCCGCTTCTCCATTCGATTTTTTTATGGTTAATTCCAATGTGGTCAATGCATCAGCCTATCCAGGTGGATTGATTGTAATTTATTCAGGTTTGTTTTTAAAATCGGATTCAGAAAGTGAACTGGCCGGAGTGGTTGCCCATGAAATTGCACATATCACCCAAAGACACTTATCAAGGGCTTATGCCAATGCAAAAAAGAGCACAATACCTACCATTTTAGGCATGCTAGGTGCAGTGGCAGCCGCCCAATACAGTAATTCACGTGATGCACCTGTTGCGATTGCTGCAGTAACTACGGCATTACAACAACAATCCATGATTAATTTTACCCGTGTTAACGAATACGAAGCAGACAGAGTAGGCATGGCTACTTTGGTTCGGTCATCATTTGACCCCAATGGCATGGCAGATTTTTTTGCTAAGTTAATGCGCAATAATCCAATCGATCAGCGCTATAAATTGCCCGAATATTTGCGCACACATCCATTATCAATTAACCGTGTTTCTGAGGCCAAAAACAGGGCGCAAAAACATGTCAAGAAGACAGAATATTATGAATCAGAGCTCTATTCTTTTGTAAAAGAAAGGGTAAGAGTGATTAGTAAACACATTGAAATAGACAATGTAAGTTACTATAGAGGGTTATTTAAAAATACGGATGAACTTGATAATACACCTGCACAATATTATGGATATGCTTTGGCATTGCATCAATCTCACGAATCTGATAAGGCATTGGAAGTGATTCGATCAATCAAGAAAAGCTATCAAACCTCTCTGATTATTTCACTATTGGAAGCCAATATTTTGGCAGATATAGATTGGGAAAAATCTAAAAAACAATTTGAACAGCTGTATGAATTTTATCCAGAAAGTCCCAAAGTAATTGAGCCTTATATACAAATGTTGGCAAAAAGTAACAAGCCATCAAATACCAGAAGAGCAAGAATATTGGCTAGAAAATTGATACAACTCTATCCAAACAACCCTAACTACTTCCAAGTGTTGGCAGTCAGTAATCAAAATGCGGGTAAAAGTATCGAGGCCAACGAGGCACTGGCCTTCAAGGAACACCTGATCCACAATAACTATCGCGCAGTGAGAATATTGAAAAACATATTAAAGGAAGAATTGGACTATTATCAACGTGCAAGAATCGAATCTAAGATTACTCAATTTGAAAACTTGATTACCAATAAAGAAAGGAGCAGAGAAATTTTGGAAGAGAAAACCGGCAGAAGAAGGCTCTATTGAGGGTTTATCAGTTAGATTCTGACTATTCGGCCTCTCGAAAAAAACTTTGGTTAAAAGCTTTTAAAATTGCTTGGTTGTTTCTTGCAGCATTATGGGGCGTATTTATTTTAGATATTCTACTTCCCATTATAATGCCTCACGTTGACTTGACTCGATACGGTATTTATCCTAGAAATAGCGGACGATTATTGGGCATATTTTCAACGGTATTCTTACACGGCAGCCTTTCTCATATCATCAGTAATACATTTTCCCTGTTGTTCGCAATTACTGCCTTGTTTGGCAACTACCCTAAAACGGCTAAAAAAGTATTCATTCTGTCAGTATTATTAACGGGTTTGTTGGTTTGGGTTTTTGCACGTTCTGCTAATCACATAGGTGCCAGTGGTTTATTGTACAGTTTGTTGACCTATGTTTTTGTCAGTGGATTTATTAAAAAAGACATTCAATCAATCGGAACATCTTTGGTGCTTGTTTTTTTATACGGTTCGCTGGTTTTTGGAATCATTCCTGATCAAGCCTATATCTCATGGGAGTCTCACTTGTTTGGCATGTTTTCAGGTGCTTTTTTGGCATGGTTATACCGCAAACAGGACATGCCGGTTTATAGGTCTTGGGATGAAGAAGATTAATCCCAAGTAATTCTTTGCTTGGTTATGATTGAATCGCTATAAATAAAGGGCTTTGGAATATACTCTTCTTTTCTATTGGGGATGTCAAAAAACTCTGATTGTAATAAATCTGGGCTCATTTCTAATAAAGTCAAATCAAGCGCTTGGTTATTTTCTATTGCAATTTCAATCATGAATTTACTTTCATTGGCATTGAAAATTCTGGCAACTTGTCTTGCTGGTTTTGTGCTTTTTTTAGGATTAACTGTCAAAGGCTCATTGTTGATAGTGAGTTTTGAGATGTTGATTTCAGTATTGGTCTTTAATACCAATAGATGTGAGTTTCTTTGTGGTGTTATGGAAAATCGATAAACGTGTTTGCCATCTTTGATAGAATCGCTGAGGGCTTCAATCGTTGCTCCAGCTATGTGTCTGTTTTGTGTGGGTGCGACAATCTTTGCGCGGTGCCAATGATTTTTTCTAAAGTCAGTTAATTGTTCATTATTCAGTATTTTATCTGCAAAAAACATTTTGTTCCAACTGTTGGTTTGGTTGTCTTGGTTAAACATAAATGCAGAATCACTGTCTTTGTCTTGGAAGTAAAACAAACTATCGGGCAAAGGACGCTCTTTGTTGTAAGAAGCTTTGGTTTCAGCCAGTAGATAAATGGCAAGCAAAGGAACAATAAATACCCATTTGTTGATAGGCGGCTTATCAGGATAGACTATATTGTTGATAAATACAGAGGTAAACAATACCAACAAGAGGCAACTAAAAGGAATAATTGCCAGCCCTAAAGCAACAGGTAGTTGCATAAATATAGGTGAAAAAATCAACAGTGGAGGCATTGTCAGCAATAAGGTCAATAGGCTATATTTATTGTTGTAAATAATCTTAGTCAATAAAATTAATGTTCCTGTAAAGCCAATCAAAATAAAGTAATGTGCGCCAGTTAAGAAGGTGGCCATTAAAAAATCAATTATTATCCAAATAAGTACAGGTATAACCACAGAGTTGGCCAGTTCTGTTTTTTTGCCAATGTCTTTGTAAAAAAAATATGTTATTGCTATGGATATTAAGCTAAAAAGGGCTATATACCAATAGCCATTGTAAGTAAAACCTTGCAGTATTTCATGGTAGTGTGGATGTAGCCAATACAAAAGTTTCAATAAACCAAAGCAAACCAAAGCAGTTGAAACTATGGCTTTGAACAATGGAAGACTGGATGAAAATATAGATTTAAGTTGCAGAGTTTGTTTCTTTAAGCCGTAAATTACAACCAATATAAAAAATATCAAATTGACAAGACTCATGATCAGGGCGAAATCAAATGGATAACTGACAGCCTTCCAAAAGGGTATTTGAAAATACACATCGTCTTGTTGCGACTTAAGTTGAGTTAAATCAATTTGACTCAAATGATTGAGCATCGGCATTAAATAACTTGCCTGATGCGCCAATGAGTCTAAAGAAAGGTTTTCAATACTGTCTAAAGCTGTGTGATAATTAAAATGGTCGCCAATAAAAGCAAAATTAAATCCAACAATGTCTTTGTCACGGCGAAATATGGTTAAATCTGTATCATTGGGGAGCATTTTATAGATGCTATAACTCAGAGAGTTGGAATTGGGGTAATTGGAGTTAGCAGCTATATAACTGTTGAGTAAATTGCGATTTCCTCCATTGGTTTCCATTAACATATAGGAACTGCCTGCGGATCCTCTGGCCTCAAAATTAAGTACCGCGCCGACATTATTTGCCCAAGGGTGTTTGTTGACAAAAGCTTTGGCTCCCAATAAGCCCAATTCTTCAGCATCAGTAATCAATATTACAATGTCGTTTTTTGGAATAATGTTTTGTTTCAGATATGCCCTGATTCCTTCTAAAATAACAGCCACACCAGAACCCGCATCCGCCGCGCCCAATGATACATAAGGTGCAGAATCATAATGAGACATTAACAACAAAGATTTTGAATTAGGTTCGCTGCCTTTGATCTTTGTAACAATATTTTGTACTTGTATATATGTACGGTGGTTCGCGATAGGAACTTTTTGAATTTCTACTTCTAGTCCAAATTTTTGTAACTCTTTAACGATATAATTGCGAACATTTTCATGCTCTTTTGAACCCGCATAGTGAGGTTTTTGCGATATATTATTTAGGTGGGTTATAGCACTTTCAACCTGAAAACCGCCTTGGACAATACTGTTATGTTGGGTGTTGGATGGTTTCAGCGATAAAAATGTCAGATAAACCAATATCAGAATTATTATTAAGTTGATGGTGTTGGATATTTTTTTAATCATATAAATACATATACCTCACTTGTTTAAATCATTACGCGTTTGATATTGGCTCCCAATTGATTGAGTTTTTCTTCAATAACTTCATAGCCACGATCAATAAAGTGAATATCGAATATTTCTGTTTCACCTTTCGCAACCAAGCCAGCAATAACCAAACTGGCAGATGCCCTTAAATCAGTGGCAGTGGTGGGTGCTCCGTTAAGCTGTTTCACACCTTGGATGATTGCCTGATTGCCAGCAACCGTTATCTCTGCTCCCATTCTTACCAGTTCGTTGATGTGCATAAATCTATTTTCAAACAAGTTTTCGGTAACAATTGAATAGCCGCTTGCAATGGCATTTAATGCACAAAACTGTGCTTGCATGTCGGTTGGAAAAGCTGGATGGGGAGCAGTATTGATGTTCACAGGTTTGGGGCGTTTGCCATGCATGTTAAGGCTAATTGAATCTTCTGTTGTGGTGATTTCAGCGCCGGTTTCGCGCAATTTTATAAGTACCGATTCTAAGTCTTTAGGGTTGGTTTTATTAATGGTGATATTGCCACCGGTGGCAGCAGCGGCAACTAAAAATGTTCCCACTTCAATTCTATCAGGGATAACAGTGTGTTCGCAACCGTGCAACACATCAACTCCTTGTATTTTTAAAATTGAAGTACCTATGCCTGCGATTTTTGCACCCATATTGATTAAATAACGGGTTAAGTCTACCACTTCGGGTTCGGTCGCACAATTTTCTAATATGGTCTCACCGTCAGCCAAAGTGGCTGCAATCAGTAAGTTTTCTGTGCCAGTAACGGTGACTTTGTCCATGTAAAATTGACAGCCTTTGAGCCTATTTGCTTTGGCGATAATATAGCCGTTTTCTACTTTTATCTTAGCACCCATGGCTTCCAAGCCTTTTAAATGTATGTCAACAGGTCTAGCACCGATGGCACAACCACCAGGCAAAGAAACTTCGGCTTTGCCATACTTAGTTAACAATGGACCCAATGCCAAAATAGATGCCCGCATGGTTTTTACAGTTTCATAAGGGGCACGAGGATTGTCAATATGATCGGCACAAATTTCGACATTGGTGGTATCGACAACATTCAGTTGTACACCCATTTGTATCAACAATTCATTCATGGTAGTCACATCATCCAAGTGTGGTACGTTTTTGATTAACGAATGTCCCGTTCCAACAATGCTCGCGGCAATAATCGGTAAAACGGCATTTTTAGCACCCGATGCATTGATGGTGCCATTTAGCGGTGTTCCGCCTTTGATGATAATTTTTTCCATATTATTTTAAATTTTTGAATTCGGTTGGGGTATAGGATTGAAAGCTAAAGGCATGAATGTCACTTTGCATGTGATCACCCAAAGCGGCATAGACCAATCTGTGTCGATTGAGTTTTGACTGGTTTTCAAATTCCCCAGAAACGATAACCGCAGTAAAATGGGTTAAGTCATCACTTTGGACTTGGACATATTGGCAATTAATGTGATTTTCAATCAGTTCTTGGATAGATTTTGGTTGCATGTGTTGATTCTTATTTCAAAGTGAGTACATTATATTTTATAATGCTATGCTGATATAGTTAAAAGTGGTGTTTATGGTGTGTTTTAATGATTGAAGCGTTGGCTTATCTAATTGTTGGATTGATTTTATTGGTGTATTCGGCAGATAAATTTATTGTGGGAGCGGCTGCTACTGCGACATATTTGGGTGTTTCAAGTATGGTTGTGGGTTTGATTGTTATTGGTTTTGGCACTTCTGCTCCGGAAATGGTGATTTCAGCGATTGCTGCTTTGCAGGGTAAATCTGGGCTGGCTTTGGGTAATGCCATAGGTTCAAATATAACCAATATTGCATTGGTGTTGGGCGTTGGTATTGCTGTCTCTCCTTTGCTGATTTGTTCTAATACTGTCAAGCGAGAAATGCCAATACTGTTATTGGTTTCCCTATTTGTGTTGTGGTTAATGTGGGATGGAGAGCTTACTCGGGTTGATGGGGCTATTTTATTATTAGCTATGCTGGCTATGACATTGTGGATGGCTTGGTTGGGCTTGCGAGAGTCCAAGGAAAAAGACAAGTTAAAAGAAGAATTTGAAGCAGAAATGCCGCAAAACGTGTCAAAAAAAGCCGCAGGATTGTGGTTGTTGTTCGGTATGATTATGTTGCCAGTTGCATCAATCATTATGGTTAAAGGAGCAAGTAGCATTGCACTCATGTTGGGCATGAGTGATGTAATCATTGGCTTAACAATCGTTGCTTTGGGCACATCTTTGCCCGAACTTTCTGCAACAATAGCTTGTATGAAAAAAGGTGAACACGATTTGGCATTGGGCAATATTGTGGGCTCTAACATGTTTAATTTATTGGGAGTGTTAGGAATTAGCGCCAGTATCAAAACATTTAAATTGCCTGAAAATTTTCTTACCACTGATTATTTGGTGATGTTGAATTTAACATTTACCCTGTTGATTTTTTCATTGGTTTATGTGGCCAGAAACAAGCCCATCCCAAGGTGGGTTGGTTATTTGTTTATCATGAGTTATTGTGCTTTTAATTATTGGCTGTTCCAACGTTCATGAATAATCAACAGAACAATCAACAGAACAGTCAAAAGGATGACATATTAATAACTGCAAAAAAAGTGGTCAGTATCGAAATGGCTGCTTTAGACAAATTACAAGCCCAAATTGGTGATGAATTTATAAGAGCCACAGAGATCATATTGAACTGTAAAGGCCATGTGGTTGTAATAGGTATGGGAAAATCTGGGCACATTGGCAATAAAATTTCTGCTACTTTGGCATCAACAGGAACTCCAGCATTTTCAGTTCATCCAGGTGAGGCAAGCCATGGAGATTTGGGCATGATTACCAAAAATGATGTGACCATTTGTATATCCAACTCTGGTGAAACCCAAGAAGTGTTAAATATCATTCCCATAATTAAACGAATGGGCATTTCAACTATTGCCATTACCGGCAGCCCGAATTCAACCATGGCGAAAATTGCCGATGTGCATTTATCCATTGCAGTTGGAGAGGAGGCTTGTCCATTGGGATTGGCTCCAACCACCAGTACCACCAGCACTTTGGTGTTGGGCGATGCGTTGGCTGTTACCTTGTTAAAATTGCGGGGTTTTACCCAAGAAGATTTCGCCCGTTCTCACCCTGCTGGCTCTTTGGGTAAAAAGTTACTGTTAAGAATTGATGACTTAATGAAGAAAGGCGATGAAATTCCGAAAGTATTGTTGGGCACCAATGTCCAAGAAGCCTTGTTTGAAATCACCCAAAAAGGCTTAGGAATGACAGCTATTGTAGATGAAAAAAATGCGTTATATGGGATTTTTACCGATGGAGATTTAAGAAGGGCATTTGATAACAATCTTGATTTAAAAAACACCCTCATAGAGACGGCTGCCACTATTAATCCAGTGACGATTAATTCTAGCCAATTGGCAGTTTCAGCAGCACAATTAATGGAAAAACACAATGTCCATGGGTTATTGGTGGTTGACAACAATCAATTGATGGGCGCTCTAAATATTCATGACTTACTGAAAGCGGGAGTTGTATAATGGTAAAACACTATTCACAAGAAGAATTAATGACAGTTGCCAAAGATATAAAACTGGTGGTTTTTGATGTTGACGGGGTGTTAACAGACAGTGGTTTGTATTTTAGCGATGACGGCAGAGAGTTTAAAAAATTTAATTCAAAGGATGGACTGGGTCTGTCCTGGCTGGCACAAACAGATATTACGGTTGCCATCATCACCGGTAGGACTTCGCCAATTGTGGCAGAACGGATGAAAGCTTTAAAAATAAACCATGTCTATCAAGGCAGAATGAATAAATTAGAAACATACCACAATCTTTTGGATGCATTGCAACTTAATCATACACAAGCTGCCTATGTAGGTGATGATGCCATTGATGTGGCTATTATGAAAGAATGTATTTTGCCCATAACTGTGGCTGATGCACATGATTCTGCTAAGTCTGTGGCTAAGTGGATTACCAAAAACAAAGGCGGGCACGGTGCGGGCAGAGAAGTGTGTGATTTGTTGTTGAATGCGCAAGATAAAATGCTTGATTTTTTAGAGTCTCACCAATAATTAAACAAATGACCAAACAAAACCAACACATTGTTATATTTGCACTGTTTTCTCTGGTCAGTTACGGTGTTTGGAAATATTTTTTTGATAGAGAAGAATTAACCCAAGATAAGCCTTTTACCAAAGGCTATTCTATAGAAAATGTAGAACTAAAAATCACCGATGAATCCGGGCAACTCACTGCAAAATTTGTTTCTCCAAATTTGATCAGATATACGGATTCGCCAGTTTTGTACATCAAAGAACCTTTGTTTTGGACTTATCGCGAGGGCAAAGAGCACTGGCTATTGGAGTCCCAAAAGGCAGAATACGATACCGAAAAAGAAGAAGTAGACTTTTCTGAAAAGTTAATAGCCCATACAGTTAACGTCGACCAACCGGCTTCTTTTGAAGCAATGAGTTTATTGCTGAATTTAAAAAATAAAAATGCCACTACCCAAGATGGTGTGGTGTTTAAACAAAACAATATGGTTATGACAGGTCAAATTGCAAAATTTGATCTAATACAAGAAACTCTAGAGGTTAATAAAAATGTTAAAGCTATCTTCAAGTCTCAATACAAAGACTAGACTCATGAACCGTAACATGATACACGGTTTGTTATTTATGCTGATGGTGTTTGTAAGCACTTGCACGCTTGCTTTGGAATCTGATAAAAAAGCAGATTTTGTTCTTGATGCAGATAATTTTAAGAACTTACCTGAAGTAAAATCTGGGTTGACTCAGATGAAATTTTGGGGCAATGTTTATTTACAGCAAGGAACTTTAAAGATTAAATCTGATCAAGCAATTGTTTTTAAGGGCAA
>CAZLZZ010000039.1:0-23461 GCA_964564165.1 uncultured Alcanivoracaceae bacterium | reverse complement strand
ACCAACAAAATATTGATTCACTTTCGCAAGAGCAATTCCGTGTAACACAGCAAAATGGTACCGAACAGCCTGGCACTGGTGAATATTTAGACAACAATGAATCGGGTATTTATGTAGATATTGTTTCGGGCGAACCGTTGTTTGCATCGGGTGCAAAGTTTGATTCCGGCTGTGGTTGGCCGAGTTTTAGCAAGCCCATTGTCAATGAATTTATTAACGAAATTAAAGACAAGAGTTTGGGCATGATTCGCACCGAAGTGCGTTCACAAAATGGTGACAGTCATTTGGGGCATGTGTTTGAAGATGGCCCGCAAGAATCAGGTGGATTGCGCTATTGTATCAATTCTGCATCTTTGCAATTTATTCCACTTGCTAAGATGCAAGGCGAAGGATATGGTGCTTACATAAATCAAGTTGAGAGTAGTTAAGAATAGTTGAGGATAGTTAACAATGGCAAAAGACATATTATCACAAGAAAGGGCAATTCTAGCAGGCGGTTGTTTTTGGGGAATGCAAGATTTAATCCGAAAATTGGATGGTGTGCTATCAACTAGAGTGGGCTATACGGGAGGTGATGTTAAAAATGCCACTTATAGGAATCATGGAACCCATGCCGAAGCTCTAGAAATAGTGTTTGACAATGAAGCGATTTCATTCCGTGACATTTTGGCTTATTTTTTCCAAATCCATGACCCATCAACGCAAGACCGCCAAGGCAACGACAGAGGCGAGTCTTATCGTTCAGAAATATTTTATACAACAGAAGCTCAAAAAGACATGGCTTTAAAAACCATTCAAGATGTCAATGCATCGGGTTTGTGGCCCGCACCTGCTGTCACCAAAGTTAGTGCAGCAGTAGATTTTTGGGAAGCAGAAATTGAACACCAAGATTATTTGGAACGTATTCCTAATGGATACACCTGTCACTTTCCAAGACCTGATTGGGTTTTGCCAAATTTATAAAACCTTGCTATATGCATCAAAATGAATTATTATGCATATAAATTACATTTCAAGATTAAGAATATGAGAACCACATTAGATTTACCAGAAGAGTTGATGCAAAAGGCCATGTCTGTGGCACAAATCAAGACCAAGACCAAAGTCATTACCCTAGCATTAAAAGAGTTGGTCAGAAAATCAGAGCTGTCTGCATTAAAAAAATTCAAAGGCAAATTAGATTTGGACATTGATTTAGATACTTTAAGAAATAGATAGAATGGAAGTTTTAGTTGATACTTCTGTTTGGGTAGATTATTTTCGATCTGGTGAGGGTTCAACTAAACTGGATTACTTGATTGATGAAAATCTATTGGTCATTAATAACATTGTTTTGGCCGAATTGTTGCCTCTAATCAAAATACGCCGAGAAAACAAAATTATCGATTTACTAACAAAAATCAAAAACCACACCATTAAGATTGATTGGCAAGAGATAATAAAATTTCAGGTTTCTTGTTTGAAAACTGGTTTAACAGGAATTGGTATCCCAGATTTAATTATTGCCCAAAATGCAATACAAAATAATACCCCCATTTATTGTTTAGACAAACATTTTGGCTTTATGCAAAAAGCGAAATTGGGCATAAAATTATTTAGTTAGTTTTTAGTTTCTTAAAAACTGGTATAATTCTCGCCTTTTTAACCACCCTCAATTTCATGCTTAACCCTCAACAACAATCCGCTGTAACCTATTGCGACGGGCCTTTATTGGTGCTTGCCGGTGCGGGTTGTGGAAAAACGCGAGTGATTACTGAAAAAATTGCCTATTTAATCAAAAACAATATCGCCACTCATCACAATATTTTTGCCATTACTTTTACCAATAAAGCCGCCAAAGAAATGGCGCAACGTGCCAATAAAATGGTGTTTTTACCCGAAATAGATGGTAAGCGTGAACGACTTAATATTTCGACTTTTCATGCCCTGGGTATGCGTATTATTCGAGAAGAAATTCAACACACGCCTTATCGTTATGGTTTTAGTATTTTTGACAGCTCAGAAAGTCACAATATTGTTAAGGACTTATTGCCCAAAGGCAGTAATCGAGAACAAATAAACACCATCGGATGGCAAATTTCTGCTTGGAAAAATGAAGGCTTAAAAGCGGATGAACTAGATACATCATTTGTATTGGCGCAAGAAGTCTATAAACAATACCAACAGCGATTGATTGATTTTAATGCGCTTGATTTTGATGATTTGATTCTGCAATCCCTGGGTTTATTGCAAACCAACAATGAAGTATTGTTGCGTTGGCAAGAAAAGATGAGGTTTGTGTTAGTGGATGAATATCAGGACACCAATGGCAGTCAGTACCGTTTATTGAAATTACTGGTTGGCAAACACCGCAATATTGTCTGTGTGGGCGATGATGATCAGTCGATTTATGGTTGGCGAGGAGCACAAGCAGAAAACTTGAATATTTTACAGCAAGATTTCCCTGAGTTAAAAGTGGTAAAGTTGGAGCAAAACTACCGTTCAACGCAAACCATATTGGGTGCAGCGCATGATGTGATTAAACACAATCCACACGAGTTTGAAAAAAAGTTATGGAGTGATTTGGGTTTGGGAGATTTGATAAAAATTTCCGCCTTTAAATCACCAGAAGAAGAGTCGCTACAGTTGTCGGCAGAAATTGATTATCAACGCATTTTAAAGAAAGACAAGTTTTCCGATTACGCTGTTTTGTACCGATCCAATCATCAGGCTAAATTGGTTGAACAGGTTTTTCGCAGCAACAATATTCCCTATGTGATGAGTGGCGGCCGATCGTTTTTTGACTTTGCAGAAATCAAAGACTTGATGGCATATATTCGCCTATTGTGTAATCCTAAAGACAACTCCGCTTTTTTGCGCATTGTTAATGTTCCCCGTCGCGGCATAGGTTCAGGCTCATTGGCAAAGCTGGCACAAAGCGCCGAACTCGCACATTTGAGTTATTTTAAAGCATCGGGCAACCAAGGTGTGCTCTCTGCATTGCCTACCAGAACAGCACAAAAACTCAAAGAATTTCACGGCCATATACTTGGATTACAAAAGAAAGTATCTGCCAATATCAATGCCGATAAAATTTTGGATGAATTGCTCGCAGAAATTGATTATATCGCATGGATAGCACAAACCAGTAAAGACAAATCCAGCAAGCACAACCGCACAAAGTTGGTATTTGATTTTCAAAAATGGATGCGCGCCTTTACCAAAGACAAAGACATGACTTTGATTGATGCAGTGGCTGCGATGACCTTACAAACCAACAAGGATGATGCCAACAATGATGATGCCGTACAAATGATGACCTTACATGCTGCCAAGGGCTTGGAATTTCCCAATGTTTATATGATTGGCGTAGAAGAAGGCATCTTGCCTCACCGCAACTCCATCGAAGAAGAAACCGTAGAAGAAGAACGCCGCCTCATGTATGTTGGTATGACCCGCGCCATGAAAAATCTGACCATCAGTTATGTCAAAAAACGCAAAAGCCGTTTTGGTCAAGACGATGAAAACTTTGATGCTGGCCCCAGTCGATTTTTAGATGAAATCCCGCAAAAACACATCAGTGGTTATGGTAAAGTGACTAAAGAATCAGTAGAAAAAAAACAAGAAAAGAAAATGGGCCATTTGGCTGCTTTGAAGGCTATGTTGGATTAGGGCACTGCAAAACACCAATCTCCCGATGACAAGTTATATAACTTGTCATCGGGAGATTTAGGCAGAAAATTAGTTTTAATGAATATTACAAGGTCAAAATATAATGCCACAAAGGCAAAGTAATAAACGACAACAAAATTCCATAAGTCACAATAGCCGCGGTAAGTCTGGGCGACAAATTGGCCATAATGGCGATAGCGCCTGCGGTTATCATCGGCGGCATGGCTGCCTCAAAGACGGTGACCTGAATTATTTCTCCTTCCATTCCTAAAAACAAAAAAGCCAAGTACGCGAGCAAAGGAGCAATGATCATTTTTATTGACAAGCCCACAATAAACGCCCGAATTTTATCAAACTCAACGCGCAAGCTCAGTTGAAACCCAACTGCAACCATAACCACAGGAATCAGAGTTTTTGCAATGGGTGTGAGCACTTCATAATAGGTGTTCGGCAAATTGACAGTATAAAGGCTCAAAGCAATAACAAAACTGATAAAGGGTGGGAATGAAATGATTTTTTTGCCAATTGAGGCAACACTTGTGGATTGTGTGTTTTCTGAAAACAGGGCTACAATAATTGAACCATAGACAGTTAAAGCAAAAAACGAACCAAACTGATCATACATGACGGCATAACCAACAGCGTCGCTACCGAAAAAAGCCTCTACCATAGGAAAGCCCAAAAAAGAAGTATTGCCCAAAGGTACAATTAACAAAAGCGCACCAATGGTGTCTCTTTTCCATGCAAACAATCTGGCAAAAATTAAAACCAGAGCAGCCGAAACAAACAACATTGCCCAAGGTGTTATAACCGTCACCCACAATGAAGACGAGAACACCAAGCGCGGTACATTAATCATTACTAAGGCAGGCAATGAAACATAAATCGCAAAAAGATTAAGTACTTGTGAGGTGTTTTCGGGAAATTGTTTGCTTTTTTTCAACAAAACGCCCAACACAATCAAGCACAATATGATGATAAAACTGTCCAAAATTCTCTTTTTGATTTAAAAAATGTATTGTACCGCAATCCCAATATAGAAACATGCAGTTGTATTTGGAATACGCAATGTTTGTTTACAATTATGGGTTAATATCAAGCAGAAATCATGTTATGATTAAACTTTTAATGATACAAGAGGAAAGAACATGAGTACAATAATGGACATGATAACCCAGCAATTGGGTTCAAACGTGATGCAACAAATGGCATCAAAAATTGGCGGCGATAACGACAGCGTTAAGCGTGCTGCTGCGATGGCTGTGCCCATGATAATGGCAGCATTGAAAAAGAATTCAAACTCTCGATCAGGTGCAGAATCTTTGGCAAGTGCTTTAGATAAAGGTTATAGCGATGGTGGCATACTGGGCAACCTTGGTAGTTTATTGGGAGGGTCTTCTATGCAAAATGGTGGCAAAATTTTGAGCCACGCTTTTGGCGGAAAACAAAACAATATGGCTCAACAACTGGGAAAAGCAACAGGACTTGGAGGCAAAGGTGCTGGTGATTTAATGTCCATGCTTGCTCCCATGGTTATGGGCGCACTGGGCCAAGCAAAAGCACAAAGTGGTTCTGGCGTTAGTGGTTTACAAGATTTGTTGCGCAATGAAACCCAAAGTATTCAAAGAAGGCAACCCAAGCAAATGGGCATGATTGAAGGATTGCTAGATTCTGACGGTGATGGCGATGTGGACTTGAGCGACATTTTGAAAAAAGGCTCAGGTTTATTGGGTGGATTCTTTAAAAGATAAATAACCCACAAAACATCAGACTTAGTAGCTTGCTCTGAGAATAAAAAACCCACACTTGTTGTGGGTTTTTTTAATTGGCATATACTCAATTCACGGAACCGCTGCTTTAGCTGCGCATGTATATTATTTGGGTCAGCAGAACCAAAGTCCCGATTCCGTTGATGGGGTTAATGCTGTTTTTGTCGCTTATTTCTGTTTCCTATTTTCCCTTGTTTGTTTTGAATGTTTAATAAGTTTTCCAACCTGCCTTTTTCATTGCAATGAATAAAATCTTTTTCTAATGCGGCAAAAGCGGTGTCTTTATCAATTCCCAATACTTCGATTAATTGATGGTGCAGCAATTTAAACAAGCGCCGCAATGAAATTTTCCATGAACTGCCTTCTGTTTTGTACAAATTATCCGATAACTGCATGAAATTGGCAAAAGGATTATCGCCAAATATCACTTGCTTGGTGTTTTGAAACCGCCCTGAATTGCCTATCATATCCCAAAATCGAGCAAAACGATTCACCCGTTGCAGGGTTTTAAAATCAATGTCGCGGGTCGATAAAATGTTATAGGGCTGGTTTTCGTTGTACACCATCTGGTATTCTTGCGTATGGCGATTAATCGGTGCACCGCGCAATCTTTTTAAAATACCCAATTGAATTTCTTGCGGATTAAGCGTCACTAATTTGTCAAAACTATTGGCAAAATTATGCAAGTTATCACTGGGCAAGCCAAAGATTAAATCGGCGTGAATATGTGCCTGGGTGTTTTCGCGCAGCCAGATTAAATTTTCACAAGTCTTTTCATTGTCTTGTTTGCGAGATATTAAATCTTGAACATCGGGGTCAAAGGTTTGTACACCTATTTCAAATTGTAAAACGTGCTCTGGAAATTTGGCCAAAATTTCGCGTAATTTCTCAGGAAGCTTATCTGGTACCACCTCAAAGTGAATGGACATATCATCGTTTAATCGTTCTAAAAAGAACGTCAAAATTGCCACCGTTGTTTTTACTTTGAGATTAAACGTTCTATCAATAAATTTAAAATGATTCGCACCGCGTTGAATGAGCTTATCCATTTCTGCTAAAAACAAATCAATACTAAACGATTTGGAAGTTTTGTCCAATGATGACAAGCAAAATTCACACTTAAAAGGACAACCACGCGAGGCTTCAACATACAAAATGCGGTTTTTTATGTCGGTTTCATTGTAAAATTCATACGGCATGATTAATTGTTCAAGCGGCAAATCAATGCCCGCAATCACATGCTCCAAGGGTGTTTGTTTTTTTAGCAACTGATTACACAGTGTTTTAAACTGCAATTCGCCAGCACCCGTTATACAATAATCGACGGCTTCAAACCAATCAGGTACATCAGGATAGTGCGATACCTCAGGACCGCCAATCACCACTTTGATTTCAGGATTGATTTGCTTGAGCAATTTAATGCACTGCCCAATCTCAACCACGTTCCAAATATACACACTAAAGCCAATAATTTTTGGTGGATTTGCCAACAATTGTTCAACAATATCCAACGGTCTTTCATGAATGGTAAATTCTACAATTTTGGCTTGTGATTGCAACTGTCCCAAATTGGCATACAAATAGCGCAGCCCAAAAGCACAATGGATGTATTTAGAATTTAAAGTGGTGAGTATAATTTCTGCCATACCGCTATTGTAATTTATTTCTCAGGTGAGGACTTGAACTCTGTGGTTGTTACATCAATATTTACGGTATTATGCCGCAGGGTTAATACATCATATCCCCAATACAAATATCCTGACTAACTAATTCGTGGTAATATTCATTTTTTTTCATGCCATGAACAGTAATGAAAATTAGTCGAATATTGTACTTGTATTTCGTTTGCTGATTAAATATATTTATCTTATTAAGCAACTCTTGTCGATAGCTTTTGGTGATGATGTAAGCATCATTGTAGTATTTGCATTCAATAATATCTATGCATTTGCTGCCATTGGTGTGTTCCAACAACAGATCAATTTGCGCACCTTTTTCATTTGAATCCTTTGCAGTATATTGCCAATAATGGCTTTTAGTCGGCACTCCAGAAATACCCAAAACCTTTTTAATCTGCTCACTGTGCATATGGCATATATTTTCAAAAGCGAAACCAGCCCACGATTTGTAGCTTTGACTGTTTACTGTATGATTCCAGTTTGTTGTACTCTTATCCTTCATCCATTTATTGTAAAAATAAGAAAAACAATCTTTGGCTCGATAAATCACATCGCGTTTGGTTTGGTTGAATTTTGTTGTCGCGCTAATAAAACCTGATGCCAGTAGCTCTTGTAACGGTTTTTTTAAATTGACACTCGAAATTTTTACTAACTTGACAAGGTTTTGTTGGGTATAACCACTCCATTTATTGGTCAATGTACTCATGATATTGTAATGTGTTTGTGAATTATTGAATAAGGAAGCAAATAAATCTTGGTATTCATATTTAAGCAACCCTTCATTTTGAAAGCACAACTTATCAATGCTTTGTGCCAAGGTTAGGCGACTATCAATTGACTCAAGATATTTTGCTACTCCTCCTAAAATCATATAGGTGTCGACGATAGTTTTATCTGAATATTTGCAACCCTGTGCCACCAACATTTGCTTACTTGCGTGTAAATCAAATTGTTGCATAGGCATAATGTCGGTTATTCTTCCGTGTAATGATCCGCGGTTATGTATGACTTTTTTATGCATATAAGATGCCGCAGAACCACATACAATCAATACAATATCCGATCTTTGAGTACAAAAGCCATTCCAAAACTCGGCTAATTCACCAAGAAAACCGGATTTAGCCGTATCAATCCAAGGCAGTTCATCGAAAAACACCACGATTTTATTGTGCTTTGTTTGGCGTTCTAAATAATCTGTTAATACATAAAACGCACTATTCCAGTCTTTTATGGGCTCTTTTACTTTTTTATCACTAATTCGCTCAATGTATCTGATAAAAGACTTAATTAACTGTGCTTTAGTTTGATCAACTTTGCCTGAATATTCAATTTTTTTGATTTTATTAATGTTACAAAAATGCCTGATCGTTTCGGTTTTACCAATTCTGCGACGCCCATAGACAGCTAGAAATGATGATTTGGGTTTTTCTAGCAAATGCTTTAGATTATCGAGCTCTTGTTTTCGGGCTATGAACATTGTGGTTTTATTATTAAAAAACATGATTATAGATAATTATCTTAATGTTTTCAAGAGATAATTATTATAAATCTCTATAGATGATTATTATACCTAACAAGATTTTTGATAATTAACAGCAATGCATACAAGGCATTGTTAATTAGAGAGCTTTCGTGACTACATTTATTCTTTTCATTTGTAAGTTTGATCAAAGCCTTTTATAATCGTTAGTCATTACAAAAAAGAGTGGCGGAAATGACGTTAACGAAAAAAATAATTATCTACATGCTTATTGGCGCTGTTGTCGGGCTGGCCATAAATTTAACAGGGTTGATGGAAAACTCAATTGTAAGCGACTATTTGATTGGTGGTTTATTTTATGTCACGGGTAAAATATTTTTATATTCATTGCAAATGCTAGTCGTGCCTTTGGTCTTTGTTTCCTTATTCTGTGGGACAACAGCTTTAAATGATCCCGCCATGCTCGGTAAATTGGGTGGCAAAACTTTAATTTTGTATTTGCTTACTACAGCAGTAGCCATCTCAATAGCAATCAGCTTTGCCTATTTAATCAATCCAGGTGTTGGTTTTGATCTGCCTACAGACTTGGAGTTCACTGCCAAACAAGCGCCGCCTTTTGTGGAGGTGTTGATTAACCTGGTGCCAAGAAACCCAGTGCAAGCTATGGCAACTGGCAATATGTTACAAATTATTGTGTTTTCTATTTTATTGGGTTTAGCAGCAACAATGGCAAGCAAGCCTGGTGAAAGAATCATCAGCATGTTCCAGGACTTTAATGTGGTAATTATGAAGTTAGTTAAGATGGTTATGGAATTGGCTCCTTATGCGGTCTTTGCTTTGATTGCGAAAGTTTTTGCAGAAATTGGAGTGGATGCCATTAGCAAACTTTCTTTGTACTTTATTACTGTTCTAATTGCCCTGTTAATCCATGCCTTGATTGTTTACCCGACATTGTTAACTGTTTTGGGCAAATTAAACCCCATAAAGTTTTTATTAAAAATGCGCACACCGATGACATTTGCTTTTGGTACTGCCAGCTCTAATGCAACCATTCCTGTAACCATGCGTACGGTAACTGAAAGAATGGGCGTGGATAAAGCGGTAGGGTCTTTTTCAATTCCTTTTGGTGCAACCATCAATATGGATGGCACCTCAATTATGCAAGGTGTTGCGACAGTCTTTATTGCTCAGGCCTACGGCATTGATTTAACTTTGACCCAGCTTGGAACAGTAGTGTTGATGGCAACCATGGCATCCATTGGTACAGCTGGAGTCCCAGGTGTCGGGCTAATTATGTTGGCTACAGTTCTTACCCAAGTTGGCATACCTGTTGAGGGCATTGGTATTATTATTGGCGTGGATAGATTGCTAGATATGACCAGAACAGCAGTGAATGTAACCGGTGATTGCGCGGTAACTTGTATAGTTGCTAAATCTGAAGGCAAGCTGGATTTGGATGTATTTAATGACCCAGATGCTGGAGTGATTGAAGAAAAATAGGTTTATTAACAAACATTGACTGAAATATAACCTGACAAAAACCCGAATTAACACACAATTCGGGTTTTTTTTTGCTTGGAATCGTTTATAACGGTTATAATATCCATCCTTTCAAGGTAAGCACATTTTAGGAGCCTCTGAACTATAGAAAAATCTCAGAAATCCCGAAGGGTAAGCCTTAAAGCATGCATCTGTTTCGTAAAAACTGAAAAGAATATGAGTAACTATTCATTTTAAATTTTATCTCACCGCTACATACTTTAATGTTTACTGAGAAGCTCTCTATAGTATAGAGGTTCCTTAGCTTACCGATACAATAATCAAATGGTTAATTACACATGACATCTTATGTATTTGTCACTGGTGGCGTGGTGTCATCATTGGGGAAAGGAATAGCTGCGGCATCATTGGCATCTTTGCTTGAGTCTCGTGGTTTAAAAGTTACTCTTATGAAGCTGGATCCATACATCAATGTTGATCCTGGGACTATGAGCCCTTTTCAGCACGGTGAAGTTTATGTTACCGAAGACGGCGCTGAAACAGATCTGGACTTGGGTCATTACGAGCGCTATGTTCGCACCAAAATGGGCCGTAAAAACAACTTCACAACGGGTCAAATCTACGAAGCAGTGATTCGCAAGGAAAGACGTGGCGATTATTTGGGCGGAACTGTTCAAGTCATCCCGCATATCACCGATCACATCAAAGAGAAAATTGTTTTAGCGGGTGTTGGCTATGACGTTATCATGGTGGAAATTGGTGGAACTGTTGGCGATATAGAATCTCTGCCTTTCTTAGAAGCTATTCGTCAGCTGGGTGTAGAACAAGGCAAAACCAATAGCATGTTTGTACACCTGACACTGGTGCCTTATTTACAAGCTGCAGGTGAGTTAAAAACCAAACCTACTCAACACTCAGTTAAAGAACTTCGCTCAATCGGCATCCAGCCAGATGTATTGTTGTGCCGTTCCGAACGCGAAGTACCAGAACATGAACGCAAAAAGATTTCATTGTTCACCAACGTCGCTGAAAAAGCTGTTATCAACATGGTGGATTTAGATAATATTTATAAAATTCCTGAAGTTCTGAGTAACGAAGGTTTCGATGATTTGGTTGTTGAACAATTTGGATTAAAGTGTGGCGACGCAAATTTAGATGAATGGCGTCGAGTAATCGCAGCGGAAGAATCTGCTACTGACATAATCACTGTTGCCATGGTTGGCAAATACTTGGATCATTCAGATGCCTATAAGTCTCTGAACGAAGCCATGCGCCACGCGGGAATTCCAAACGATGTAAAAGTGAAAATTAAAAACATTGACTCATCAAGCCTTGAAAAAGAAGAAAGCTTATCACAATTGGTCAATGTCGATGCGATTTTAGTGCCCGGTGGCTTTGGTAATCGAGGCTTTGAAGGGAAAATCAATGCGGTTAAATACGCCCGTGAAAATAAAATTCCCTACTTAGGAATTTGCTATGGCATGCATGCGGTGGTGATAGAATATGCACGAAATATATGTGGATTGGAAGATGCCAATACCACAGAAAACGACATCAAAACACCGCACCCAGTAATTGCTTTAATTGCCCAATGGCAAGATCACCTAGGTCAAATAGAAGTCCGTGATTCTGACTCCGATTTGGGCGGAACCATGCGTTTGGGGTTACAAAAATCACTGTTAAAAACGGGTTCATTGGTAAATAAAGTATATGGCTCAGATGTGATTGCTGAAAGACATCGTCACCGTTATGAATTCAACAACGCTTACCGTGAAATATTAGAAAACAATGGCTTAGTGTTATCAGCAACTTCTGAAGATGGTGAGCTAATCGAAATGGTAGAGTTGCCAACCCATGTTCATCCTTGGTTTGTATCTTGCCAATTCCACCCTGAATTCACCTCAACACCCAGAGACGGGCATCCCTTATTTGCCAGTTTTGTTAAAGCAGCAATAGAGAATAAATAATATGAAATTATGTAATTTTGAAGTAGGACTAGACAAACCTTTTTTCTTACTCGCTGGACCCTGCGTTATCGAGTCCGAACAATTAGCCATCGATACTGCTGGCACTTTAAAAGAAATCTGTGAACGACTAAACATCCCCTTTGTGTTTAAATCATCATTCGATAAAGCCAACCGTACTTCCATTGACAGCTTTCGCGGACTGGGTATGGAACGTGGCTTAGAAATCTTGCAAGCCGTCAAGGATCAAATAGGCGTGCCAGTCATAACCGATGTACACGAAGATACGCCAATGGACGAAGTGGCAAGCGTTGTTGATATTATTCAAACCCCTGCTTTTCTCGCTCGTCAAACCAACTTTATTGTTAAGGCCTGTAGTGCTGGTGTTCCCGTAAACATTAAAAAAGGCCAATTCATGTCACCATGGGACATGGTCAATGTGGTCACAAAAGCCAAATCAACCGGCAATAAAAACATTATGGTCTGCGAACGTGGAGCAAGTTTTGGCTACAATAATTTAGTATCAGACATGCGCTCATTATCGGTGATGCGCGACACAGGTTGCCCCGTAGTTTTTGATGGCACCCACTCGGTGCAATTGCCTGGCGGACAAGGTGGCACTTCAGGTGGGCAACGCGAATTTATTCCTGTTTTAGCAAGAGCAGCTGTTGCGGCAGGAGTTTCTGGATTGTTTATGGAAACCCATCCAGATCCAAGTGTGGCTAAAAGTGATGGCCCAAACGCAATTAAATTACACATGATGGAACAATTATTGAGCACATTGAAAAGAATTGACGAAACCGTTAAATCACAACCCTTTTTAGAAAACCATAAGGACTGGAACTAAAAAGCAGTATTTCCCAAACTTTAATGTAGAATTTATCGTATGGAATATGCAGTACAAAGGCTTTTTTATCATAATCAAGAAGTAATTTTACTTGTTATTTTCTTGATATCAATCAAAAATAATAACTCTGTCGCATTTATTAACCTTCAAACTCACTATTATGTCACTTAAATTTGTTATATTGCTCCATCATTTTAACAAGTTAATAATTTATTACTAAGGGTGCAACTTAAATGACATCAAACAAATCAATGAATACCAATGTGTTATTTGTACTATTTTTGTCTTTCACAAATGCTTCCTTTGCTGGAAATCAGAGTGATTTAATCTTTAAAAATAGTCTTGAACAGCTTTACACAATAACCTATACCGCAGGTGCTAACGGCTCAATCACTGGTAGTTCATCTCAAAATATTGAACAAGGTAGTGATGGAACAGCTATCACCATTCTTGAAGGCTTTGGGCATAGTTTTACTGGCTGGAGTGATGGTGTAACTGATAATCCTCGAACAGATACCAATGTTCAATCAGATATAACGGTTACGGCTCTTTATGAAATAAACACATACACCTTAACTTACACAGCAGGGAACAATGGCAGTATAACAGGGGAATCTCCACAAATTGTTGATTTTGAAACAGATGGAACTCAAGTAACAGCTGTTGCAGATACAGGTTTCCATTTCGTTGATTGGAGCGATGCATCAGTTGTCAACCCAAGAACAGACACATTTGTCCAATTAAATGTTTCAGTCACTGCAAACTTTACAGTCGACGCAGTTACTTTTGGTCAAGCAGGTACTCATACTCTTGCCGCTATTTATCAAGAACCAACAGAACTAGCTACAATTTATTACCCTACAGATGCCAGTGCTGTAAACAAAGTACCTGTTGTATTTTTAGCACCTGGTTTCGCAAACGAAAGTCCAAGTGATTACGATACCATTCTTCGTTTTATTGCTAGTCACGGTTTTGCTGCTGTTTTTATTGAAGACAATGACGAGTTTGATTTTTCATCAACGGATATGATTGTGGACGCTATTGCTATGGTAGCTGATAAATCTGACATTTTGGACACTACACGTATCGGTGTTTTTGGACATTCTAGTGGTGGCGGGTATGCTTTTAATATTTTGGACAAACTTAGTGATGTACAGGGCTGGGGTGCTAATGGACGGTTTATATTTATCTCAGAAGGTTGGTTTGCCTTTGATATGATGCAAATAGACATGCGATCACTCCCAAGTAACACCAATGTAGTCATGCAAGAATATGATGGCCCAGGCGGAGTGGGTGGAAATGATGGAACCGATGCCCGTATTGTCTTAACAGAATACTATTTACTAGAATCCATAGCCGATGATAAAAAAGATTATCAAATAGATGTTAACGGTAATCACTCATACCCTTATGGTCAAGGTGGAACTCAAGCCGATTATGATGGTATAAGTATCATTTTAGAACCTCTTGATGCTTTGATGCAATACACATTTGTTGATTCAAATAACATAGTTGCACATGATGCAGCTTTAGAATTAGGCAATGATGACCCATATGCTGATGGCAATGGTATTCAGGAAGTATTGCCCCGAGGAAGCATGCAGTATCCTTGTAACGGTGTTGATTTTACAGTTGAAGACATAGATTATTGTGATATCAAAGGCTACCCATATTCTTCACAATTTGATTACCTTGCAACAAATAATAATACCGTTCAACCAATACTGGGTGGTATGTCAACGACAGATGTTGAGTTTGGTACAACAATTACCCGCCTGACCGAGCGGGTATTACAACAAGATCATTTTAATGGCGCGCCACTTGTAAATAAAGCACGTGGCAATCATCATCCCTATCCAAAAACCCAAGCATGGAATGCCGACATGACCATGGTCCGCTTGAATTTTCGACTTTATGATGCAGATACCTTGCTAGAAATTCCATTATCTACCACAAGTGGAAATTATCCCTTAACCACCAATACCTGGAATACCAGGGATTTATATTATATCAATGGCGCATTAAATGAAAAGAAATGGTCAACCGTAGATCCGAATGTATTTTATGGAATTTACCTAACATGGGACAAAAAAGGACAAGTTTATAAAGGCACAATTGATAGAGCTGCACAAACTATTATTTATGACTTAATGCATAGTTTTGGTACTGCCAATGCTTTTGAAAAGTTTTCACTAGGAAAGTTTGAAGGCAATATTGATTTCAATGACCAATATGTAGCATTGGTCGGGCGCAAATTTGGTGGGACCTTTATTACCGTAATTGTATACGACATGATCAACGATACATTTGTCGAAAAAGATTTTGATGGTAACAATGGTAACGCCATAGTTAATTGGACAGAAAATCCAGTTCCACAAGAATTTGACTGGATTTCAGTATCACCTCTTGGCAATCATATAATCATGAGCACGAGTGGAAACCTTGAACAATACGACATGAATCTAAACTATATAGGACAACTTTCAGATGAAGCCACACACGGCGATATGGGCATTGCTCAAAATGGTGAAGAGGTTTTTGTTAGTTTTAAATTTACAGCTCCACAGGGTATTTTTGCACACAGATTACAAAAATTTGTAGATGAAGTAAATGACCCTGCTCCAAATGTGGTTGCAAATTACCACCATCAACTGCTACCTGAAAAATACAATGGCGGACACATATCTTGTAGAAATTATCAACGTCCAGGCTGGTGTTATTTAAGTACCGTAGCTGAAGGTCATCGCGAGATATCAGCGCTTAGAATTAATTTTGGCCATCATAGTCTAAATGTCGTTAACCGCTTTGCACAAACACAAACATCCACGCAAACAAGTACTTTTGGTAGTGTTAGCCCAGATGGTAAGCGTGTGTTATTTTATACTGATTGGGAAGATGCAGGACTAAATTATTATGATAGAGATACATATCAAGCACAACGGGTGGATTGACAAAATACCAATCACCCATAAAAAAGGCGTTGAACAATCAACGCCTTTTTTTGCATGGAGGTAATTGTTTTTGATTAAATAATTGTAAAACTACTACCTCGCAAGCCATTTCTGCGCGAATCACGGCGACGGCGACGTTTTAGTCTGTCGCGTAATTCCTTTTTACGGGCTATTATCCAATCATCTTGTGAGGGCTCAATATCCTTGCCCTTAAAGTATGGTGAAGTTTTGTATGCTTTGACGAAGTTTTTAAAATCCTTGTAAGAGTCGCGCTCATGAGTCAACTCTTCGGCAACAATATCAATCATCATGCAATCAAACAAAATACCCAACTCAGGTAAAGATGCAGGGATATTTTCTTTAGAATCATTGAAATAGGATAAAACAGCCAAAGCATAATTGCGGTTATTCTCACGCATATTCCAGGCTTTGTTCTCTAACATCTCAATCATAATGGACAGTTTGTCTGCTGAATCAGATACCTGTTTGCTTTGCTCCTTATCTTTGAGGCGAAGCAAAAGGGCTTTGGATGTATCCACTGTTTCTCGTGCATTAATCGGTTGGGTTTTTTTATGTTCTAACACCTGTACTAAATGGTTGTGCAAATTTTCAGTCAGGCTTAATTGGTAAGTTTTATCCATTGTTTTTCCTTAATATATTCTCAATATGGAATATGGGGTTAAAGTAAAATAAGTCAAATACAACTGCTAATATTTCTTATATTGATTTTGTACCAATAACGTTGTGAAACCTGACACATGGCCACATAAACGGCGCAAGGATGAACCTGATTTCAATCGTTTTATGAGTATTTCGGTTGTTGCCATTTTATAAACGGCTTTAGCAAGGAAACACCAAGCCAATGCCTTGCGTGATTTGGTTGGACGACAAGCACGTTTGCCAATATACGGAATAAATGAATCTAATAGGGATGTTTCTAGAATTTCAGTAAATTTTTGTTGGAGCTTTGTCAAAAAACCAAGTTCTTGTTTGATGCATGATAAAAAATTTGTTTTTGTAGACTATTATTATATCGTACTTTCATCAGACACATTTTTTAATTGCAATATTTGGCAAATAAACCAGGTCGATTTTTTAATTATAAATATGGCTCTATTATCAATATTCAATTTTTATTTGAGGGGTTTTAGTCCGATTCTTGCTTTATTCAAAGCTATTATTGAATATGGAATTAAAAACACAAAATAGACCGCCATTGTCGGTATCTCCTATTAATTGGAATGTGTTTCCCGTAGTCCCAAACATTGCAAATAATTCAATGGACCCACCACCAGTATTATCGAAAAAAACTAAATCTAACTTGTGAGTGCCTTGGGTTAATAAAGCAGTTCCAAAAAAACTTGTCGGTGCATGAAGTGTGTCATCATTGATAATATCATTTCCATCAATACGTAGACGAGCCCCATCATCATTATTAGTGCCAAAAGTATATGTTCCAGCAACGGTTATTTCTAAATCGCATTGTGCATGCATTGTAAAATTATCGTCAAAACCACCAGGAATTGGAAAATTATTACCAAAAATGCCAATACTTCCATTACTATCAAAATGGTCTATAACATTTGAAAAAACGCTAGCTGTACCAATGTTAGCAATATCTCCAGAGATTAAACCATCTGCAATTTTCAGATTAATTACTTCTGAATCTGCGGCAAATGATTTGATTAATATGCCTGCAACAGAATTTGAAGTGGATAAAACAAAAACTATCAATATTAATACTATTTTCATACATTTTCCCCTTTAATTATAGTGTGTTTTTAATAGCTTGCTAGAAAAATCAATCTTAACAACCTTCACTTAAATTTACTAGGATTATTTTTAACAATTAGAGAATATGCGTACTAAGCTTATCAAAGCAATTCATCGGTTTTTACTCTTTTGTAGGTGGTTTTTAAATTTCAGCTACTTTGACTACAAAATAGATTAATAAAGTGAGAATTTTAAGTTTTTAAATAAAATATATTAGATGTCTTTTATACTTTTTCTTTATACTTTATATTTCATTTATATTTTCTTTATTTTTTTTGTGCTTTGTTTTATCACCAATATAGGCAAATAATGTTTAATACTATCCTGTAGTATTTATGGCTCATTGGGTTATAATGTTCGCTATGAGTAATCTTCAAATAATCGTACCAGTATTTAATGAACAAGAAGTTGTCGATTTGTTTTATGAAAAGATGAAACAAATCTTAGTCACTTGTGATGTCGATTGGACCCTATTGTTCATTGATGACGGTTCTACTGATGGCACAGTTCAGCACATAGAGTTTTTGCGCCACAAAGATAACCGAGTTGGTTATATCACATTGAGCCGAAATTTTGGTAAAGAATATGCGCTAACAGCAGGTCTAGATCATGCAGATGCCGATGTGGTGGTAGTGATTGATGTCGACTTACAAGATCCGCCTGAGCTGATTCCATTGATGTTGGATGAATGGCATAAAGGCTATGATGTGGTGTATGCCACACGCAAGGCTCGGAGGGGTGAAACCTTTTTGAAAAAAGCCACGGCCTCGTGGTTTTACAAAGTCATCAACAAAATGAGTAAAATTTCGATACCAAGGGACACTGGCGATTACCGTTTGATGGATATCAAAGCGGTTCGGGCAATCAACAAATTGCGAGAAAGCAATCGTTTTATGAAGGGGATTTTTGCTTGGGTAGGCTATAAACAAAAAGCCATCTACTTTGATAGAAAAGAACGCGCTGCAGGAACCACCAAGTTTAATTTCAGAAAACTCTTTTCTTTTGCCATAGATGGAATCACCTCGTTCTCTTATGTGCCTTTGCGATTTGCCACATGGATAGGAACCATTGTTGCGCTGTTTTCGTTTGTTTATGGCATCAAAGTCATTGCCAAGGCATTAATTTTTGGAGGTGACCCACAAGGTTATCCTACCATGATGGTGGTGATTTTATTTCTTGGCGGAATTCAATTAATGGCATTAGGAATTATTGGCGAATACTTGGGCCGTTTATTTGAAGAAAACAAACAGCGGCCTTTGTATTTGATTGATAAATATCAGCCGCCAGGGGTTTTAAACACTAAAGACAAAGGCGAGGCTAAAGCCCCGCGCCCATAACACTGCCGGAATCGGGGCTTCAGCCCCGCTAGTCAAAAGAAACCAGAAAGAAAAAACTTATCGAATAATAAGAGTTCGATAATAAAAGGCAGGGCTAAAGCCCCGCGTCCAGCCTTACTTCTTAACTTTCTTAAACTTCATGGTAAATCTAGAGAAAAATCATGTTGCTGAATATCTCTTAAAATGAAAAACAACCAATCAAAACCAAAGCCAAGCTTACTTGTTGTTACTAAAAAAATACAATAAAATTTGAGTTGGAAAACACGGTTTGTAGAATTGTAATCCAAATATCAAATATTAATTGAATATGTTGATTTTATCACTTATTATAACGCTACTCACCTAAAGGGAAGTTAATAGCATCATGAGAATTTTCACAATAATTATAGTGTTGTTTACATTTCAAGGACAAACCAAAACTATTAATTTATCTATTTCTAATGAAGGTAAGTTTGATGTAAACTACCATCGATTTGCATCTACTAATTATGGAGCTATTATAGGAGGGCTTGTTGGTGCATCAATTGATTCAGGCATTAGGAAAGGCAAGGATACCAAAAAGAAAAATGAACTTTTAAAGACTCTTTCAGACTCTACTTGTAAAACCAGATTAGTTGAACAATTTGTTAATAAACTCATAAACAATGAATTTACTGTTGTCCTAGAACAATCTAATAAAAAAAATAAAAAAAGTACTTTTTGGCTTGATATTAATATTATTAAATGTGGATATAAAATGGTTAATAGCTCAACTGAAGAAATGTCTGCTTACGTTGAATTTAAGACTGTTATTCGCACTAATAACAAAGTAGTTACCAAAAAAAAATATTCTATCAAAGCCAAAAAACAATATAATTATCAAAAGTTAGTCAAGGATACTCAAATCATCAATACAGAACTTGGTTTGGTTCTTATCAAAGCAGGAAAAAGATTAGCCAATAAAATTATTTATCAATAAAACAGGAGATTTAAATTGAAAAAACTATTACTACTAGCCAGCATATTAATGTTGCAAGCATGTGGGAAGCCAACAATGCTAAAAGTGAACCATGATGCTAGTGCTAAATATAAAAGCCCATTAATGGAACTATCAACCATTGATTTTGTGAAACCAACTCTCAAAGATAGAAGAAGCGAAAGAACAAGAATCGGGGCTAAAAAAAATGGCTATGGCGGAGACATAGGGGATATAGTTACTGAAAACAAAGTTGAAGATATTGTTGCCAATGCAATTTCAACAGGTTTATTAAAAAACGGACATAAACTTACCGAAGATGGAAATATTAAAATTATAGGAAGTGTTGATCGATTTTGGTTAGAGATGGATACGAATTTTTTCACTGTTGAATTTATTGGTGATGTTCAATGTACACTAATGTTCATTGATGTAAGTAGTGGAACTGAAGTATATAGGGCTGAATATTCTGGTCATTATGCAGAAAAAAAAGCTGGAGGTGGTAAAAAAACATGGCAATCTATAATGAGTGGTGCTGTCAACAACCTTATTGAAGATATGGTCTTTGATGAAGATTTATTAGAGGCATTAGAAGCGTTGTAAAACCATAAAAGAGCACCTCGATTAAAAGCAAGGTGCTCAGATATTGGAGATCACTGGAGAATATTTAATGCCATGTGAAATTTAGTTGTCATCGTATTTTATTTCTTAACTTTCTTAAACTTCATAGTAAATCTATCTGTATTGCCAGTTACTGACTTTCTTCCGACTTCATAACGCAATTCATCATCAAGTTTATAATGTAAGTCCGTATAGTCAATCAAGATAAAACCCGCATCTTGTATTTCTTTAATCGCCAATACTGGATCAATGCGTCGTCTGTTTTCGTCATTTTCACCTTGCATGTGTCTGCGAGTATGATCAACTACACCATAGATCCCACCTGTTTTTAGTGCTTTATAAGCAGCATCATTCATGGCTTTTCGGCCTTGGAAATCAAAATTATGGTAGTTTCTAAAGGTTAACACCATGTCCATTTTCTTTAAACCCAAATCCGCATTTTCTAATGAATAAAATTTAGCCCCGTCTTTTTTATAGAGCTTGGCATCGGTTGCTGCCACGGTTACGTGAGAAAAATCTTTGTTGTCATTTAAAAGGTTTTTTTCTACTCTACCTGCGCCATAGGCCAAATAAAGTTCGCCTTGCTCTTTTAATACAGGGGCCAATAACTTGGTGTACCAACCACCGCCAGGTATCAGTTCAACCACTTTCATGTCATCGCGTAATCCCATAAATTTTAGAGTTGAAACAGGTTTTCTATTCCTGTCGCGGTCTTTTTCTTTTTCGGTTCTAACGTCTGATTTAATTGCAGCCTTTAACTTGTCTTCTACGGCTTTAAAATCATCGGCAAAAACCGTTGAACTTAGTAATGTTAGGCTAATTAGGGTGGTTAATAAAAATTTCATTTTGTACCTCTTTTTTTGTTAATATTAAGTAAATCTTAAGTAATTCTAAGAGCTATATGACAGTTATTGTGGCAGATAGTTCAAGTCTGTGATAAATTTATTAAAATTACCATACAAATATAAATAGAAATAAAAACTATGGATGTGAACTTAAAAGATGAATTGAAAAGTATTTTTGGATTTGATACATTCAAAAAAGGCCAACAAGAAACCATCACCAAGATTCTTGCTGGGAAATCGGCCTGTGCCATTTTCCCCACGGGTTCAGGAAAGTCCTTGTGTTACCAATTGCCCTCATTACAATTGCCGGGCATTACATTGGTGGTATCCCCTTTATTGTCCTTGATGAAAGACCAGTTGGATTTCTTGTTAAAGCACAAGATATCCGCAGCCCGTTTGGATTCTTCCTTAGAAAGAGACGAATACAACAATGTTTTACAACGAGCAAAATCAAATCAGTTAAAGATTCTTATGATTTCGGTTGAGCGGTTCAAAAACGAACGATTCAGATCACAATTACAACGCATGCAAATTTCTCTTTTAGTGATTGATGAAGCCCATTGTATTTCTGAATGGGGGCACAATTTCCGACCCGATTATTTAAAACTGCCTTTGTATAAAGAGGAATTCGGTATTCCACAAAGCTTGTTGTTGACGGCGACTGCCACCAAACAAGTGATTAACGATATGCAGGAGAAATTTGCAATTGAGACCGATGATGTGGTGGTTACTGGGTTTTATCGCAACAACTTGTTTTTACAAATGAGCCCAGCACCTGTTCAACAACGAGAACAGCATTTGTTACAGCGTATACAAGAAAATGCCAGTGCCGCAACCATAGTATATGTAACTCTGCAAAAAACAGCTTTTGAGATTTCAGAATTTCTAAAACACAATGGCATCAATAGCCACCACTTTCATGCTGGTATGAAGACCGAAGAAAAAGAGCATGTACAAAATCAATTTATGCAAGGTTCTATACCCTGTATTGTGGCTACTATTGCTTTTGGTATGGGCATTGATAAAAGCAATGTAAGAAGAGTGATTCATTATGATTTACCTAAATCTATAGAAAATTATTCACAAGAAATTGGCCGTTCAGGCCGCGATGGGCAAAATGCTTTGTGTGAAATCTTGGCCAATAATGACAGCTTAAACATCCAAGAAAACTTTGTTTATGGCGATACACCAGAACAACAGGCTATCAAGTATTTGTTGAATCAAATTCAAAACACCCAAGAACCGTTTTGGGAAATCAAAATGGTATCTTTATCTAATGAAACCAATATCAGGGTTTTGCCATTAAAGACGTTGTTGGTATATTTGGAAATGGAGGGGATTATCAAACCACAATACACCTATTTTGAAGAATATTCTTTTAAAAACTTACAAGATACAGCTGTCACAATTAATAAGTTTCAGGGAGAAAGAAAGGCATTTATCACCGCACTTTTCGCTAACTGTACGGTAAAACAAAAATACACCTATGTGGATATACAGGCCATATTGAACAATTATCAAACAGACCGCAATCGAATCATTGTCGCTTTGGAATACTTTGAAGAAAAAGGCCTGTTAGAGCTACAGGCAAAACAAGCGGTTGAACGTTTTTTAATTATAAATAAAGATTTTGACGTTGAAGTCTTAGGCAATAAAATGTTTGATATGTTCAGTCAAAAAGAAACGGTTGAGATCAAACGAATCCACAACATGTTGGATTTTTTCGCAGCTGATACCTGTTTAAGTAAACAATTAGCCAATTATTTTGGAGAAGACTTAACCTTTGACCAATGCGACCACTGTTCACATTGTCAAACTGGTCAAGCAGATTTTTCTAGCCGCAACACCCTAACTGACATCAACAGCTTTGATTTTCACCAGCTGACACATGAGTTTATCGAACGAATTGAAGACAAATATAGCCACAGCAATTTATGCAAATACCTGTGTGGTATTGCCACCCCAATCTTTAGAAAGTATAAAATCAGACAATTGTCGCATTTTGCTGCATTAGAAAAACAGCCTTATGCTGAAGTGAAAAATTGGATAGAGAAAACACTGCGCGGCTAAAGCAGCGGCTCCAAAGTAT
>CAZLZZ010000038.1:0-23469 GCA_964564165.1 uncultured Alcanivoracaceae bacterium | reverse complement strand
AATGAGAAAACTAGATTGTATAAATTAGACAGAACTTATTAATTGCAGTACTAGGGAGTGGAATCCAATCAGCTTGGGACTTATCAGAGGGCATGGGTTATATCGGCATAATTGACACAGGAATACAAGTCAATCATCCCGATCTTAGAGCTTTCAACAATACAGGAACTTACGTTGGAGGAAATTTACTAGAGGGATTATATAGCATAGATTTTGGAGATACCGATTTTGACATGAATGGCAATATTGCTTTTTTAGATGTTAATGTTGATGAATTAGAGCCTGTGCCTGCTGTTGGCCACCTAAAAGCCTGTGATATTGTGGATGGTGACGACACCAATGGCTTAACTATCGCTTCGTTTGTAGGCCATGGAACACACGTAACTGGTCTAATTGGAGCAAAAGGAACACAAGCCCCTGGTATTTGCAAAAATTGCGGCCTTGCTATAATGAAATCATTCAGTCCTAAACTGGGATTTTGCGTCCCCATTAATGGCAATACTTATTCGGTAATTTCAGATACTTTTCAGTCCTATATTAATAGCTTATACATACTAGACTTAACAGGTATGGGTGTAATTAATGTGAGTGCAGGAGCTTTATTTGCAGGAATTGCCGATTACTGTTCAATCGCTCCAAATGATGCCGAATGTATCCAAATTAAATCCCTTGAAGAAAGACAAATACTGCTAGTTGCATCTGCTGGAAACAATAGAACATCATTAAACTTTCCTGCAGTTGATTCTAGAGTATCTGCAGCCGGAGGGTCTGATGAATCTAACCTGTATTGGAACGAGGCCCCAATTGCTGGTGATGAAACCAATGTTTCTGATGATTCCAATTGCCCGCAATATCCACCAGGGTCTGATTTTACACTCTCTTTAGGCGATGAATGCGGCTCTAATTTTGGATTTCCCGCTATTGGTGCTGCATCTAACAACACCCATAAAACCGATGTAATAACACAAGCTAGAAATGTATACTCTATATTTTATCAAGGGCAAGTTTGGAATGATTCTTTACCTCAATCGTGTTCAGATGCCTTCGATGGTGTTCCGAATGATGGTTATGGGTTATGTACAGGTACTTCAATGTCAGCACCACAAACTGCTGCAATCTTTCAACTGATGCGTTCTGCACACCCTTTGTTACCTAATGGCACTCATGATCCAACCACCTTGGTTGGCTTAAGAAATGTATTAAATGCTACAACCCAAAGATCTATTAGTGGATTTGGCAATGATGATTATTACGGCTATGGCCTTGCTAAACCAACTAAAGCACTTGAAACAATTTTAGGCAAATCTAATGATATTCAATTAAAAACAAGATTAAGCCCTATGTTTGCATTAAATTCATCTATAGCCAATAATAATGTTTATACAGCATTTCCACAGGTAGCCGTTGCTTTTTTATTAAACAATGGCGCATCTTATATCCCAGATACAAATAAACCTTTAGTCAATGAATTTAATGAATTTTGGTATGATACTGTTAACTTAACATTTCCTGCCCCAAGAGCTGAATTTTATGTTTTTACAACCAATAACAACCCATTTACAGGAGTTAAAAACATGGTTCCACTAAGACGCATGGAAAAAACTATTACTGGAAACCGCAATGACACATATGCAACATCAGATGCTGAAATTCAAGCTTTTCATAATGACGGTTATAACCTTGCAGGCATTGAGGGTTATATTTTATCAATAACGGCATGTATTCCTACATGTAATGGCGCTACAAAATTATATAGAGATGAAACGGACAACATGAATCACAAGCTCATACCTAGCAATACAGCCCCACCTAACTCTGTTTTATTGGGTTTTGTATACTTAAATAATGATTTTGACAACGATGGCCTTATCGATGGGCAAGAAATTGTATTAGGTACTGACTTTAACAATATAGATTCTGACGGAGACGGTGTCAATGACGGTATTGAATATCCACCCGCAGGTGTACCCTTTAGCGACCCATTAATCAGTGATAATAGTGAGTTAATATTTAATAATGGATTTGAGAATTAAAGAAATAATATCAGAAATTTTTATGCTTTTAGGATAACAAATCATAAACGACGAAGAAATACCCATGAAGAATACAAAGATGCAGGTTTAAAAGAATACTGGACTTTTCTTGTAATCAATTTGCAGGACAAGATCCTGGCTCAAATGAAGAAATTGCCAGTTTTTGTTTAAAGAATTATGGTGTTGATTTTGAAATGTTTGATAAAGTCGATGTCAATGGCAAAGATGCCCACCCGATTTTTGACTATTTAAAAGATGAATTAGGCGGCACTTTGGGCAAAAAAATCAAATGGAATTTTACCAAATTCTTAATCGGCAAAGACGGACAACCGATTAAACGATTTTCACCCACCACCAAACCCAGGAATATTGAGAAACATATAAAGAAGGCTTTGGAAAGTTAAACCAACCGAAGGTTGGGTGGAGTTGAGCAACACCCAACAGCAACCCAAACGGGATATTGATTTTAATCGCTTAAACTGCGCCACAAATAAAAATTCAAATAAGATTCCCAGCCAGCAAAGGGTTTAAATATTCTGTCGATGGTGGCTTTGTCTGGTTTTTTTTCGGTGTTAAAATGGGCATGTAAAGCGGAACTTAAACCTGTATCACCATAAGCAATGCAAGTCATATCCCGCAAGGATTTCATAGAGACGTAATTTGCTGTCCATGGGCCAATGCCTTTTATGGCCAATAGTTTTTCCATTTGCTCTAACTTGTTTAGCTTCAACAATTCATCACGGATAAGCTCTCCTGAACAAAAGGCTTGGGATATATTGTAGATATAATTTATCTTTTGTTTTGAAAATTGCATAGCAACCAGATCTTCTCTGTCCGCTTTTAGCAAAGTTTCCGGAGACGGGAAACAATAATATGTGTTTCCATTATCTACCACTGAATCACCGTATTTGTGCACCAGTCTGGTTTTAATTTTGTGTGCAAAGGTCAGATTAATTTGCTGTCCAATTACACACCAACACAAAGCCTCGAATAGATCGACAATGCCCATTAATCGTAAACCGCGATAATTCTTAGGAAAGGATTTTGTTTGAGGATGGGATGCTAACAATGTATAAAATCCAGAAATGTCTCTGCCCAAATCGAACCAATCAGAAACATGGTGTTTAATTTCATCCTGATTGATCTTTTGGTTGGCCTTTTGATTGTCATATCGAACAATCAAGCCTGATTCATCAGCAGAAACATTAATCAGAACCAGACCTGTAGTTAAACGAATCAACCGTGTTACCGAGTCGTTATTAACAGAATACAAGCATTCGTCAAACCCTCTATCCAAAAAATTTAAACAAGCAGAAAAACTAAAATACTGAGGTAACTCTGCTCTAACCGTTTTCAATTGGTTATGCTTTCAATTATCTTAACTTCTTGATCGGGTCTTAGACGTTCATTGCCTCGCACAACAACAATGTCTCCAGCAGACAACAAACCTTTAACGGCAATCAATTCTCCTTCTGCCATACCCGTAATAACATCTACTTTATGTGATTTATTTTCAACGATGGTATAAACAAAAGTTTCACTCTGGCGAATGACCAAAGCATCTCTTGGTACAGCAACCACTTTTTGTCTGGCTTGTTTGGGCACCATGACATTAACCGATTCACCTGACCACAGGTTTTCATCGTTGACAGTCAAGTGCACTTCTATGGTTCGCGACATGCCAGTAGCCGCTGGTATGAAATTATTGATTGTTGCTTCAATAATTCTATTGTCGCTGGTCAAAATTTTCCATCCAGCACCATTGTTGATTTGTGATTTGAATTTAAACGGAACAAAAACCACTACTTCTAAATTGTCGTCTTGCATAAACTCTAAAACATTGTCACCAGAATTTAGCAATTGCCCGGGCTGTGCAAACTGCTGCATCACATGCCCATCAAAAGGCGCGAGAATAGTCAGCTTTGTAATCTGGTCTAAATACTGTTCAAGACGAGATTTCGTTTGTGCCAAGTCACTTTTGGATGACAGATAGTTAGATTGGTTTTGCTCTAATTCAGAATTCGAAACAAGGTTCTTTGTCAACAAATCCTTTAGGCGTGAATTTTCTGATTTTAAAAATTCATATTTAGCACGGGCACTTTTTACTGCGTCTTTAAGTTCTTGTTCACGCAATTTAGATTGGGTATCGTACAGCTCAGCCAATACTTCTCCTTGCTTGATTTCGGTGCCAATTTCCGCCAAGTGATTGACAATTCCACGAGATTCAGCCTTGATGGTTGAGATGAATTTGGCCTGTACATTGGCAGGAACTTTGCGCACAGGAGCCATCATTATTTCTTGCACTTTTGCTACTTTCACTGGAGACGGGCCTCCGAATTGTGCGAAAGAATTAAAGCTAAGAATTAAAAGAAACGTAATGAGGGCAGTAGACTTTAGTCTAGCAATAAAAGCAAAGCTTTTATCATTATGTTGACTAAAGTCAACTACCCGAAAACTGGGGTTACATTTAAACATTTTCAAGTTCCATGTTTGTTGAGTCATTGTTTGAAAATAATTTCAATAAACTCGGTAATAAAATTAAAGTAAATAATGTGGATAAAAACATACCACCGACAATAACAGCTGCCAACCCTCGATACAGTTCAGTACCAGAGCCAGGAATAAGCAATAACGGCATCATGCCAAATATACTGGTCAAGGTACTCATCAATATCGGTCTAATGCGCAACAGTACCGCATTTTTCACGGCATCATTCACGCTCATGCCATCGGCCATTGCCATTCTGGCTCTGTCCACCAACAAAATCGCATTGTTCACTACTAAGCCCAATAGAATAATAAATCCAATCATGGTAAGCAAGTCCATTTGTTGTCCAACAGCCATGTCCATCAATCGTATGGCTATCACTCCACCAACGGTTGCCATTGGAATGGTTGTTATGACCAGCAATGAATATTTAAAGGACTGGAACATGGCCGAAATAAGTAAGTACAAGATAATTATCGCCAATAAAAATGACTGGGTTAAACTCTTCAAAGCAATAGTCAGTGATTCTGCCGTTCCACGATAATTGACAACACTGTTCTCGGGCATCATCTCTTTCAACATGGGTGTGAGTTCCGCTTGTAAAGTCTGCATGGCCGATTCTAAAGGAACTTCATCTGGCAAGTTGACTTGCAAGGTTAGGGTTCGCAGCCTATCAAGTCTGGCAATTTGGCTGGGGCCAGCGGTACGTGTAATACTGGCTAAATCGCCCAGCGCCACTATTTCACCTGATGCGGTATAAAGAGGCACGTCTTTAAATTCTTCTGGAGTTAGCCACTTATCATTTCGCATAATAACATTGTATCGGCGCGTCCCATTGAAATATTCACCAACAAAATTGCCGTTACCCAGTGACCTGATAATACCAGCCAATTGTCCTCTGCTCCAGCCCGCTTCTGCAAGCGCCCTGTCATCGGGTTTAATACTCAATTCAGGTTCTCCAAATACCAATGATGGAGATGGACGAATTCGAGCTTTTGGGATAAGTTGCTGAATTTTACCAAAAGCTGCCTTGCCTACATCGAGTATTTTTTCAAAATCGGCTCCTTGTAAATCAACATTTATTTGCCTAGCTCCACCAATTCCTCTAAAAATAGATCTTCGACTGGCAGAACCAAAAGTATCAGGCAAATCTTTTAAAATCTCTGTATTGACTATTTCTAACAACCTATCTACGTCTGCTGAATGCTCAGCATTGAAACCAAAAAAAGCAAATGATCCAAATAAGCCTAAGAAATAATCTTTGACTTTAGGCAGTTTATCTCCATCTACATAGGGCTGCATTCTATCTTGTATAACCTCAATCAAATCTTCTTTGCCGGCTTTTACCGACAAGCCCGGCTGAGGCAAGAGAAATCCAAAAGTGTCATTTCTCTTGCCCGAAGGCAAATAATCTGCAGGCGGAAGAATCAAATAAGCAACCAGCATTGGAACCATTGTTAAGGCTAAAATCCAGCTGATTTGTTTTTTTCTTGTATTGGTAATATGGGCAATAAAATCGGCAATCCCTTCCCACCAATGATAGTGGTGATCTACAAAGTTATCTTCTTTGATCCATTTGGATGCAGCAGCGGGCAAGACAGTTACAGCAACAATCAACGACACCACAATTGACACAGAAATCGTCACCGCCAAATCGGCAAATATCTGCCCCGATTCATCCTTCAAAAATATAATCGGCAAGAAAATGGCAACGGTTGTCGCCGTTGATGCCAACAATGCCGCCCAAACCTGAGTGGTGCCTATCAAGGAAGCCGCTGTGGCTTTGAGACCTTTTTCTCGTTGACGAATAATGTTTTCTAATACCACAATCGCCGCATCAAGAACCATACCTGTGGCAAATGCCAAACCCGCTAGAGAAATAATATTTAATGAACGGCCCAATATTTCCATGGCAATAAACGATGCCAACAAACAAATAGGAATCGCAATGGCAACTATAAAGGCAGGAATCGCTCGTTTTAAGAAGAACCACAAAATGCCTATCGCCAAAAACATACCCAACAATAAATTGTTTCGCACCATTGAGATAGATGATTTGGTATAAACCGTCTCATCATAGGTTTGCTTCATTGATAAACCATTGTCCTTTAATAAACCGAGATCCAATTCTTTAACAGTAGATTTTAGTTCATCCATGACATCAAGAATATTAACACCTGCCTCTGGTATCACATTCAACATTATCGCAGGTATTCCATCGCGTGTAATAGATCCGGTCTTATCTTGCATTTGCATTTTTATGTCTGCCACATCACGCAAATAAATGGGCTGACCATCTCGCCATTGAAGTATCATATCGGCCAAATCATCGGGATTGTATTTGCCTTCATAGCGAATGGTGTATTTGCGTTTTCCAACATCCTTGCTGCCAGCAGAAACATTTCTAAAAGAATCTCCCAGATTTGAAAAACTGGTTAAATCTATTCCCAAAGTGGCCGCTTTAAATGGATCAAAAGTAATGCGCAATTCATAGGGTCTACCACCAAATACATTGATCTTAGTAACGCCTTTAATCTGTTCTATTTTAGGAACGACATTGTCATTAATAAAATCTTGATAGGTGGCTATGTCTGTGTTATTTCCTGCCAGCAACTTAAATGTAAACCAAGCAATCGGATTGCCACCAAAACGGGCAGCTCCCAAATTAACCGTGGGTTCAGTGGCATCTACTGGATAAGTAGGTACTTGATTGAGCCGATTAATCACCTCAACTAATGCCCGTTGCATATCCATATCTGTGGAAAACTCTAAAACAATAGCCGCTCTTCCAGGGCTAGCTGTTGATGACATCTGAGTTAAACCAGGCAAACCTTGAAATACTTTTTCTTGAGGTTCTAGAATTTCTGATTCAATTTCCTCAGGTGCAGCTCCTCGCCAGGATGTGTTAACACCAATAGCCGGGCGCTCTACATTGGGTGCTAGTTGAATAGGTAATTTGGTTAAGCTGATAAAACCAAATATCGCCACCAGTAATACACCAACTGCTACGGCTACTCGATTATTTAATGAGGCTTGGGTTAATTTCACGATTCTTAATTATTATTAAACGGGGTAACATAGTATACACAAAGTTAATAATATCTATGCCAATAGTCACTCTTTTATCTTATTATTGGTGATATATGGTTAATCTATTGCGTCCATTTTCTTTAGAATAGTACAAAGCATTGTCTGCATGTGTCATTAATTTTGTATAATCATAACCAGATATTTCGGATGTTGTGATACCAAAACTGGCAGAGACATCAAAATCATGATTGGTACCATCCAAAGTATTGATGTCATCTATAGCTTTCCTACACTGTTCAGAAAATGCAATCGTCTCATCTATGCTAGAATCTCGAATCACAATTGAAAACTCTTCACCGCCCAATCTTGCAAAGGTGGCTTTTTTATTTTTCAAATCTTTGCATACTTTAACACTTTGCTTTATTACCCAGTCACCCACAACATGCCCATAGACATCATTGACTCTTTTGAATAAATCTAAATCAAAAATCACATAACCAATGAGTTCATTTTTCTTTTCTGAATAAGGCAATAAATAAGCCATATAATCTTTTATGCCCTTGCGGTTATAGATAAAGGTCATGTGATCAAGCTCTGATAATTTCTTAAATTTCTTTTGCTGTTTAACTAACCTATAAGCAAAGAATATAAAAAAGGCCACAATAAAGATAAACAGCAAGTTGATTAACTGTTGATTTCTTTTGGATTTTTCAGCCAGTTGGCTTTCTAATTGTAGTAATTTATTTTCTTGGCTTAATGCATTTATTTTATAGGTATCTGCCAAACTGTTGTGCTTTACGGTTTGGAAAGCCATAACTTTCGCTTGTTCATTGGTGTTGTATTTTTTTTCAGAACTAATTTTTTTAATCAGATACTCATTGGCTATTTTATAATTACCTTGCTTTTGGTAATAATTCACTAAAACATCCAAAGCTTTAATCTTTTGTACTGTTTCACCAATTGAGATACTGCCTTTTATCGCTATTTGAGCGTATTTTTTTGCCGATTCTAACTGATCCAATTTTTCATACAATTGAGCCATCAAACTGTTCTTAATTCCAATAATATTGGTAAATTTCGTCTCTTCTATAACCGCCTCATTTGACTTTAATTTATCCAATAGACGCTGATAAACAACTGGTGAATCTGAAGCTTGCATTTCCTCTGACAACCAATAGATTAAAAGCAATTGTGCATAAATGGTTTGTTTGCTTTCCATGCAGATATCAATGGTTTCTTGTACTTTATCATCATTTATTATTTGATTATCCAATTTAAATTGAGACAAGTTTTTATTCGCCAATGCTTTGCACAACAGATGCTTAGGAGGATTTTCATCAATCATCAAATCTGAAAATTTAATACTTAGTTCTGCCTGATTGACTAATCTATAAACCATAAATGCTGTTGGATATATTTGGTACTTAAGTTGCGGATCTTTTATTTCATTGATTTTTGAAAGAATATCATCAACTCTTGAAACTGCTTGGTTGTAATCACCTGATATCGCAGAAATATTTGCCAATAATGAATTTAACCTTATATAAACATTTTCGTCCTGGCATCCATTTATCAATTTCTTGATTTTTTTCTTAGCCGTGTCAAATTGGCCTTGATAACTTAGGTGGTAGCTTTTAAGATATTGAAAAAAGCACTGTTGATTATTGGAGAAAGAGCTTTTAGTACTTTCCAAGACAACCATGTTTTTAAGAAACATAGGATAGTCTGTCAATCGAACATTCTCGGTAAACTCTAAAAAAGACTGTGTTTCAGATACTGTAAATTTACTGGGCTGTGTAAAAACAACACCCATAAAAAAAAGACAAATGAATAAAATTGCCACTTGTCTTGATTTTAACAACATTATAATTATTCCAATGACTAACTATATAACTATAGCTTCTTCTTCTTCTTCTTCGTCATCATCATCATCGGGAACTAACGCGCACACATACTCACTTACTTGTTCGCTTAAATCTGTGATAATATTATTTGACACATTCATACTGTTTAATAATTGTAAAGTACCATCAAATTGTTTCAAGGATGTTGTTTGACCAATTTCCTCTAAGGTTTTAATCATTGCATTCATATTTTCTCTCTATTATTATTAAATTGAAAAGCTATAATACCATAGCGATTAGAGTTTTTCTATTTTTTTTATGATATCTAGGTTAAGGCTTTTTGGTTTTAATTGAGGAATAACCAAGGTGGTTTTTAAACTCATGGTTGCACTGGCCAAGTTTTTTAGCATTACGGTCTCTATATGAACCTGTTCAATCGGTAACACCGCACATTCGTATAAAATCACTTCAAAATCAGGTGGATAAATTTCCATTAACATATTGACCAAGACTTGTTTATAAGAAGCATCGGTTGAAAATTTGGTTAAACTTTTATCCCCTGCTATTCCTACTTGCCACAAAACCAAATAACTTGATGGATCAATAATTTTATTTCGAAACATATATTGACTTGCTTCTAAATGAGTGCAACCATATTTACCAGGATCTATGCCTAAATCTGCATAAAGACAATCTTCAGCTGAAATACCTGGCTCCATGTGCGCCCGATAGCCTTCCTTTTTGGCCTGTTTGATTGACTCATGCGGCGGCCAAGCAAATACCCCTGGATGACCGTAAAAAGCCCCGCATACTGTTTTACCTAAACGCACTTCATGCATAATCACCTCAACCATTTTCCGATAAGTAATCATCCTTGATGTGCCTTCATGATAATACTGTTGCAAACTTCTAACATCATCATTCATACCCTCTACCCATTGTTCAACGATATTATTTGAAGTGGCTACAAACACCACATCGGCTTTTTCTATGAAGCTTCTAGAAAGTGGTGTGATGTGCGCACCCAATGTCATGCCTAATCCTACATTGACCAGAGAACCTTTTTTCTTCATTTGTTGATTAACCATACATTTTTTTCTTTGTTTTGATTATTTGGCAAATTGCCAGTTTGATCGCTAATTGTAAATCCCAATTTCTGGTTAGCGCAGTTTGCTGCAGTATTGTCTTTGTCGCAAATAGCGGCAATACATTCCAGTTTAAATTCATGAAAAGCATAATTAATCAGCAATGATTTTGCCTTATGGGCCAATCCTTGTCTTTGAAATTTTTCTAAAACCATCACTCCTATTTCGACTGAATTATTACTGGCTTGCTTCCATCGCAATCCAATAACGCCAATATTTGATTTTAAAGCCTTTGAATAAATCACATATAACAGCAAGGTTGGTAAAGATAATGACATTTTATTTAAAACAATTTCAAAACTTTTTTTCGCAGCATCACCGCTTAAAACCGGCGATACAAACTTCATTAGTTTTTCATCGGTATAAATTTGCAGATAAAAACCCTGGTCTTCTTGGTCAATCTTTCTCAATAGAATTATATCATTTTCAATCATTAATCAATGAAACTTTCAGCTTCGGCTAAATCAACACTAACCAATCTAGAAACACCCGGTTCACGCATGGTTACGCCATTGAGTTGATTGGCTATTTCCATGGTCACTTTGTTGTGGGTAACAAAGAGGAACTGTACTTTTTCAGACATTTCTACCACCATTTTAGAAAAGCGCGCGACATTGGCATCATCCAATGGTGCATCTACTTCGTCTAACATACAAAATGGCGCAGGGTTTAAGTTGAATATTGAAAACACCATGGCAACAGCGGTTAAGGCTTTTTCGCCACCAGATAACAATTGAATGTTTGAAATACGTTTGCCCGGTGGTCTTGCCATAATCGAAACACCCGTGGTTAATAAATCATCACTGGTTAATTCTAGATAACAATGTCCGCCACCGAATAATTTTGGAAACAGTATCTTGATATTGGTATTGATTGCTTCAAAAGTGTCTCTAAATAATGTGCGGGTTTCTTTGTCGATTTTGCGAATCGCCTTTTCTAAAGTTTCAAGTGCTTCTACCAGATCATCATTTTGTTGGTCCAAATAATTTTTGCGCTCACTTTCTTCTTCGTATTCCGAAATGGCAGCCAAATTTACGGGCTCTAAGCGCACAATACTTCGGCCCAATCTATCTAACTCATTGTGCTTGAATTCTGCATTCTGACCTTCTTGTATCTGGCTCAAAATATCTTTGACGACGAATCCTTTGTCGGAAATTTGTTCCGCATAGGCATCCGCCCGCAACTTGTGGCTTTGTTGCTCTAAGCGTGAATTTTCCAGTTTAGAACGGGCATGTTCTATGCTCGCACTGTGGTCATTTCTTTGCCGCTCTAACAACTCCAACTCACCTTGACAAGCTTGGGCTTGTTGACGCATTTCATCTCTTTGTTTCTGTGTTTCTATGCGTTTTTCAAGCAACGCATCTAATTCTTTTTGTTTGGCATCAAGTGGATTGGAATCTTGTGACATTTGCTTGATTAAATCGGTCTTTCGGTCTTCTAACCGTTGCGAGTGTTGTTGCAATCTTTGTATGCCGTTTTGTGATGAGTTAACCTTACTTTCTAAGCTTTGTATTAATAGTTTTTGCTGATAATAAAAGCTTGAAGTCTCTGACAATGTTTGCTTGGCTTGCTCTTTGCTTGCGACCAAATCGTGTTGGCTTTGCTCTTGCTGTGATTTTTGATCCTGTAATTCACTGGCAATTTCTATCGCCTCTTCCAATTGCGCACGGGCACTTTTAACACTGGTTTCATCAATTTCTATTTGTAATTGTAATTGTTCTGACTCGCTGTTAATTTGTACATTGCGCAACTGTATTTGTTCTATTTTGTGTTTTTTCGATGAGATATTCGCATTGAGCTCAGATACTTGGCGATGCCCCATATTTACATCCATCTGCAATTGCTCTTTTTGTCCTTCCAATTGGGCAATCTCGCTCCTCGCCTGCTCTATCAATGTCACGGTGTCATCAATGCCCGTTTCAGCTTGCTCTATCGCATGGTCTAATTCTTTTAGCTCCTTTTGACGCAACAAAAAACCCCCTTCATTTTCACCAGCAATGGTTTTTATCCAGTTTTTACCCACCAATATGCCATCACTGGTCACTGAACTTTGCCCTTCAGATAAGTTGCCTCTGTTTTTCAGTGCGCTATTTAGGTTTTCTGTCACAAAAATGGCATTGAACCATTCGTATATCACATCTGGGCCTTTAACCATTTCTGATAAAGTGCCTTTATTGGCCGATATCTTGCCCCTGGTATCTTCGGCAACAACCAAGTGCCCATATTTCCAATCCAACAAAGCCTGCTCCAAAGATGCTTGGGTTGCAGGAACCAGGGCTTGTAATTTATTGCCTAGCGCCGTTTCAACCGCTTTTTCCCAACCGGATTCAACCGAAATCAATTGTGACAGCTTTTTTGAGTCGCCAAATCCATGGTCACTGAACCATGTTTTAACTTCTTGATTGTCTTCTGCCATGGCAGCTTGTTGTAACGCTTGCAATGAACCTCTGCGGCCTTTGGCTTGGTGCAAACTCATTTGACTTTGATTGAGCTTTTCTTGCAAAAATCGCGATTGTTGTTTTTTGTTTTCTTGGCTTTCTTTGGTCTGTTCTAGTTTTTCGACTTTTTCTTCTTGTGCGTAATTTAACTCTTCTTGTTTGAGCAAAGACTCTTCTAGCTCCTTTGCCAATGGCAACGCAACAGCGGTTGAACTTTCTTGTTTCAAGATTTGCAATCTGTCAACTTGGCGTATTAACTGTTGATCTAAACTGGCAATTTTGGTTTGTTCTACTTCTACAATGCGGTTTTTTTCTGAGATTTGCGATACCAAGTCATTCCAAAGGGTTTGCCATTCTAAAAGCTCATCTTCTAAGGTAGAAAAGGCTTCTTGTTTCTCTTTGAGGTTTAATTCGGTTTTTTCAATTTCTGGTGCCACCTGTTTTAAATCCGACTGTGCTTTGTCTAGCTCTTGTTTGTCTTTGGCCAATTGTTCTTGGCTGATTTTATAAGCACTTTCTGCTTCTTCCAATTCTGTTTGAAAGCGTTGCGACAAGGACTTTGTATGGCTGATAAATTGTTCAATTTTACCAATCTGGGTATTGACAAAATACAGCTGTTCTTGAATTTTGTTGCTGTTATCCTGTAGCAGATGATAAGCGATTCGCTGTTTATCAATATGGGTTTCACTGCCGGTTAAACTGGTTTTGATTTCTTCTAAAGCTAAATCAAATTCTGTCACAATTTTATCACTGCGTTCGGTTTTTTTCTGCCACTGTTGCCATTGCAGACTTAACAATTCTACTTCAATGACCCTAAATTTGTCTTTTAAGCCTTTGTATTTCTCAGCATTTTTAGCCTGACGTTGCAAGTGGTTGATGTGTTTGCCCACTTCGGCACGTAGATCATCAAGGCGCTCTAGATTTTCTCTGGTATGTTTTATTCGGCGCTCGGTTTCGCGTCGACGCTCCCGGTATTTTGAAATGCCAGCAGCTTCTTCAATATAACCTCGCAATTCTTCTGGCTTTGATTCCACAATTTTCGAAATCATTCCTTGTTCAATAATGGCATAACTTCTTGGGCCCAAGCCTGTCCCTAAAAACAAGTCTGTTATGTCTTTTTTACGACATTTGGTTTTATTTAAAAAATATTTAGATTGTCCATCGCGTGAAACCAATCGTTTTACAGAGATTTCACTGTATTGGGCAAACTCGCCCTTCACCGAACCATCGCTGTTGTCAAAAACCAATTCTACAGTAGCTGTACCAACAGGTTTTCTAACACTTGAACCACTAAAAATCACATCAGTCATGGATGCTCCACGCAACATTTTGGCACTGGTCTCTCCCATCACCCAGCGAACGGCATCAATGATATTGGATTTGCCACAGCCATTGGGCCCAACCACACCTATGAGGTTAGAAGGCATGAGAAATTCAGTTGTGTCGACAAATGACTTAAATCCTGATAGTTTTATCTTTGATAATCGCATATAGGCTTGATAATCCCTTGGTTATTGGTTAAGGTGCAGTTTTTTAAACACACCATTATGCCATGACTACCTCTGCTTGCAAAGAACTAGAAACATTTGTTAACCCACAAAAGGATAGAGATTATAAAATCTCTATCAAGATTCCTGAATTTACTTGTCTTTGTCCAAAAACGGGACAACCCGATTTTGCCACCATTTATCTTGATTATACTCCTGATGAGTTGTGTGTTGAATTGAAATCCCTGAAATTGTATGTTTGGTCTTTTCGTGATACAGGTGCTTTCCATGAAGCCGTTACCAATGAAATATTAGATGATTTAGTTAATGCAACCAACCCTCGCTGGATGAAAATACGACTTGAGTTTATGGTTCGTGGTGGTATCTATACCGATGTTACAGTAGAACACACCAAAGGTTGACACATAAAAACCTTAAAACCGTGACGGAGTTCACAAAACAATAAATTGATTGGACTTTTTTTTATTCACAAATTAGTCCCCTATATAATTTACTGCTGGCATGTTATGATAGGGAACATGGAGAACAAAGAAACACTAATTAAACTTTTTTATAACAAAAATAGTTGCTTTTCAAACCCCTTGAAAAAATATAAGCCCTTGATTTATCAATATTTATCGGCTTTCATCTTAATATTATTCAGTTTAACAACCACAGCACAACAGTTGCCTTTTTCTCATCTGAATATTGCTGATGGACTGGGGGACACGGTTGTTTTTTCAATAGAACAAGATAACTTGGGGTTTTTATGGATTGCAACCCGTACAGGGATAAATAGGTTCGATGGAGAAAAGTTTTGGACTTATGGTAAAAAAGATGGATTGCCTCACAATTTAGCCAGAGAATTACTCAATTCTAAGCAAGGTGTTTTATGGGCTGCCAGTGAATCCGGATTAGCTTGGTTTGATGGAGAATCATTTCAGGCAGTACCTGACTGGCCTCAAAATACCTCTGCTCGCGCAATCAGCGAAGCATCAGATGGGACTCTTTGGGTCGCCACGTATGGGGCAGGTTTATTACAGATAAAAACAGGTGGAAACCCTAAAATCATTAACTCAATAGACTCCCGAACAGGTTTACCTAAAAACAGAGTGCGCAGTGTTTTCGTGGATAAAGACGACAATATTTGGGCAAGTATGTCAGATATAGTTGTAAAAATTACAAAGGGCAAAGTCAAAGAAATTCCTTGGCTGACTAAAGACTCTGAAATCAGGGATTTTTACCAACACAGAGATGGCAGTATCTGGGTCGGCACCAGACATGGTGTTGTTAAATATGATGGCAATGCTTTTAAGCCTTTGGACATGGGAGTTGACTTGAGTAAGCAAACAGTCAATACCATTCTTCTAGACAACAATGGTAACTTATGGCTAGGTACTCGAGATTTTGGTGTCTATAAATTCGATGAAAATCTAAACCACCAACATTTCGATATGAGTGATGGATTGCCAGATAATAGTATTAACAGTATTTTTCAAGACAATGAAGGCAATATATGGTTTGGTACCTACGGCGGAGGCTTGTCTAGATTAAGCACTTCAAAAGTATTAAACTGGAAAACAGAAGCCCATTTAACCAATCCCAATGTGTACTCGATTGCCGATGATGAAATTGGCTGTATCTGGATTGGCACCAATGGCAATGGCGTTAGCAGTTTATGTGATGGCGCAATGACATATTATTCTAGAGATGATGGCTTGCCCCACAACAAAGTGCTATCAACGCTGATAGACAACAATGGCACTCCCTGGTTTGGAACGCTACAAGGATTAAGCCATTTAGTGGATGGCAAATTCATCAATTATGATCAAGCGCAAGGAATGAGTGGATCTATCAACTACCATATTATCCAGGCCTCCGACCACTCATTTTGGATAGGCACCAACAATGGGCTAGACCATTTTGATGGCGACAATTTCACCCAGTTCAACACCAACCATGGGTTACCAAGCAACAGAATAAACCGCATCTTAGAAAGCAAAAATGGCGGCCTTTGGATTGCTTCTGCTAATGGATTAACCCGATATAAAAATGATAAATTTATCAATTTTTCTACATCAGATGGGCTGCCTGCAAACTTTATCAATGACTTCTATGAAGATGACGTAGGTGGACTTTGGATTGCTACCAATAACGGCTTGAGTTACTTTATTGCAGGTCAATTTGAAAACTGGACAACCCAAGATGGTTTACCACACAACAATGCCACTGTTGTCTTGCCTGGTAATAAAGATGATATATGGATAGGAACAAGTCGCGGGGTTGCTATTTTCGATGGCAAAGATTTTACAGTCATTACCTCCAAGGAAGGGTTGGTTTTTGATTTAGTTAATCGAGGAGCAGGTTTCAAAGGGAAAAACGGGGATTTTTGGTTTGGAACAGGCAAAGGGATTAGTCAATTTGCTGCTGATTTTAAGCCTGGATCAACTGAGCCACCCCCTGTTCACCTATTGTCAGTCAGTAATAATAACAAACTGTTATCACTTGATTTGCATTCAACAATCCAACAACAAGGCAGCAGTTTAAACTTTAAGTATGCAGCAGTCAGTTTTCAACGCTCTCCTGACGTTCACTTTCGGTACCGCCTTGCCCAAAGTCCCTCTACTGATTGGCGTGAAACCCGTTTAAGAGAACTGCAAATCAACTCATTGGCTCCTGGAAAATATACATTTGAAGTGACTGCAAGAATTGGAACAGGGAAGTGGAATCCTCAACCTTCTACTTTTAGCTTTACGGTCACCCCGCCTTTTTGGCGCACAATGTGGTTTCTTGCCCTGGTCGTTGTAGTCGTTTTTGGTGCTTTCTTTTATCGCAATCACAGAAGTAAACTGCATGCTTTAAATCTAGAAAACACGGTTCTAGAAAGAACCAAGCAACTCCACGAAGTAAACAAGGGCCTAGAGTGGCTAGCCAACCATGATAGTTTAACCCATTTAGCTAACCGCAACCACGTACACAATAAACTGGATGAACTTCATGAAACTGGGCATACTAGACAATTGGGGATATTGATTATTGATCTGGATTATTTCAAAGCAATCAATGATAAACATGGCCATTCCGCAGGGGATGTTGTGTTAAAAGTTTTTGCTCAAATGTTGCAGAAAGTAACCCGCAAGGAACAGCTTGCTTCACGCTGGGGTGGTGAGGAATTTCTGGTCATTTGCCCTCAAATTGACGCACAAAGACTAGAACATGTCGCACAAGAAATTATTCATTATTGTCAGCAACTTAAAATAATAATTTCTAGGGATGAAACAATTTCCCTAAATTGTTCCATTGGTTTTGCTCTGACTCCTTTAGATCATGACCCCAATGAAAATTTACCCTGGGAAAAAACCATTCAATTAGCAGATATGGCTTTGTATGATGCAAAACATAGTGGTCGAAACTGCGCCATTGGATATATATGGAAATCTCCATTATCAGAAAATTGGGACTTTGAAAAAGCCATCAAAGACAAATCTCTTGCAATAGAACAAGGGTTGTTAGAAAGAGTGTAACTGCTTTCACAAACCGTTATTACTTCGTAGGCATACTAGTTTCGGTTAAAATCGCAAGGTGGGTTTACCGCCTAAAACTCTTTGCACAATCAGAAATTTAGTGACCATCAGCCTATTGTTATGAATCAGCACATAGACTATTCTAGGCGCACTAGAATAACATTGTGGATTCAATCATGCTTAAAATAAAAAACCTATCAAAAACTTACAGCAACGGTGTCAAGGCTATTGACCAAGTAAACCTCAACTTAGAACATGGAATGTTCGGCCTGCTTGGCCCCAATGGTGCAGGCAAATCATCTTTAATGCGAACCATTGCAACTTTGCAACAACCGGATACGGGTTCAATCATTTTTGATGGTATTGATGTATTGAAAAATCCACAAGATTTGCGTTTGAAACTGGGATATTTGCCGCAAGATTTTGATGTTTATCCGCGTATTTCTGCACTTGATTTGCTTGACCACATGGCTGTTTTGAAAGGCCTGGACAATAAAAAGGAACGCAATAAAGCGGTTGAAGGTTTACTCTATCAAACCAATTTATGGGATGATCGCAAGAAAGCCGTCAGTTCGTTTTCTGGTGGTATGAAACAGCGATTTGGTATTGCTCAAGCTTTATTGGGCGACCCACAGTTGATTATTGTGGATGAGCCAACCGCAGGACTTGACCCTGAGGAACGCAATCGTTTTCATAATTTATTGTCCGATATTGGCGAAAATAAAGTGGTGCTTTTATCAACCCATATTGTCGATGATGTAGAGGAGCTATGTTCTGATTTTGCTATCTTGGCAGATGGAGCTATACAAGTGCAAGGCAAACCGCATGAACTTACTGCCAAGCTCGATGGTAAAATTTGGAAAAAAGCCATTGCCAAAGCTGATGTGGCAGATTTTAAAGAGAAGTACCAAGTGATTTCAACCAAACTTAAAGCTGGGCAAACACTTGTACATGTCTTGTCAGATGATGATTTATCAGCCCAAGACTTTGCAACAGTTATCCCCGATATGGAAGATGTGTATTTCTCAACTTTGTTCAATTGCAAAAAATTTGCACATGACAACAACGCGGAGTAACCATTATGTTTACTAAATTAGCTAAATTCGAGTTTAATTACTTCCGCAAACAACCGTCTTTTTATGTGACTTCATCTATATTGTTTTTAATGAGTTTTTTGATAATGGTTACTGATGGTGCACAGATTGGTGTAGGGGGTTCTAACATAAACTACAATTCTCCAACAGCAATTGCATTTACCCTAATAATTTTTTCTATTATCGGCATGTTTTTAGTGGCCAATTTTGTGGGCGGAACCGCAACACGAGACTATGCTTTCAAGATGGATGGCATGGTGCATGCAATGCCAGTAACCAAGGGCAATTATTTATGGGGAAGATTATTCGGTGCGACCTTATTTTGTTTGCTAGTCTTTGCTTTCGTGCCACTTGGGACTTTAATCGGCAGTTTTATGCCGTGGGTAGATGCCGATAGACTGGGTGCAACTTCATTGCTGCCCTACTTACAAACTTTTGCCATTTTTATAGTTCCTAATTTTATATTTTGTGCTGCTTTGTTTTATTCTTTTGCCATGTTAGCCCGTTCGATGATGGGTATGTATCTTGGGGTTGTGGGTTTTTTTATTCTGTACAATATTTCTAATGTTTTATTGAACGACCCTAGCTTATTAACCTTTGCTGCCTTAATTGAACCTTTTGGAATGCAAGCATTTTCTAATGTGACCCGCTATTGGACACCACACGAGATGAATACCCAGATGGTAAGTTTGGAAGGAATTATTCTACAAAATCGTCTTATTTGGTTGTCAATTTCAGCATTAATAATTGTCATTACACATTATGTAATTGATATTCGAAAATTGCCCAAGGTTAAAAAGGCAAAAGAAAAAAAGACAGATAACCAAGATTTTAATCAAACAATTCTAGCCTTAACTCCTACTGATTCATATACCTCACAATGGTCACGTTTTAAATTACGAACGCTGTTTGAAATAAAACAAATCATCAAAAGCCCAGGATTTATTATCTTAGGGGTTTTGTGTGTATTTCAATTAACTTCTGTATATTTTGGTGCGTCAGGTGCTTTTGGGGCAGACAATTGGCCCTTAACTCGCACTATGACAACGGCAATAAGCAACAGCTTTTCATTGCTGATATTAATCATTTTGGTATTTTATGCTGGCGAAGTCGTCTGGCGTGAAAGACAATTAGGTATGGGCGATATTGTTGACTCAACACCCAGTCACAATTGGACATTGTATTTTCCTAAAGTCTTGGCATTGTTTACTGTAGTGTTTGCTTTGCTTGCATTTGGAGTTGCCTTTACTGCTTTGTTTCAAGCATCTAAAAGCTATACAAATTTTGAGTTTGCGGTGTATTTTAAGATTCTAGGTTTTACCTACTTAATTCCGACCATGATGACCGTTATTTTGTCAGTCTTTTTACAAATCATTTCCCCCAATAAATATATTGGCATGGGACTGTTTGTGTTGTATATGGTTGCTTCATTGGTTTTATATAGCTTGGGACTGGAACACAATTTATGGAGCTTTGCAGAAACCCCAGCGGTTACCTTTAGCGATATGAATCAATTTGGCTACTTTACCCAAGCCATGCTTGCCTACAATTTTTACTGGTTGGGGCTAACTATTATACTAGTCGTGCTAGGTTATGGTTTGTTTAAACGAGGTACTGAATATAGCTTTAAATATCGCTGGTCACAACTAAGCACAAATTTAGGCAAATCAGGAATGATAACTATTTCTGTTGGGGCATTGATGTTTGTTGGCCTAGGTTCGACTATTTTTTATCAAACGCGAGTGGTTAATGAGTTTATGACCAGCGATCAACAATTTGAGCAACAAGCACAATATGAAAAAACCTACAAACAATATGAAAAACTGCCCATAACTACCATAACCGATATAAATCTTCAGGTTGATATATATCCCTACCAACGCAAAGTCACAGCAGATGGTTATTATCTACTTAAAAATAAAACGGATAAAGTCATCAACAAACAATTAATCTACTGGAATCAAGCCAGTGAAGTTGACATTGTTGCCAAAGGAATAGAAATCAAAGATTTTAATGACAAATTTAAAACCGGTTGGTTACATTTTGATCCTGCATTGGCTCCAGGTGAAACTAAAAAAATCAATTATAAAGTCACTCGACAAGCCAAAGGATTTGTGGATAACAATTCTGATTATTCGATTGTTGCCAACGGATCATTTATCAACAATTTCACCTTATTGCCGCATTTCGGCTATAACAAAGGCTATGAACTAAATGATAGACAAGAACGTAAAAAACGTGACATGTCACCGCCCCAACGTATGGCAAAACTCGAAGATGAGTCTATGTACAGCACTGGTGATTTTGGCAGCGAGGCTTATTTCATCAATTATGAAGCAATTGTTTCAACCAGCAAAGACCAATTTGCTATCACTCCAGGTTATTTACAAAGGCAGTGGGTTGATGGTGATAGAAGATATTTCCATTACAAAATGGACGCACCCATTCATGCCTTTTTCTCGTTTTTATCAGGCAAGTATGAAGTTGCAAAAGAAATGTACAATGATATTAGTATTGAAATTTATTACCACAAAGACCACGACAAAAATATCCAACGTATGATCCAAACAGTTAAGGTTTCATTAGATGTATTTAAACGTGAGTTTTCACCTTATCAATACCGTCAAGTTAGGGTTATTGAATTTCCACGTTATGCCGTATTTGCCCAAAGTTTTGCCAATACCATACCCTATTCTGAAGATATAGGATTTATTGCTGATTTACGCGATGAAGAAAAAATAGATGTAGTAGCATTTGTTACAGCCCATGAAATGGGCCATCAGTGGTGGGGACATCAACTATCAGGAGCCAATGTACAAGGCTCGGCAGTATTATCAGAATCTCTGTCCGAGTATTCGGCCTATTTGGTACTTGAAGAAATGTATGGCGTACATCAATTAAGAAAATTTTTAAAGTTTGAACTGGACGGGTATTTACGCGGGAGAAGTGGCGAAATTCTAGAAGAAATGCCATTAATGCGTGCAGAAAACCAACAATACATTCATTACCAAAAAGGCGGCATTGTCATGTATTCTCTTAAAGACAGATTAGGTGCTGATAAATTTAACGGCGCGTTAAAAAGTTTCTTAGAGCATTATCAATACGCATCAGATCCATACCCAACCACCTTGGACTTAGTTAGATATATTAAAGCGATAGCCAAACCTGAAGACATGAAATTTATCGATGATGTTATGGCAAAAATCACCTTATTTGACTTAAAAACCAAAAAAGCCACCGCCAAAAAACTAGCCAACGGTAACTATCAAGTCGAGCTAACCATCGAGGCTGATAAATATTATGCCGATGGCAAAGGCGAAGAAACCAAAGACTTCGTTGATGACTATTTTGATATAGGCATATTTTCTGATGATCCAGATGAAGCAAAAGGTGACAAACATGTATTGAAATTCGATAAAGAATTTATCAAAACAGGTGAAAACATCTTAACTTATGAAGTTAAAGAATTACCCAAATATGCAGGTATTGATCCTTATATCAAGATGATTGATCGAAACTCAGATGATAATATGATTGCTGTTGAATTGTTGGAAGAATAGGGGTTTTTACGGGCGAGAAAGATTGGCATAATCTTTCTCGTTAAATTGTATACGTGTAAAATTGTAAGGTGGGTTTACCCACCATGGTTAACAGGGTTCTTACAATGGTGAATGTAGAAAGGTTAATCGTAGAAACCTATGTTTACCAGAGTTCTTACAATGGCGGGTAAACCCACCTTACTTTTAGTCGCTTAGGGCATAGCAAAATTACTATCCTGTCGCTTGGTTCTGGCCATTGCTGGAATTACAGGGCAAGCAGTTACAAATTATTAATCAAAGAAGGCATTAAAATGAACTCAAATAAACAAATAGGACGAATTGCAGGTGTATTATTTATACTTGTTTTCATTATGGGCGTTTCAATATATATATTTACAGAGTTCACTCTCTAGTGAAAATTTCCTGACTTCCATTTCTTCTAACACCAATCAAATTATTACTTCAGTCTTGCTAGGGATTTTAAGTGGGGTAATATCAATTATTATGGCCACAATTCTATTACCGGTTTTTAAAAGACACAGTTATAGTTTGGCTTTTACATATTTTGCATTCTGTATTCTTAATTTAGTAGCTATAGCTATTGACAATATTAGCGTACTATCATTGCTGAAATTGAGCCAAGAATATATGGAAAATGGAACCAACAACGTTAACTCATTTGAACTTTTAGGAACCATGCTTAAACAAAAACATTGGTGGACACATTACTTGTCACTATTGATTTCTTGTTTTTCTGCTTTTGTCTTGTACTATATATTGTTCATTTCTAGGCTAGTACCAAGAGCTATTGCGGCTTTTGGAATAGTAGCTGTAGTTCTAATGTTTA
>CAZLZZ010000037.1:0-23611 GCA_964564165.1 uncultured Alcanivoracaceae bacterium | reverse complement strand
TGCACTAGGGGAAATTGAACTCTAGTACGGCGGTCGCTATGGAAGTCATAAAAGGACAAATATAGGATTTGGAGCAGGAGAGTCCATTTATTGTTCAGCTGCAGCACAAGCAGCTCATGAGAATATGGTTTCAACTTATTTTTGGCATATAGTAGATGGTGGTGTTTGTGAAAATAGCTTAACTATTCTCACAAAATCTATTGTTTTTGATGAAAATACAATACAGTTATCTACTATAGAATATAGTGATCCTGATTTTGATATAGCCAATTTTGTATTGTCAAGTGGTGAAGACATGGCGTTTTTCACACTCGATTCATTGTCAGGTGAAATCTCTTTTATAAATCCACCTGATTTTGAAAACCCATTAGATGCAGATAGCGATAATGTTTATCTTGTAGAAATCACTGCTACAGATGATGGTATTCCAATTGAATCTGATACACAGCTTATTAAAATCTATGTAAACAATCTAAATGAATCCTTGGTTTCAGATCATTTTGTTACCACGTGGGATACTAATGTCATTACACTTGATACCAATAGTTTATTTATTTATAACTATAACGTTGACTGGAACAATGATGGTGTTTTTGATGAATTCAATATAAGTGGTGATATAAACCATACATATATTGACAACGGTATACATACTATACGAATTTCAGGTGAGTTTCCTTTGCTTAGCTTTTATTTTAATGATGATATTATTTCTGTTGATCAATGGGGGAGTAATGCATGGGAAAGTGTGTCTCAAATGTTCCGTGGTACAAATAATTTAGTTATAAATGCTCAAGATACGCCAAATTTATTTAAGGCGAATTCATTATCAGGGATGTTTTCTCTTTCACCATTGGTAGGAAATAATTTCAACACAGGCAATTGGGGTTGGAAAACCCCAAATATTAAGTCTATGTCGAGTATGTTTTCTGAAGCCACTTTATTTAATCAAGATATAAGCAGTTGGGACACAAATAGTGTAAAAAATATGGAACGGATGTTTTATAAAGCAACAACATTTAATCGAAATATTGGTGTTTGGGATACCAATCGAGTTACAGATATGAGTTACATGTTTGCTAGAGCTATTTCTTTTAATCAAGATATAGGTGACTGGGATACAAGTCGAGTTACCAGTATGGCAAATATGTTTGAACAAGCCATTTCATTTAATCAAGATATAAGCGGTTGGAACACTCAAAGTAATACATATATGGGAGTTATGTTTAGAGATGCAACATCTTTTAATCAAAACTTGGGCAGTTGGAATGTTGAAAAAGTTTATGGTTTTGGTGGAATGTTTGCCAATACAAGGTTGTCTGTTGCCAACTATGATTCATTGCTAGTCGGCTGGAATAACCAAAACCTATTGTCACCTATTATTTTTGATGCGGGAGAATCTATTTATTGTTCATCAGCAGCCCAAGCAGCCCATGATAATATGACAGCAACATTTGGTTGGACAATTGCCGATGGTGGTGTTTGTGCCCCTCAATTGGATATTGTTTCAGCTACTCAAGCTTTTTTAGATGAAAACCACACAGACATTATTAAAGTATTAACAACAGACCCTGATTTTGATACACCCACTTTTAGTGTCACCGGTGGTGCTGATGAATTAATGTTTAGTATAGATTCTAACAGTGGATTATTATCTTTTATAGACCCGCCTGATTATGAAACTCCATTAAGTGCCAATAACTCAAATATTTACGAAGTTGAAGTCACTGCGATTGATAATGGTATTCCACAAGAATTTGCCAGTCAATTAATCACTGTGAGTGTTAACGACTTAATAGAAACCTCACCCATAGATTTAGCCGTTGTTGCAACAGCTGATATTAGTATTGTTAATCTCGGTGATACGATTGTTTATACGGTTATTGTTTCAAATAATGGTAGTGAAGATTCGGTTAATGCCTATGTTTATGATTTACACCCTTCTGAAATTGTTGGTAGCATTTGGACCTGTGTAGCAACGGGCGCTGCCATTTGTACAACATCTGGTACAGGTGAGATGGCAGATATTGTCTCAATACCCAATGATGGCAGTACGCTGACTTATACGGTTTCTGTATTGGTATCAACTAATGAATACTTACAATCAAACTACCAAGTGTTTGCAGGCAGCAATGAACCGCAATACGATACCGATTTGTCAAACAATGCAGTAGAAGTCATGTTGTTGAGTCCTATGATATTCCAAAATGGATTTGAATAAATTAACTAAGGGATTATTAATACACTCAAAAGACGTAGTTTCATTCACTAATGTCACGTTAAAAATGTAAATATCTTCTAAGGTCTTGCTGTGTAAAATTAAAATAACTCTTGACAAGAAATAGGTGAAACCCACTTTGCAATTTTTACGGGACAGCAGTGAGTTTTATTATAAGAATTTAGGTATGTTTGATTGGTCGAATATTTCACATAGAGCCAATCTTGTTTGATCCAGGGTCAAATTAAACTTTTAAAAAAAGCACATCAAATGATGTGCTTTTTGGCATTTGAATATTGATTTGCTGGTCTTTTAAAATCCTCTAACCATAAACTCAACAACAACTTTCATTTGCTCATCTGATAAGTCCATGCGGCCACCACGAGGCGGCATAGCGCCTTTTCCATTGATTGAATTGGTGATTAGTGCTTCCATTCCATTTGCCATTCTGTTTGTCCAGTCAGCTGCTACCAGTTTAGGAGCGCCAGCTAAGCCTGATAGGTGGCATGACATACATGCGTTGTCATATATGATTTTGCCATCGAGAGTTCCATCAAAAGCGGTAACTACTTGGGTGCTTGCTTGTTCTACTATTGCTCCACCTGTGTTTACTTGGGCAATGGATTCTAGTTTTTTCACAATAGCACTGCGATCTTGGGCCATATCGTCACGACCTAATAAATCTTTGTGCATCATATTACTTAGGATGGCTAGAGCAATAGTTAGCAAAACTAGAAAACCCAATAATAGGGAAAAGTTTTTGAAAAATATAGAATCTTGGTCTTTCATGTGTCTACTCTGCTTGGTTTGTGTATTAAGTCGTGTATTATAAGGCTTAGATTAATTAATTCTCAACATAAAATTTGATAATGCACATAAAAGCCACTTGGCACCAGACATTTCACATCAAAATTGCAGAATGGTTTTAACAAGCGTTCAAAAACCCTGCCGACGAACAACTCAAAGCATAGCAAGCCATTAGTAAATATCAAGGTGTTTTAATTTCACGTTCAACAGTATAGGAAAGAAAAAAACTGTATCACTTGGCTTTTCTAGAAAAAAACAATATGGTAATTTCTCATCATTTATAATAACTATTTCACCCAGTAGAATAGATCACGCTGTTGAATCAGATATGTCGTATCCAATCACATTCGATGAATTTCCATCCAATAATTTTAATTTTTTAGCGTTTACTTAGGTATGTTCTTTAGTTGTTTTTACAATTTTCTCTAGTGAATGCGTTTTGTTCAATCTGAATAGATTTGTTTTGAAAGTGATTATAGTAGTTGCCTGATTTCATCCTTAAAATGACTATTTTACAGGTGCCAGTGAAAACATTAATTGGAAAAGTTCTGATTATGTTGTAACATAATTTTTACTTAGCTCGCATATTTCATCCTATCGCTAAATTTTGTATTCTCTTGGCATTATTGATATGTCTAATTAATGATTAAGCTACTTGGTTCCTTCAAACTCAGTTAACGATATAACCTTATTCAACATTATTAAATGAACCTTCAAAATTTTAAAGAATACCTCAATCAGCCTTATCCATTTTTCTATGATATTAGAAGTAATCTTCTTTTATCGCTTATCATTTTTTTTATGGTTTTAATATTCACCTATATATTCGAGCCTTTTGGGGTACACTATCCTGAACATAAGATGCATTATTTTTGGATTTGCTTTATCCATTCATTGGTCCCATTTATACTGATTTTGATTAGCCCAATCTTTTTATCGGTAAAAATAGAAAACGAATGGAAAATTAGCAATGAAGTTATCTATATATTCATTTTATTAATTTGTATAGGAGCTGCTCAATTTTTAATCAGAGACATAATTTATGACAATCCGCATAATTGGTCTTGGCGATATTTTTTTATTGAAATAAAAAACACCTTATATGTTGGAATACTCTTCATATGGTTATTTGTGCCTATTACTCATGCTCTTTTACGGTACAAAAACATACAAAAAGCTGAACAATTTACCTCTAGAAAGAGCACTTTAAATAATGGTGTAACTGAAATTACAATTGAGACGTTGGTAAAAAGCGATACATTTATTTTAAATCCACAATTGCTCCAATTTGCAAAATCAGAAGGAAACTACACTAAAGTTTATATTGAAAAAGGCAATAAAGTAGAAACGATATTCGTGCGTATTTCATTGAAACATCTAGAAAGTCAATTATCTGGGTTTGATTTTATTATTCGAACTCATCGTTCTTATCTGGTTAATTTAAATGCTGTTACAAATATCAGTGGCAATGCTCAGGGCTTTAAGTTGCAATTTGATGAGCCAGCTATCATTGCACATGTCTCTAGAAAAATGATTGATGATTTCCATACCAGAAGAAAACACCTCAAATAATTTCGTGTATTTCATCCCAAATTCATGTTAGACGTTACATAGAGTAATATAATATTTTTTAAATGGTATGTTATACGTTTTGGGAAAAAGGACAATTATGCGTAGGCACAATATAGACAATTTAAGAGTTCTAGTATTCGTATTATTAATTATTTATCATGTAACAAAATTTTTTGATACGGGAAATTTTCACCTTAAAAACAATCAAGTATATGATTTTTTAGAAGAACCACAGTATTTTTTAAATAGATGGAGACTTGCAATTCTATTTGTGATTTCTGGAATTGGAACCTATTATGCTATACAAAATTATTCTGCATTTAAGTTTAGTGGCCAACGTTTAAAACGACTTTTGCTTCCCTTAATATTCGGTATGCTATTTATTGTACCTCCACAAGTTTACATTGAGCGATTTACGATGCTTCAATTTGATGGAAGTTATTTAGATTTCTGGCCCGCTTACGCTTTTGAAGGTGAGTATCCAAAAGGAAACCTTAGTTGGCACCATTTATGGTTTTTACCCTATTTGCTCGTCTATACGTTCATATGGTTACCTGTTTTCTTCTATTTGAAAAAACATCCTGTCAATAAATTTAACAATTGGCTTAAATTCATTCTAAAAAAACCGATTGGTATTTATTGGTTTTGCATTCCCTTAATTTTGGTTGAATTCTTATTAGAACCTTATTTTCCGCAAACACATGCTCTAATTGGTGATTGGTACGTTTTAGTAAAGTTTTTCCTTCTTTTTGGTTATGGGTTTCTACTTATGGGAGTTAAAGAAGTTTTATGGGAAACTTTAGTAAAATATAGAAGGATCTATTTAGGCACTGCCGTTTTTGCTTTTATACTTTTATATATTTCAGTTTGGGTTATGGACGATACGTTGTTTTCATATTATTTAGAACTGACTTTGATTCCTGTTAATTATTGGAGCTGGATTCTTACTATTTTTGGTTTTTCTGCTAAATATCTAAATCAAACAAATTCTAAATTACGCTATGCCAATGAAGCTGTTTATCCCTTTTATATCCTTCACTAAACGATTATGATGATAATAGGGTATTTTATAATTGATATAGAATTAAACTTTGCCATTAAATTTCCAATAATGATACTTGGTACATTTTTTGGTAGCTGGTTTATTTATGAATTCGGAATAAGAAAGTGGAAGTTTATTCGCCCCTTTTTTGGCTTAAAATGATTAAACAAACTATCAGAGGTTCTTGTGTTAAATAGAAAAAATTTACTTTTAGTTTTTCCAATAATGAGCTTTGTCTGGTTTACTGTGACAGTTGTTGTTGCGGGCTTCTTTTATCCTGAATATAGCCATACATCGCAGTTTATTAGTGAATTAGGGGCAACAGGCTCCCCTCATGGGCGCTATGTTAGCTATTTTGGTTTTATACCTGTCAATTTGTTTATACTCGCTTTCGTAATCACTTGCTTTTTAGTTATGCCAAAAACCAAGAAAAATAGGCTCTATGTGAATATAACCGGTCTTGCCTTTATCGCTGTTTATGGACTAACTCTTGGAATTGCAGCATTGTTTCCATGTGATTTTGAGTGTAGGCCAGTTGAACCAACTATTTCACACAACATTCATCTATTATCTGCGTTCCCTGGTTACATATGTGGAATCATTTCAATATTTGTTATGTCAACATTAAGTGGCCAACCTAAAAGATTCAAAGTTATCAGTATTACTATTGGTGGTATCTGCGTCTTATTATTTTTTAGTCTAGATCCTGATTCGAAATTTGTAGGTGTTTATCAGCGTTCATTAGAGGTATCGATATATATATGGTTAATATATTTTGCTTTTAGTTTGCGCAAATGTTTGCTTAACCGTTTGTTGGACAATCCCGATTTATAAGGTGTTTGTAGGTGTTAGAAAAGAGCTTTTATCAGGTGGTAACTATCCTGACACATAGGGGTTTACGTTTGCAAAGGGTTCTATACAGCCGTAAAAAGCTCAGATAAGGTGAGTTTCCCAGGTTTTTGCGCTGCAATATTTTTACTTAAAAACAATAGAATTAACAGGTAAAAAGTTGCTTTTAGTTTATTCTCCAACAGTTTTTAAACCCTATTTAGTATCATTAAAGTTCAAAACCGTTCTTAAAAACTACCATGTTATTATTTAGCTGTAGCCAAATAAAGTTTCTTATTTGAACAATGTTGTTCTTTATTGCAAGATGAATATTGGTACTTGTTGGCATATAGTTGCTTGGAATGTTTTCATCATAAATAGCAACGTAAGTAACCATTGCTGCAAGAAAATAAATATTTGCCTTACCATGAGGTGCAGAATCTTCGTACAAGTCTGTAAATGTAATCTGGTTTGGAATTATCTCGGTGAGAATTTTGCTAACAATTGAGCCAACAGGGATGAGTTCTATATCATATTGTGGTCGTGTGGCTTGAATAAAATTATTGTATTGAACCCACCAATCATGAAAACTGTTTACTGTAGACAGGTGAAATGCATCAATTTCTGATTGCATTGGAGTTGTCGGAGGAAAATCATTTTGTAAATCCATTTCTGGCCAATTTTCGTAAATATAATATTTTACTGGATTATTTTGACTATTCACCCAGTCAAATATTCTTTGTGTTTCATTTAATGGATTGGTTATATTCCAAACAGGGTCATTGGATTCATAATTTATGTTCGCTGGCTGATATTGAACAAAATTTGCCACCGTCAATAAAATAGTGTCAATATTAGCTTGAGTAAAAGTTTCAGAACTATCATCCCAAACAGAGGTGACACCACTATAACCCCAATTAGATGCAGGAGGTGTTTGATGGGTTGGTAAAAACCATATTGTCCACCAACAGCATAGCTATGTGTTGACGATTGAACAATTTCATTTAGCCAGTAAGGCACTGTAGTTTCATCGCTTCCTGTTGAGTGATCAATAAGACTGTGACCAAATATATACATTCTTATATCAGTTGCTCGGGCATTAAAATTAGTAAACAAACTAATTATGACCGCATTTAATAACAATATTTTCATATACAAAAACCCTTGAGAAAAATTAAATTTTAGTACTTAACTTGAAAAAGAGTAGATGAATTCTTTTCTAAATTAAGTACTAAATGAAGTACTAAATTTACATAATCAATTTAATCTATGATGTAACTGCTCACACCCCGCCGTCATTACCGCGAAGGCGGGAATCTATTGCCTTTATAAAAAAGCTAAAAGGCAAAACAGCCTTAAAAAGAAATAAATGTATGCTTTTTAAACACTGGATTCCCGCCTTCGCGGGAATGACGGGGCGAGTAGTTAATCTATGATTACTATCTTGCCTTTCATCATAGAAAAATGACCAGGGAAAGAACAAAAGAAAGTGTAATCGCCGCCTTTTTCGAAAAGACTTGATTTGACTTTTATAGTGACAGATTCTCCGCCGCCAATAACTTTAGTATAGGCTAGTACTTTTTTGTCATTAGGAGCAACATAATTGTTATCTAAACCAGATGACATTCCTGCAATAGCAGCAGCTTGATAATCGCTAGTTTTAGTTATAACAATATTATGTCCCATTACGTTTATAGGTAACTTGCCAACGTGTACAAGTGTGATTTCAAATTCATCGCATGATTTACTGATTTCAAATGATTCGGTGGTAAATGTCATTGCATCAGTCGAGTCTATGCTAATTTTACATTTATCATTTGCTATAGCAAATTGTGAAAAGAATAGTACTGTTAAAATAACAGCGAATGTTTTAAAAATTTTCATGTTGTTAATACCTTTAATTTAAAATTTGCATTATAGTGTTATTTGTCTGAAGTTTGTCTGAATTTTCAGATTTTCATCAAGTTTTAATTGTTTTTACGTTTTATAGGTTCCTAACATTATCTGTCATTGCTTTTTGGTTAATGTTTGACGAATGGTATCTCTATATTCGGTTTTAAAATCAGCGACCTTCATACATTTATGCATAGTTTTATGAGCCATTTAATCCAGATCTTTTTTGTTTATTTCCTGCTAATGAAGTTTGAAACAATACTTTTCGTCTTTAGTAACATTCACTGCCAAAGGCTTGACTTGTGACTCGAATCCAGCAGTATCTTTTAAATCATTCACTAAATTTAGACAAATCAGTTACTTTAATTCCATAGTTGTACTTTCAGTTGCTCACTAAAATATAGTAGCCCTGCCTGATTTCAGTAAAGGATGGGTAGCACTGATTTATCGCTTACATTTGCAATATTTACAAACACTATGATTCAAAATAAACATAGGACTCTAATTTTCATCTATTTTTTATCGTTAACGCCAAAATCAGATGCCATTTGAAGTGGCACGGCTTTTTGCGAATAGCAAAAACCGTGACGCTTTAAATGGTCAGCTGGATTTTTTTGTTATGTTTTCTTTGATTTATCTATTTGAGTTGATATTTCTTTACTCAAAGTATCACAATGTTTTACTAATGTTTCAATGTCATTTTTACTAATCTGGATTTTGTTCCCATTTTTATCATACCCAGCACGATGAACACAATGATGCCTTAATTCAACAGCCTTGAATAACCAAGATATATTACCAAAATCAACGTCAAGCACAGACATATACATAGGCTTTATTTTTTTAAGCCTGTGAAAAATTAGATCTTTTAGATATTTGGCAACAATTGTTTTTATATTTTCATGTTCTTTATATATTTCTTTTAAAGTCAGTTCCTTCTTTCCTATTTCAGGATCTGTTTCAATTAGCTTTCTAGTTAATTCATCCGAGTTAGTAACTTCATGGATAAAGGATGATGCCAAGAAAGCCTCTATTGAAGCAACAATATGAGTATGCAACATGACATAAAGATCAAATTCTGTTTGAGTATCTACAACAGCTAGGTTTAATAGATTTAGACTGCTTTTTAGATGATTTTGTAGAGCAGATAATTGTTCTGAAGAAACAATATCCCATTCAATGTCCTCTTCATAATAATCATCCCAAGGTGAAAGATAAACATACCTTCCTTCTAAATCTATTCCATTAATTTTTTCAAGAATTTCTATAGGTGAGCTTTCATCAAAAGTGATTACATATTCATAAATTAACCCGTCATTACTTTCATTTGTATCTGTTGACCATTGCAACTCAGAAAGCTCATCATATGAAATACCAAGCTTATTTGCTAACTGATTATTTGCAGCCTCTTCTTGTATTTCTTCTAATTGCCTACTACTCATTCTCAATATTTCTCTGGTTATTTATATAACTTTTAGATGCTTATAAAAAGCAGATGATTTCCTTTGTGAACATAACAATTATTAAGGTGCATTGTGTTAGAATAACGCTTTATATCTAGTTTTTCCATCGTGCTTTTTAACCCTAATTCTATTGAATTAAGTTAATAATACTTAAAACTATTCAATTTATCAATTATTTATTGCAGTTTAAATTGTTTTTTCTTGGTTATCCGTGCAGTATAGGTTGATAATTGTTGATAAATCATTAAAAGTGCATGAAATGGCAAGAAAACTATTAGACAGGTTGCGTGATAAAATTCGGGTCATGCATTATAGCCCTAAGACTGAAGACTCTTATGCCAGTTGGGCTAAGCGATTTATTCTGTTTCATAATAAACGCCATCCTCAAGAAATGGGTAAGGTTGAGATTGAGGCTTTTTTAACTTTTTTAGCTGTGAAGAAAAAAGTCAGCCCTACCACTCAAAACCAAGCGTTCCATGCCATACTGTTTTTGTATGAAAAAGTCTTAAACATCAACCTTAAGGACGAAAATATTCAGGCTTTACGCGCTAAACAACGCATTCGTATCCCTGTGGTTTTAACCGAATCGGAAGTTGGCTCTATTTTGGATAATTTAACCGGCATTTATCAGCTGATTGTAAAAACCATGTATGGCTGTGGTTTGCGTTTGAATGAGGTCTTGAACCTGAGAGTCAAGGATATTGATTTTGGTTTTAATAAAGTCGTTATTTGGGATTCTAAATCATTGACTGATCGAAGTGTGCCGATTCCGCAAAAGATTAATGATGAACTGTTATTACAAGTTAAGCACGTAGAAACTACGCATCAAATTGATTTAAAGAATAATTTCGGCTCGGTTTTTATGCCTTATGCATTGTCTAAAAAGTACCCCAATGCCCAGTTTGAAGCCAAGTGGCAATACCTTTATCCTATGAATGATGTTTCTAAAGACCCAAAAACAGGTGTGATTCGACGCCACCATGTTTTAGAGAATACTTTGGCTCGAAACATTAAAAGAGCAGTGACTAAAAGTGGCATTCATAAAAAAGTAACATCTCACACCTTTAGACATTCTTATGCTATACACCTTTTACAACACGGTATTGATATTCGCACCATTCAGGATTTAATGGGTCATAAGAGTCTTGAAACTATTATGATTTACACGCATGTTATAAAGAATTTGAACAAAAATAATATTCCTAGTCCATTGGATTTGCTTGAATAGTGATATTGCTTTAATATCTAACACATTAATAATCAGGCAGTAAATATCCAAACAAACTGGCAAAAAATATTTCACCCAGAATTGGTTAATTGGTTTATCCAAACCTTTAAACAACCCACCGAGGTGCAAATCCAAGCATGACAGGCGATCAGTCACTACAAGGATGTATTAATATTTTCTCCAACTGGTTCGGGCAAAACTTTGGCGGCTTATTTGTACGCATTAAATACAGAGAAGCCTACATATGATGTACAAAGTTTCAATAATAAATGTTTATTTATTGAACGTATCTGCATTTACTCATTTATTATTAGTAAAAAACTCGCCTATGATATTAACTGACAGTATTGGCTTGCCAAAATTAATAGATTTTAAATGGATTGTACTGATTTTATGGGCTCAAACAGTTTTACTAATAATAAATGAATCAATACAGCTACTTATTCCAAATATTTCGAATAATCGCCTTAAATTGTAGCAAGGCTACGCTATGATACGTTAAATACCTTGTTCGAACAAGATGATAGCCAGCAATTATCAGTTCTCTATATTTCACCTTTAAAAGCATTATCCAATGATGTCAAAATCAATTTAGAAAAACTTAACCAATTATTCAACAATAAAAATATCCGTGCTGCCACATGGACGGGTGATACCACTCAATATGAACGCAATAAAATCCGCAGGAAGTCACCGCTTTGCCCTGCTTCATTGATCTATAAAAAATCACATCTTCCAACACTTCTTTTAAAACTATTTTCATCCGAATTGTTATAAAAAAGCACGCCCGTAATGGCATATTTATCGGTTTCAATATCAACGGTTAATTCTTCTTCACGAATCTTTTGTAAAAACGCATATTTCAACTTGTCGTGTGATTTCAAATGATTTCCTTTTGGCTCTATAAAAACTTGGTAGATTAATTGCTGTTGTTGTTTTTGTTTGCAAAATAATAAAAAAACCAGGCTCAAAAGTGCGTCCTTTGTCATCTATTTAGTGCTTGACCGAGAAAGTATTCGTAGCGAGGGAAAGCCTGGTTTTAGGCAATAATTTCACATTATTTATGCGTATCGTCCTGATACTTACCGCTTCGCGGCTAACGTGAAAATACTCTCCAAGAGTATTTTTGAGGAGAATAGCTGGCTATTTGACGAGGATAAGGAGGAATTTTGACAAAATCCAGCTTTTCCGCAGTAGAATATTATTTTTCGGTCAAGCACTATTTAAGATTATCGGTTATATGACGGGGAATTGGAGTATTCGCAATTTCGCGTTTACCAAGCTCTTGTAACAAAGCATCATACAGGTGCACCATCTTAGTTATCCTTTAACCGCTTAATAGTTTTATCAAAATCCGACTCAATTTTTTGTGTGCGATTAAAATCTTGGTAAACCTCATTGGCTTTGTGTATGGCTTGTTTGTTTGAAATACTGCCTTTATCGGCTAAAACTTTAAAATTATTAAAATCCAAAAAACGATTAACCGACTCAGCCAATTGTTGCATGGTAAAACGATTTTGTTGTTCTATTTGGTTTTCAATATAATCAAAATAAGCACCGATGGTACGTTCTAGTTTCTTTATTTCAGTTTCCGATAGGTAATTTTTGGCAATATGCGTATCGGATTTTAAGATTCTGCCCTTTGGTGCATTTTTCCAAGTACTCAAACCCATATTGAGTGCTTTTTTATCCACCCGTTTGACAATAATTTCCGCAGCTGTATTGCCCGTGATGGCATAGTGAAATTTATTTTGCACCGTTGCATAAAACTCTTGGGTCACAGGTGAATCACGGTTGTAATCAATACTGCATTCAGCAAAAATATCGGTAATTTGTTGGTAAATGCGGCGTTCGCTGGCTCGAATCGAACGAACCCGTTCCAACAACTCCCGAAAATAATCTTGACCAAACAATTGCTTGCCTTGTTTTAAACGTTCATCATCCATGATAAATCCTTTAAGCATGTATTCTTTGAGTAATTGCGTTGCCCAGATTCTAAAGCCAGTGGCTTGTTTGCTATTGACCCGATAACCCACGGCAATAATGGCATCAAGATTGTAGTATTTTACCTTGTATTTTTTGCCATCATTGGCAGTTGTTTCCAAATTGGAAACAACTGAAACTTCATCCAATTCACCGGTGGCAAAAATGTTTTTTAAATGTTTAGAAATAGCCGCTTTTTGCACCGCAAATAAATCCGCTAATTGCAATTGAGTCAACCACAGTGTTTGGGCATCGACCAAAACCTTAACCGAGACATCGCCTTGCTCGGTGCTGTATAAAACAATATCAGTCATGGTAAAAAGTGTTGTTTGAGAAATTTGCCACCATTATTCAAGCCAATTCTGTTTTTGTATTGGGTGTAGGAATCAACGAGGTAGTTGTCTTTTAGGCACAGTTGTTTCTCTAGCGTTTTGAATAATTTCATGGTTTTGGTCTTGTTCATTAAAAAGATTTTATTAAAAACATTCCTGTTTATTTCAATAAATATTTAATATGACACAATATACCATATCAACAGTATTATTTGATTGTTTTGGAATAAATTAAAACACTAAACTCACAAAAAAATGCATAAGCATGATGTTAAGATATATCAAGCTACTATGCTATAATCTTATTTTTTTTATCTGGATTTGATTTAAAGTAAAATAATATGCAACCTCAAAACTGGCATACAATTTTTCACCCCAAGTTGCTTAATTGGTTTATCCAAACCTTTAAACAACCCACTGAGGTGCAAAATCAAGCTTGGCAGGCGATTAGCCAATCTCAGGATGTGTTGATTTCATCCCCAACTGGTTCGGGTAAAACTCTAGCGGCTTTTTTGTACGCATTAAATACATTATTTGAACAAGATGATAGCCAGCAATTGTCAGTGCTGTATATTTCACCTTTAAAAGCATTATCCAATGATGTCAAAATAAATTTGGAGCAACCTTTAGAACAACTTAATCAATTATTTGACAATAAAAATATTCGAGCAGCCACATGGACAGGTGATACCACTCAATATGAACGCAATAAAATCCGCAAGAAACCACCGCATATTTTGGTCACAACTCCTGAGTCACTTTATACCTTACTAACAGCACACTCAGGGCGGGCAATTTTGGGTACAATTAAAACAGTGATTATTGATGAAGTACATGCGGTGGCAAACTCAAAACGTGGTGCGCATTTAACCCTTTCTTTGCAGCGGTTAGAGGCTTTGTGTTTGCAACGACCACAACGCATTGCTATTTCTGCTACGCAAAAACCGATTGAACGCATGCGTGATTTTGTTTTACACAAAGAAAACTCGCATATTGTTAATTTAGGGCATAAGCGTGAATTGGATTTATCTATTGAAATACCCGAATCACCTTTAAATGCGATTATGTCTAATGAACAGTGGGTAGAGGTTTATAAACGACTCAAAGAAGTGATTAATGCCCACAAAACCACGTTGATTTTTGTCAATAATCGCCGTTTATCCGAACGTGTGGCAAAAAACCTGGCTGAAATTATTGGTGAGGATTTTATCACTTCACACCATGGCTCGTTAGCCAAGGAACATCGCCTAAAAGCCGAGCAAGATTTAAAAGCAGGCAATCTTAAAGCACTGGTAGCAACTGCATCTTTAGAATTGGGAATAGATATTGGCGATATTGATTGCGTTTGTCAAATTGGCAGTCCTGGAAATATACAGGCATTTTTGCAAAGAGTAGGGCGTTCGGGTCATTCTTTAGACAAAACACCCAAAGGCTTGTTGTTTGCCACCACCATTGATGATTTGATGGAATTAACCGCATTAAAACAGGCCATTGCTAACAAGCAACTCGATAGTACTTTATTTCCTTATCAGCCAATGGATGTTTTATCACAACAAATTGTGGCAGAAATTGCCATGGCTGATTGGGATAGAAAACAGTTGTTCCATTTATTTAAAGATAATTACATCTATAAAGATTTAACCGAAACACAATTCAATCAAGTCATAGAAATGTTGGCACATGGTTATGGTGGTAATCGACAACGCCAAACGGCGATGATTTTCCATGATAAAGTCACCGATCAATTGCGCCCACGCAAAGTTGCGCGTTTGACTGCCATCACCAATGGTGGGACAATCCCCGACCAATTTGACTACGTTGTGCGCTTATTGCCAGAAGACATAAAGATTGGCACATTGAACGAAGACTTTTCATTTGAAAGTCTGCCAGGTGATATATTTATATTGGGCAATCATTCTTATCGCATATTAAAGATAGAAAGCGGAATAGTGTTTGTAGAAGATGCTCACGGACAACCACCCAATATTCCTTTTTGGTTTGGCGTCACCATGTGGCGTTCGGATGAATTATCAAAAGCCGTGTCAGATTTAACCGCTGATTTGGATAAAACCAAGAACATTGCTGAAAAATATCAAATCCCCCAAATTGCTGCTGAACAATTAATTGACTATGTTGCAAAAACCAAGAAAGTATTAGGAGTGGTTCCAACACAAAACAATATAGTGGTCGAAAGATTTTTCGATGAAAACAATGACATGCATTTGGTGATTCATTCAACATTTGGTTCTCGATTAAATCGTGCATGGGGCTTGGCACTGCGTAAAAAGTTCTGTCGCAATTTTAATTTTGAACTGCAAGCAGCAGCCGATGAAAACACCTTAATATTGTCATTAAGTGAAAGCCACAGCTTTGATTTAAGCACTATTATTGATTATCTCAATCCAGCAACGGTTGAGAATACCCTCATTCAAGCTTTGCTCGACCGACCCATGTTTGAAACGCAATGGCGTTGGAATGCCACTATCGCTTTGGCAATCAGGCGAAGAAATGGCGGCAAACGAGTGCCTGCTCAATTTCAACGCAACAATGCAGAGGATTTAATCGCTCAATTATTCCCTGATCAAATTGCTTGCCCTGAAAATCTTGTAGGTGATAGAGAAATTCCTGACCATCCTTTGGTTAAGCAGGCCATCCATGATTGTATCCGAGTATTGATGGATGTTGATGGATTGGCACAATTACTTCAAGACATAAAAGACAAGAAAATTGATGTGACTTTTGTGGATTCCAATACACCTTCGCCTGCTTCTTTGGCAATAATAAATGCCCGCAACTTCGCCTTTTTAGACGATGCTCCCGCCGAAGAACGCCGCACCAATGCAGTACGAACCAAAAAACTATCCGAAACCTTAGAATCTTTCCCAAGCCAAGATTTAAATAAATCTGTAATTCAGTCGGTCAACAGCACCATTCAATCCTTTATGCGCAATGCTGATGAATTGCACGAAGCCATACATTTTTCTGGGTTTATGACTGAAGAAGAAATAGGCGAAGGAAAAGAGTGGTTAAATGAACTAATAAAGCAAAAAAAGATAGCCGTTATTGTGAGCGCAGTGAAGCAATCTCCCGAATATTACGATAAAACCAACAGATTGCCGCAGTCGTTCCTCCCTCGCAATGACGAGTCCTTATTTGGGAGAATTGATAGCAAAAATAATAACTCCGTCATTGCGAGCGCAGCGAAGCAATCTCCCACAGCTTGCCGTGATTCAAACAATATTTACTTTACAACAGAAAACGTAAAACTAATAGAATCCATCTACAAAACCCCAGATGACGACTACACCCAAAATCTAGCTAAACTCCTCTACATGAAACTAGAAACCATTGGTTTTAACAGTTTTGAAGCCCTAAAAGAAATCATGATGGTGTCAGCAAGTAGTTTATTACAAGCCTTATTACTACTAGAAACCCAAGGCAAAGTTTTCAAGGTTATCGGCGAAGACAAAAATGAATACTGGTGTGAACGCCATATACTCGCAAAAATCCGAAAGCAATCACACTATAAAAAACGCAATTCACACGAACTCATTTCACCACAAACTTATCAACAGAAACTAGTGAATAAACATTTTGTAGAGCATGAAGGCATGGATGGCTTGGTCGAAGTATTAAAACTACTCGAAGGATATTCAGCTCCTGCCTCAATTTGGGAAGAACACATCCTAAAACCACGGGTTAAAGACTATCAATCTCATATGTTAGAATCATTGTGTTATTCAGGCCAATTTATCTTCAAACGCATTACCCCAAATACTCAAATCAGTGCCAATGGAATTGCTTGTATCAAAAATGTACCGATAACATTTATCCAACGGAATAATCTGGGAATATTTGAAACACCTTCTTATTTACCAGAACAATACACTAAACAAGGATTGAAAATCATCGAGTTGATTGAAATGCATGGTGCAATGTATGCCAGCGACCTACAAAAACATTTGGGTTGTATGTTATTAGAAATTGAAAACACCTTGATTCATTTAATTAAATTGGGCGCAGTTTATTGTGATGGCATCAGCGCCCTGCGATTATTCTCCATGTCGCCTGCAGAACGTGGCCGTTACATTAAAAAATCAAGAAGCAACACATCATTCCTAGACATGATGGGCAGGTGGAGCGTTGCGCCGAAAGTTGAGAAATCTGATAATAAGGTCACAGTTAAAATACTACTCAATCGTTATGGAATCTTATGCAAAGCCATCTTTGATAAAGAACAATTACCATTGAAGTGGTACGACTGTGTTTATGAACTCACCCGCTTAGAAGCCCAAGGAGAAATATTGGGTGGTCGATTTATTAAACAATATTCGGGCATTCAGTTTGCGGATAAAGATTTTATAGAACAGAAAATCAAACAGAAAATGACAGACACCTTAAACCCATTTGATCTAAATCCAAAAGATTGTTGTGCTAACATCGTTAGTTAATGATATTATTGTTTGAATTATTAAATAAACATAAATGAAATATGAATGACAACACCGAATATCTGCATGTAATTATCTACAATGACGAGAAAACACCTTTTGGATTTGTTGCAAATTTAATCCAGCATATCACAGGACTCGCTTTGTATGATTGCAAAGAAATTGCACGACGCATTAACCATATTGGGAAACATGAATTTGGGCCTTATCCAAAAAATATTGCAACAGCTATTGTTGATGAAGCACAAAACTTAATATCGCAAGAAGAATGTAACTTGAAAATTGAGTCATTAAATATCTATCAAAATGAAGTCTCAGATGTCATATCATGCACTTTTTGTGGAAGGCAAAATACCGAAGTTGAAAAAATGTTTAGCGGTAAAAAAGGATTGATTTGTGACCAATGTATTGTTTCATGTGCAGGACAGCTTCAAGAAGAACTTCCAACAGTTAGGTTGAAATATACTTACAAATTATTAGATTGGCATTTTGGTGACGTTCCTCCTGACAGTTTTGTAAAAACCAATAGAAGTTATCCTGGCCGAGTTCGTGCTGATTTGCAGTTGGCAGTTGATAAGCTTTTTTCTTCTCAAGCCATTAGAGTAATAGGAATTAAGCAAAAACACGGACATGAAAAAATTGATCTTACAGCATTATGGACACAAGAACGAAATCCACATGTCATTGCACCTTTGTCTTTTGAAGAATTAGATATCGGTGATTCTGAACCGATAAAGTGCCAATTAAATGGGCTATGGTTAATGCAGAAAGAGGATGCTCGATACGCCATTATTTTATCGCGTGAAAGTGATTATGCAAACGGTTACACTATTTTCTTAGAAATCAGCGGACCCAATGGAGAACAGACAGCAAATATAACCCGGGAAATATTTGATAAAATTGAAAAAACCATTCAAGCTGCTCAATCTTATCGAGGCAAAGTCCTCTCATTAGAGCAATCTCCTCATTATGGAGGTACTTCAACAGGAATTAGTGTACATAAAATGCAGGCAGTAACCCGAAAAGGCATTATACTTCCGCAAAAAACTCTTGAAGACTTGGATAGAACAATTATTAGGTTTTGTGAAAACCGACAACAGTTACGAGCACTTGGTTTACAAACAAAACGAGGAATCATGTTTTATGGACCACCAGGCACTGGCAAAACACATACAATTAGATATCTTGCAACGCAGTTAAAAGAACATACAACCTTTCTTGTTACAGCAGAACAAATTGCATTACTGCCCGAATATTTTGCATTAGCACGTTTGATGCAGCCTGTTATTTTTGTAATAGAAGATGCTGACTTATTGGCTAAGTCACGTGAAATCATGCATTCTCCTCAAGAAGAAGCTATGCTTAATCATTTGCTCAATGAAATGGATGGGTTGAAAGAAGACGCTGATATTCTTTTTATACTCACAAGTAACAAGCCAGAAGTTTTGGAGGAGGCACTTGTTTCAAGACCAGGTAGAATTGATCAGCTTATCGAGTTCCCAAGGCCTAATGCTGATTGTAGACATAGGTTAATAAAACTTTACTGTGGAAAGCTCCAGATTGCAAATAGTTTAAATGATGATATCGTCAATCGAACTAAAGGAGTCAGTGCTTCATTTATTAAAGAGTTGATGCGAAGATTGGCACAATACTCTATTGAGAGGGATGCAAATGGTAGGGTGAACGCAAAAGATATTGAACAAGCACTTAATGAAATGCTTTTTAGTAATAAGGTGTTAAACCGTTCGATTCTTGGAGTAGATGTAGATTAATGATTGCTCCTCAACCGCTATTGTGTTTTATTTAAAGCCGATTTTGAAAAATAATTGTTGCCCATCAATTGGTGCGATGTGATTTTTAACTCACAGGCCAAAAGTACAGGGAGTAACACAATTAGAGCGATTTATTACTTAATAAAATGCGACAGATTGGTTGACACTTAGCGGTTTTTCATGAAAAAGATTGTTGTAGGCAAACACAATAACAAAACTTGCCAACACAAAGTTAAAATGTCCGCTTTTGATCTGGAATAGTCATTATAGTCAAATATTGAACAATAGTGTTCTAATGTAGCGGCGCGATTTATCGCGTCTTTTTTTGTCTATCGAGCATGTCTGATAAAACGACGCGATAAATCGTCGTCGCTACAACGCAAATATATCGGGATTTGGGCAATATAAATAAATAGCAATAAATATTTTGTTTCTTAATGGTATCATCTATAATACCAAAATGATTAATATTGTTGTTGACACCATGCCTATATTGGTTCGTTGAAATCACGAAATGGCGCATCTTATAAGCTTTTATACGATACTCAACGTGACAAGCTTCAACAAAATATTTCATCGACATTAATTTTTGAATACGAAAGCGTGGCAAAACGAGCTGAGATGAATGTTGTTTTAACACATGACCAGGTTGATTCTATTATTGATATGTTGTGTAAATGGTCAAATCATTGTCAAGTTTATTTTCTATGGAGGCCGTTTTTAAAAGATGCGAATGATGATTTTGTGTTAGAACTTGCCATTGAGTCAAATAGCCAGTACATCATTACTTGCAATGTTAAAGATTTTAAGGGGATTAATAAATTCGACATAAAAGTCATTTCGCCCAAAGAGTTTCTAAGTTTATTAGGAGAAATATAATGAGTACATTAAGTTTAAGATTGCCAGATTCAGTTCATGAAAAAATAAAAGAATTTGCTAAAGCAGAAGGCATTTCAATCAATCAATTTATTGCAAGTGCCGCTTTAGAAAAACTTGGAGCGTTTGCAACCGTTGATTATTTGGAAAAACGAGCGAAAAGAGCAAACGACCTCAAATTTAGAGAAGCACTTCTTGCTATTCCTGATGTGGAGGCAGAGGAACATGTTGTCTAATAATGTTTGATTTGCTATTTTCATAAAAATTTCATAAAAATTTCAAAAATACTATGCATGAACACTATCATGATAAGCACTACAGATGATGGTTGCAATGATTGAGCAAGAATAAAACACCAAGGCAAACCTAGCTCCAAAAAATATTAGATTATTGATCCACCTGTTTACCAATAAAAAAGAGAAATCACCTTTATGCCTGTAAATTTATTATGAAAAAATTAAAAATCAACAACCCTGAACTAGAGTTTGCGTGGAATTTTGTCGAAAATACCGATAAAAGTATTTTTCTAACGGGCAAGGCAGGCACTGGTAAAACCACATTTTTGCACCAAGTCAAGGCCAAATCTTTTAAAAGAATGATAGTTGTCGCACCAACTGGAGTGGCAGCAATAAATGCAAAAGGAGTGACTATACATTCTTTTTTCCAATTGCCTTTTGGTCCAATTATTCCTGATGGCTCACAATTTCAGCAACGAGGCAATTACAAAATGCGGTTTGCTCGTCAAAAAATTGACATCATTAAATCTTTGGATTTATTGATCATCGATGAAATTAGCATGGTGCGTGCTGATTTGTTAGACGGGATTGATCAGGTGCTTAGGCGTTATAAAGACCGCGATAAAGTCTTTGGCGGCGTACAAGTGTTGATGATTGGAGATTTGCAACAATTGGCACCAGTGGTCAAGCCCAATGAGTGGAGCTTGTTGGCACCTTATTATCAGACGGCTTTTTTCTTTAGCAGTCGAAGTTTTCAGCAAGCTGAAACTATTGGCATAGAACTACAGCACATATACCGTCAAGACAACCAAGAATTTATCAAAATTTTAAATGAAATTCGCAACAATAAACTTTCACAAAATTCAGCAAATGAATTGAATAAACGCTTTATACCCAATTTTGTTCCTGAACAAGATGCGGGTTACATCACCTTGACAACACACAATAATCGCGCCTATATAATGAATGATGCCGAGTTGCTAAAACTCAGTGGCAACAGTTTCTATTATGAAGCAGAAATAAAAGGAACATTCAACGAACACGCTTTTCCAACACAATTGAACCTAGAACTAAAAATAGGTGCTCAAGTGATGTTCATTAAGAATGATTCGTCGCCTGAAAAACGTTATTTTAATGGCAAAATTGGCAAAGTTATTCGTTTAGATGCTAGCGAAGTTGTGGTTAAATGCCCTGAAGATAACGAGCCCATTATTACCACCCCAGAAATTTGGGAAAATGTAAAATATACCATTGACCCCAATAGTAAGGAAATCGCAGAAGATTTTGTTGGTTCATTCACACAAATACCATTAAGGCTGGCTTGGGCAATAACGATACATAAAAGCCAGGGCTTGACTTTTGACAAAGCCATTATAGATGCTGAAGCTTCATTTACTCATGGGCAAACTTACGTGGCTTTAAGTCGATGTCGGACACTAGAAGGAATGGTTCTAAAAACCAGAATCACACCCAACAGCATAATCAGTGACCAAGTGGTTGATTCGTATATAAAACAAGTTCAAGACAATCCGCCAACAAGTTCAGACTTGCAAAATTCACAAAAGTCTTATCAACTAAATTTAATGACCGATTTATTTGATTATTCGGCATTAATCTATCCATTAAAACGCTGTATTTCTATTTATTATCAAAATCGCAATAGTTTACAAGGCAATATTGTTGAGCCTATATCTGCCATGTTGGATTTTGGAGTGAATCATTTTATGAGTGTGAGTGCAAATTTTCAAAAACAACTTTTAGCACTGTCACAAACGGTGGCTTTACCCGAAGAAGACGATAAAATACAAGCCAGAATAAAAAAAGGCATTGAATACTTTTTATACCAAACAGAAATTTTATTGAGCAATCAATTTAAAGAGTTCAGTTTTTCTACAGATAACAAAGAAGTAAAAAAACAGCTCGATAAACAACTGCTAATAATTACTGAAACTATCGAGAATAAAATCTATTGTCTTCAGGGCTTAAAGGGCGGTTTTTTAACTGAACTGTATTTAAAGTTAAGGGTACAAGCATTGCTGCAACATGTCAAGGAGGCTAAAAGTAAAAACAATTACGACGACACAACAAAACATCCTGTATTATTTGATAGTCTTAAAGAGTATAGGGTGTCAGTAGCAAAAGAAGAAAACAAACTGGCGTTTCAAATATTTTCTCAGCAAACCTTGTATGAAATGTGCCGTTATTTTCCCATCAGTGATAAGCATCTCAAAAACATTCATGGCATGGGTAAGATTCGTATCGAGAAATATGGTGAGGGTATTGCAGGAATTATTAAGGACTATGTTGAGAAAAATAGTATAACTGTAAGAGAAATTATCGTTAAAAAAAGCAAAGTCAGCCAGCAAAAAGGTGCGACACAGAAAGAAAGTTTGGCGTTGTTTGAAAAAGGAATGACAGTAGCTGAAATAGCCAAACACAGAGGTTTGGTCGAATCCACCATTGAAGGGCATTTGGCATCATATATACCAACAGGTGAAATTAACATCACCCAACTCATGCCCGAACAAAAATTTCAAGAACTAGAAAAAGCCATGAAAAGCCTTAAGTATGAAGGTTTGGGTGATTTAAAAACCCAGTTAAATAATGAATACACATTTGGAGAACTAAAGGCAATGGAGTTGTATTTGGAGTTTATGATGAAACCCCAATCTTAAGAAGAATAACGCCTGTTAATGATGTGAATTAATGGGCGTAATGACAGTATATAAAGGTTATTAAGCCTATCTACACAGGCAAAACAATTGGACTTCCTTGCGCTATATAAACGGGGGCTAAATAATTGCAATAAAAAACAATAAAAAATCAAAAAAGTCCTTTACATTAAAAACCTTGACTCTATAATGCGCATCTCGCTTGAGAAAGGTTCTTTTTCAAGTGGGTTGAAATGCT
>CAZLZZ010000036.1:0-24007 GCA_964564165.1 uncultured Alcanivoracaceae bacterium | reverse complement strand
TTGGAATCAGAATTTAATTGGGAATTTTGATTTTTCGGTCAACCACTAAATAACAAAACCCACTATTGTTTCTTGTTTGCATTGCTATTAGGCACACAACTGTTTGCCCAATCAGGACCAGAAGTACCTTGCTCAGATTGTGAACAGTTAACAAGCTTAACCCGCAATGTTAACCCTACTACTGGTTTTTGGTACAATCCTGAACAATCTGGTAGTGGATTGAGCATTGAAGTAAAAAATCGAACCGTATTTGGTGCTTATTATGGCTATGATCACGAAGGTAGACCTGTTTGGTTTACCTTCACTGGTCAACTTCAAGATTCAAATAAAACGGGTGTTATGTGGGAACTGGATTCTGACTTGCTAGAATTTAAAGATGGCAATAGCCTAAACAGCAATTATCAAGCACCTACTTTATTGGAGTCTGAGCATCAAATCCACATAGACTTTAATCACATGAATCATGCCGATTTTAGTGTAGATAATGGTCCAATTCAGAATATTGTGCCTTTGAGTTATGGCATCGAACATGGAACTTACTTTCCTGAGAAAACATCGTTAAGCATTCCTAACTTACAAGGTTTTTGGGTTTTTTCATTTCGGGTTAATACGGAGATACACCCTTTTCCACAATTTTTAATCTCTGGGTTTACCTCGCCATTAATGGTTCATCTTCGTGAACCATTCCAACAAAACAATGAAGATGGCACGAGTTTTGTGTCTTTTAGAGTTGTTGAATTACAACCTGTGCCAGAACTCGGATTATTTGTTGGAGGGGTATCTTGTAACACGTCACTTGATGAAAACAACGAAATTCAAGGGCCAACATGTCAATATACAACTATAAAGGACGGTGGGGCGAGAACTTACAACATGCCAATTGCAGGTATTGGTTTTAATAAGCTTTTTGGCGAAACTGAAGATGGTTATACTTTCAAGGCTTTCAGGTATGATTATTGTGATTTCAACTCTACAGACATCACTTATGTTTGTGAATACGATTACGGTGATAATAAACAACTTGAGCTTTTTTCTAAAAAAATGGTTTCTACAGACAAGAAACCAAAAAAAGACCCAAGCACTGAACACCTAACCAGAAATAGGAAAATAGGTGGGCAAGCCTTTAAATCCTCAATACTTGACTTTGAACAGTAAAAGCAAGTGACAGTAATGCGCACGCCGCAATAACAGCGGGTGTAAGGCAGTTACTATAACATTAAAAACCCTTATTGGTGTCATACCGAATAAGGGTTTTGCTTATAACTTCTCTCGGTGCTTACTACCAAATGCCCAAAGCGACCAACTGGCTGGAGGTTCTGTAACAAAAGTTCCTGCTTTGATTTTGAATCCCGATTGGGCATTTTTTGCAAGGCTAGAGTTAGTGACATAGGCATCTGCCATGCCGATGGTATTTCCTTTGTCGTCTTTGGCAAGGGCTACTACTCGGATAAAGTCAACTTGATATTCATTGCTGTTTTTTACATCTCCAACGATGTCGACATTTCGCGCATCCTTACCTTTTGGTATAAGGGTAAAATCCAGCGCCTCTAACATTTCTTGTTTGGCTGGCAAGATATTAACAAATTTGGCTTCGCCTTGTAGTTTGTTGCTGAATTTGATTGTTGGTGGTTTTGAAATTAGCACCATTACATCGGTTTGCTGTCCGGGTTGTAGTTGTGTGAGTTTCGACCAACCATTTTGTTCGTCTATGCGTTTGTTGTTTTCATCAAATAAACTGGCAATTACTCTAGGGCGTACAACCATTTGATCGCTGTCATTGCGAATGGTGACTATCCAATACATTCCGTTTATGATGGTTTTTCCTTTGACTTGATGAACAATACTTACCTTGGGTAGAATCGGTTTTTCGCTGTTGGCTAAATCTTCATTGGTAATGGTCATCGCCTTGGTATTCATTTTCGGCATATTAAATTTGACATTAGGTACGCCAATTTTAGGGATTTTATTATATTGGTTTCTAATTTTTCGGCTTCTAAAATCTTCGCTATTTCTGGTGGGTTATTGCTTTGTTGAGAGATGTAAAACCCCAAAGCACCTCCAGCAACAATCAATAATAATATTAACAACGACACAATTAATTTTGGATTTCTCATTGAAGCTTGATAACAACTTACCCTTTAATAGCAACTTGGAACCACAGTGACACCATTTAGTCAGTTTTTTATCCTCTGCTTCTACCACCGATGAACCACATGATGGGCATTTTAATACAGCAAATTGGTTCATTATACTTTTGTTTTTTGTTGAAAATTATGGCTTGAAATTATGGTTAAAAGTCAGGCACTAAATATATTTTCCACACTGGGACAAAAAGCCCATGCTAAACACAATGATTAAATACCATTTAACTACCTGTGTCCATGTGGGTTTTTTTGATTTTATAGCAGGAGTTTCTTTATTTTCAGCCTTAACTCTTGATTGATGAATAGTACCAGTTTCGTGAGACAATGTTTCCTGAGGTAAATCCCGGTGAGATAATTTTTCGGATCTTAATTGTTTGAGTTTATTTACCAAAGTAGCTAATTCCGGCGTGGTGTTGGTTCGACCAGTTGTTATACTTGTTCTGCTTTGCCTGTTGCTTTGTTTTGTTTCGATACCAAATCGATAACCACATTGCACGCATTGAGTTAATTTTTCACCCTTTAGCTCAGTAAGAGCAGCATTGCATTTTTTGCATTTAATTACCCTAAATTCACTCACTAATCAATCCTCTGGCTTCTTCAAATATACTTAAATCATTCTCTTTTTTAGTCGCTTGTGTCACCAAATGACTTTTCCATTTTTTATTGCATGCTAACCCGTGATACAAATTCAACACAGGCGGTAACAACCAATGTAGTTTAACACCTTTTTCTAGTTCGGATTTACAATAGTGGATATATTTTTGCAAAACTATATCGCGACTACTGTCTTGATGGCAATCAAACAATTGATTTTGTAATTCATATAACATCCAGGGGTTGTTCCAAATCGCCCTACCTAGCATCACTCCATCAACCTGTTTTAGGTGTGTTTGCACTTCTTCTAGGCTGTTAATGCCACCGTTGATAACGATGGTTAGTTCGGGAAATAGTTGCTTGATACGATAAACGAAATCATAATTCAAAGGCGGTACGCTTCGGTTCTGTTTCGGGCTCAAGCCTTTTAATAAGGCAATGCGGGCATGAATAATAACTGTTTTCATGCCAGTATCAGCGAGGGTTTCTACAAATGATTGCAAATTTTCAAAACTGCCATTGTCATCAACTCCAATGCGGCTTTTTACAGTGATAGGAATATCAACTGCCCCCATCATGGACCCGATACATTCTGCCACCAGTTGTGGTTCATTCATTAAACATGCACCAAACCGTCCTTTTTGTACTCTATCGCTGGGACAACCGACATTTAGATTCACTTCGTCATAACCAAATTCCTGTGCAACAACGCAACTTTCTGCCAAATCTTTGGCATCAGAACCACCCAGTTGCAACACCACAGGATGTTCTTGGGCATTAAAGCCTATATACTTTTGTCTGTCTCCTTGTAAAATCGCAGGAGTTGTAATCATTTCTGAATACAACAGCGCATCTTTGGATATCAACCGGTGCAAATACCGGCAATGTTTGTCTGTCCAATCTAACATTGGAGCGACTGAAAGCGTATGGTTCATAAGTTTACGAATGAAAAACCAGTATTGTATGATATTTTGAATAGTTTAAGTTCACACATTGCCCAGTTATCTGTAAAATTGCTCTTTAATTTCAGATTTGAGACAAGCACAATGGGAAGAGCCTACCAAAACCGCAAAGAATCCATGGCAAAAACATCAGACATGAATGCCAGAATATACAGTAAGCATTCTCGCAGCATTTATGTTTGTGCTAAATCAGGCGGTACCGACCCAGAAGGTAATATTGCATTAAGAACCTTGATTGATCGAGCAAAACGTGACCAAGTTCCTGCGCATGTTATCAAAAAGGCCGTTGATAAAGCTGATGGTGGTGGCGGCGAAGATTTTTCTGTTGCGCGTTATGAAGGGTATGGTCCTGGAAAATGCATGGTGATTGTTGATTGCTTAACCGACAACCCGAATCGTACTTTTGGCGATGTCCGCTTGGCTTTTACCAAAACCAATTGTAGTATTGGTACTCAGGGCAGCGTGTCACACATGTTCGATCACGATGCCATATTCGTCTTTAATGCAGACGGTAAGAATGATGAAGATATTTTAGAAATTTTAATGGAAGCCGATGTTGATGTTACGGATGTTGAATGTGAAGACGATAAAATCAGCGTTTTCTCTCCCCATACCGAGTATTTTAGCACCAAAAACGCCTTAACTGATGCACTGGGCGAGATCGAATTTGAGGTTGATGAAATTCAATTCATCCCTCAGTCAACAGTTGAAATAACTGATGAAGAAGATTTGGCAATGTTTCAAAAATTTAATGACATGTTAGAAGACTTAGAAGATGTACAACATATTTTCCATAACGCCATTACTCCTTAAAGAAATTCTCAACATTATCAATCACCCGGTAGAGTCATTTATTTGACTCTGCCAGATTTTAAGTGTTTTCTAATTTTTATATATTACCCTAATCCCGATATAGAAAACACGATTGTAACACAACCCCTTAACACGTCTAGCAATCCTAAAAAACAACTTATCACCAATGAGGTGACGACGTGTTTTTTAAATTTGCTATACATACCAAGTGATTGCACTCTAATTCGCGTTTCTATACCGGGATTAGGGTATTATTAAAGTTTTTCTGGCATTATCCCAAATGGATTTGAATCAAACTCATTACTGATTCCGTCAAAATCAAAATCTCCAGTTGGTGCTTTGCTATATAAAACGCTCTTGAACCAATGCAGTACTTCATCCATCGTTCTTACTTTACCGTTACTTCTCATTGCTAAAGATTGATTCATAAACAAATATTGTGTATTTTCTTCATCAACTTCTGCAGTGGGTTGACTTGTTATTTGTAGCTTATTAATCAATGCTACTGTATTTTTAGCAGCTAAAACCATCACTGGAGTCTCAAAACCATCAGCAAAGATATCAACTGAAGCTACAGAAAAAACATGGCCAGTCACAGTTGACAACCCGGTAATAATGACTCAATTATCGGTAGAAACTCTATAGTCATTGCCCAAACCTGTGGATGTCGGGTTGATTATACCTGATAAAACTATGGTCACCATAACACCAGCACCAACACTCCCAGTATCAATAGCAATAGCTGTTTCAACACTGCTACCAGATACTTTACTACCTGTAACAGAGCCGCCAGAAATTGACAATAACATACTTGAAGTTTGATCGTGTTCTCCAGTGGTGTTAAACCGTATACGGCCACCAGAAGATAAAGTAACATTGGGCGTAAAACTTACCGTATAATTTGCAGTTGCTCCTGTAAATTGACTAGAGGGCATCACTGATGCAGGCGATACCGACCCCAATACACTAACTAAAAAAGATGTGCTGACTGAACCATCTTGTAAGTCATCAGCGTTAATGGTCACTGTGGTTGTACCAGTACCTTGACCTGTTAAGATGATTTTATCATTTATAATTGCAACTGCCACAACACTGGCATCATGACCCGCTACGACTGTAAATGTTAAAGGATCATTATCTCCATCAACAAATGTGAAGTTTAAATCTGTATTAACAGCAGCACTAGAATCCAAATCCACAGTAATTGCTCCATCTTCCTGATTGAATGACTGTTCAGGAATCAAATTAGCAACGGTCGGAAATATATCTGATGTGTAAGTACTTCCTGCTATACTCGATTGCCCATTGGTTATAGCAGTTGTTTGCGTTTTTAATGTATAATCAGCAGCCATTCCAGGAGCACCTGGATTAACCATATTACCGATAACAACGGTTATTGTGTCAGCAGTTGCCGCAGTGCCACCTGTCAATCGAATGGCTATTTGAGTGGCATTAGAGTTAGCACCATCTTTACTCGCTGTTAAAGAACTGCCTCCATTGATGCTGGTTAATGTTGCGCTAGAAAAATCAGCTGCTCCAGATAATAGAATGAGATCATTTGTGGTAAGAGTAACCGATGGGCTAAAGACTAAAGTGTAATTTGTCGTTTGAGTGACCAATAAATCAGCCGGAGTCACGCTGGCTGGAGTTAATGATCCTATTGAATTTACAGTAAACGTTTCATCTATTGTATTCATACTTTGGTCCGTTGCTCTAACTGTCACATCGGTAGAGCCCGTTTCTAACCCAGTAAGAATGAGAGAGTTAGTAGAAATTATTGCTGTAACAATACTGACATCATGCCCTGCGACTATTGAGAATGACAGGTTTTCACCGTTGTCATCAGTAAACACGAAATTCAAATCTGTATTAACAGGTGCAGCAGGATCCAAATCTACAGCATTAGCGCCATCATCTTCAAATATGGTTTTCTCCGCTATCATATTGGTTACAGATGGACCACCTGTACTGGTAAAATTTATTCCTGGTATCGTCACAGAGTCTCTAATAATCCCACCACTATCACCTACTGAAATGGTATAAGTTGGACTAACTCCAGCTGAAGTAGGATTTGTCACAGAGGCTATAACAAAATTTACTGTTGTTGATGAAGCAACTGAACCAGCAAAAATTTGAGATCGTGCTTCACTCCCAGTATTAAAAGTCCCTAATTGAGTTAAAGTAGCAGGTGCATTAACAGTAGAAAAGCCATTGGTCCCTCCAAAAACAGACCTAATACCAGCTGAACCTGAAGCAGTCACATAAATATTTTCATTAAGTCCTATGGCAGAAAATGAATCAAATTGAATGGTATAATTTGTATCTACTCCTATTGTTGTATCCACAGGAGTAATGCTCGCATTTATTAATGTACCAGCGTTTATCCTGTCCCATTAAAAAAATGACTGAGTAAAAACAATGTTAAAGAAAAAAAATTAGTGCTGTGCTTCATGGCCATACCCCCTCGGTATTTATTTGTGAATTTTGACATCATTGTTTTTTAACATAGGGTCAAATAAATGCTGTCATTATTTATAGTATCACACCTGACAATAGAATAATAGCCTACGCATTTGAAGAATGCTGATTTTTATCAGTATATAACTTACTATTTGTAAAGATACTTAACCACCAAATCTAATGCTACGTTCATATCATCGTCAGAAGCATTTATATGGATGATTCCTATATCAGGATAATCGCTTGTTATCGCATCAATCATGACTATTGGATCATGTTGTGAATGGTCTTCATGTAAAAAAGCGATTAAAATATACTTACCGTCCATCTTGTGTTTTTTTATCATTCTCATGTATTTGAAAAACTCATCCAGCGGATCATTCGAGGCCAGGCTAAGATAGACAACAAAAGTTTCTATTTCTACTAGGTTGTTCTTAATGATATTTTCGATCGAGTGCCCATGATTAGAACCCAAAACGTTGATTTGTTGTTTTTCCAATCCATAAGTACAGGAGTCAAATTGATGGTCATACTTTTTGCCTTTTAGAGGGATAGATTTGACATCAGTCGATTGGTCAATGACGATTGGTTGACAATCACTGCCTTGACCTAAAACCATTACTCCGTATTTTTTTTGGAACTGGTTTTTTATTTTTTTACCCAGTGCGACAAACGGCTCTGTTCCAACGCCGGTATATTTAACTTTGAGATTATCCTCTTGATTAAGCTTTTCCTTTACTGTTGACACTTGTTTTTTAATGTGCTTTTTCAGCCCAGCCAAGTAACTTTTTTCACCCGACATGTCACCTAGGTCAGTCAGTGCTATCTTTTTTATTTTGCTTCCAAGTTTGATATAAGGCTCAACACCAATACCCGTATACTCAACTTTAAAATTAACATCTTCATTGAGCTTTCCCTTAACTTTTGACCAGTGATTATTCAACTGGCGTTTTAATCCTATCAAATAACTTTCCTCATCAGACATATCGCCCAACTCAATGTTGTCTATACTTTTAGAAATTTCTTGGGAAGTTGGGGTGTGCGGATCTTTCATAGTGGTTATATTGTTATTTTTATCTGTCTCTCGGACAAGCTCCTAGGTTCTTAATGAACAACGAGGGTTTCTTTAACAATATAATAAACCGTTAATTTTAAATTCTCAATGAAAACTATAGTTGCACCAATATAATTCAACTTAATGAGACTAACCCGGCCAACGAATCATGATAGATAAGGAAAGTTGACAATAATTTACAAATGGTGTTTTGGAGATATATTTTTCAACTTTATAGATTAAAGTGATGGACTGAATTCGAGGCATAATTCTACTACTGTGTTAGTTGCACTTATTATACGAATTCAGGATGCTTTAATTCCAATATTAATCCCTTTAAGTTTTTCAATCTCTTTTATTATATCATTATGATTTTTTTTATTAACCATTTTAAAAACAAATTGAACTCCTTCTGTTGCTTTGAGTCTCTTCCGCTTTTAAATTTACCTATCAATGATAGTATCATCTGAGTTGCAATAATCGCTTCCATCTTTTTCCTTTATTATTGACCTATAAAACTTATAGTAGTTTTCATGTTTTGTTCATTTAATTATAAGATATCGGCCTTATGCCTTTTTCAATAACCGTGTATGTTTGGTTGGCCTTTTTAACTTATATGCCTTTCAATAATAGAGTTATAATATTTGCTCAATGAGCCTATTATGAATGTAAATAAGAGACTAAAAAAAACCCATATTAAAAATACGGGTTTTATTATTATTAGCTTTGTGATACACGATTCTCATCTTACGCTTCTGAGAATCTCATTTTATGCTTCGCTCTACGGATAATCATCCTCAGTCCCAACTCAAAGCACCACCTGTTTGGTATTCGGTCACTCGAGTTTCAAAGAAGTTTTTCTCTTTGCGAAGATTGGATTGTTCGTCTAACCAGCCCAATGAACATTGCGCGCCGGGGAATGGTTCTTCCATACCAAGTTGACGTGCGCGTCTGTTTGCGATGTAACGGAATTGCTCGCTGTGGTCTTGGGCGTTGTAACCTAAAATTGGGCTGCGTAAAATATATTTAGCATAATTAGATTCTGCAGCTTCTGACTCATCCCACATGTCCCTGATTGCTTTTGGATCTAAGCTAATATCGTTTTCCACAAATATTTGTTTAACAACTCGAATACCAAATGAAGCGTGCATCACTTCATCACGCATAATGTATTGCAGCTGTTCAGCTGTGCCTTTCATCAAACCACGTCTTTGTAGTGAAAATATTGGAGAGAACCCATTATAAAACCAGCAACCTTCAAAAATACCAGCAAAGAAGATATAGGCCATAATGAATTCGTGCAAGTCATCTTTGTTGCCCAAATCCATGCCTGAGCGCATCACCGAATTTAATCGACGATTGGCAATTTGAATTTTCTGGTTGATTTCTGGAACTACACGATAACGGTTATAAATTTCACCTTGGTCCAAACCAATGGTTTCAATACAATGCTGATAAGTCCATGTGTGCAATGCTTCTTCATAGACTTGACGTGCTTGATAAATTTGTAATTCTGGGGCACTCATTTTTTCCATCACAGCTAAACCGATATTTCGCATCGCTAGTATGTCTGATGTGGTTAAATACGAAAGTACATTGGTGTATACATGGCGTTCATCATCATTTAGCTTGTGATGAAAATCATGCACATCACTGGTCATGTTAACATCCAAAGGCGTCCAATGATTTTTATTGGCGTTTAGAAAATATTTCCATGCCCATGGATACTTAAAAGGAGCCAGTTGATTGATGTCTGTTTTACCATTAACTACACGTTTATCAGATGCACGTACAGGTTCAACAGCTAAACGGGCATTTTCCTCAATGTTTTCTGGTGTATGATTGACCACTGGTGTTTGTTTTGACACCGCATTTTTCTGAACAACAGTTTCAGCCACGTGCTTTGTTGCTTCTTCAACAACTGTCGCTTTTTCAACAGTTTCTTTCTTAACAAGTCCTAACGGGTCATCCCAATTTAACATTTACTACTCCCACATTCATTTTCGTTGATTATACTAACACTTATTCGCAAATAGTGATAGCACTCATTTTTAATTTTAAATTTGATTATTTTTTCGACAGAATTCACGCTCTGCAAAGATACTTATTTTATTTGTTTTCTAAAATTTTCGTTAATTGATATTTAAATTGTCGAAGAAACTTAGTCAATTTACCAAGCTAAAAGTACGAGTTTACAAATATTTATTTATCTCAGTAAAAATTTTATACCAATTATCTTAACACCTAATTATCGATTAGATTGCTTGATAGGTTTTTCAGTTCAAGACGAAAAATATGAGTTTGCAAGTGCAAATGATTATTTTTTAACGCAGAAATGGAAAACCTATCAAATAATATCACCGGTAATTATTGGCAAGCGTCGCAATCGGGGTCTAGAATCGAGCATGCCGCAGGTGCTTCTGAACTTGACTTGCTAGTTTTATCACCTTCAACATCTACGCCTTTTTCAGCTTGAGTCGCCCCCAAAGAACGTAAATAATAAGTAGTTTTCAAACCTTTAACCCATGCCAACTTATACATTGCATCTAATTTTTTACCCGATGGCTCTTCCATATAAAGATTCAATGATTGCCCTTGATCGATCCATTTCTGTCGGCGAGATGCTGATTCTATCAACCAACCAGCATCCACTTCAAAGGCTGTCGCATATTTGGCTTTTAAATTTTCAGGTACCCGATCAATTTTTTGTACGCTGCCATCAAAATATTTCAGGTCATTAATCATGACATCATCCCATATATCTAATTTTTTAAAATCTTCAACCAGGTATTTATTAACGATAGTAAACTCACCTGACAGATTGGATTTTACAAATAGATTTTGATAAATCGGCTCAATGGATTGAGATACTCCAGTAATGTTTGAAATAGTTGCCGTTGGTGCAATCGCCATAGTATTTGAATTGCGCATGCCTTGAGATTTTACCTTATTGCGCAATCTATCCCAATCCAAAGTAGAAGACTTGTCTACATTAATATAATCTCCACGCTCTTGCTCTAGTAACTCTATTGAGTCAATTGGCATTATCCCTTGTGACCACAAAGAGCCTTCATAACTGGGATAAGCTCCCCGATCTCGTGCCAAATCAGAGGATGCCTGAATGGCAAAATAAGAAATAGCTTCCATTGATTCATCGGCAAACTGCACTGCTTGTTTTGTAGTATATGCCATGTCTTGAATATACAGCGCGTCTTGAAAACCCATTAAACCGATTCCCACTGGGCGATGTCTTAAGTTTGAACGGCGGGCTTGTGGCACGCTGTAGAAATTATAATCAATCACATTGTCCAACATACGCATGGCTGTTGTAACGGTTTTTTCTAATTTAACCATGTCCAAACCATTTTCAGTGGTGTGTTGAGGTAAATTTACAGAACCTAAATTACATACCGCAATTTCATCGTCTGAGGTATTCAATGTGATTTCAGTACATAAGTTTGAACTGTGAACCACGCCCACATGTTGCTGTGGTGAGCGAATATTACACGGGTCTTTGAATGTAATCCAAGGATGTCCAGTTTCAAACAACATGCCCAACATTTTGCGCCAAATATCATTGGCATTGACTTGTTTTGTATTAACCAAATCGCCAGCATTGGCCAATTTTTCATAATATTCGTATTTTTCGCGGAATGCCTTTCCATACAAATCATGTAACTCTGGTGTTTCCTCAGGTGAAAACAATGTCCATTTGCCTTCTTTGGCCACACGTTCCATAAATAAATCAGGAATCCAGTTCGCAGTGTTCATATCGTGAGTACGGCGGCGTTCATCACCGGTGTTCTTACGCAGGTCTAAAAACTCTTCAATATCAATGTGCCAAGTTTCAAGATATGCACACATCGCTCCTTTGCGTTTTCCACCTTGATTGACCGCAACTGCCGTATCATTGGCTACCTTTAAAAAGGGTACCACGCCTTGTGATTCGCCATTTGTGCCTTTAATGCGAGAACCCATACCACGCACACGGGTCCAGTCATTGCCCAGGCCGCCTGCATATTTCGACAACATCGCATCGTCTTTTATGGCATCAAATATTCCTGCCAAATCATCGGGCACTGTTGTTAAATAACAACTGGACAATTGTGGACGCAATGTGCCGGAATTAAATAGGGTCGGTGTTGAGCTCATAAAATCAAATGAACTCAGTAAGTTATAAAATTCTATGGCTCTTTCTTCGCGATTGACTTCATTAATCGCCAATCCCATTGAAACACGCATGTAAAAGTTTTGAGGCAATTCAATTCTGCTATCACCGGAATGAATAAAATACCTATCGTACAAAGTTTGAAAGCCAAGATAAGTAAAGTTTTGATCTCTCTCAGATTTTATAGCTGCGCCCAACATATCCAAATCATAGTTGCTTAATTCTGGAGTCAGCAATTCTAATTCAATGGCTTTATGAATGTATTTTTTAAAACTTTTGGGATACAACTCAACCATTTGTGCTTGCGTGGCTGTTCTTGGCTCATCAAACAAGAAGCTAAGGACTTCTGTACGCAAACCATCCAATAGCAGCCTTGCTGCCGCTTTTGAATAACTGGGGTCTTTTTCTATGTATTGCCTTGCACACATGACAAGTGCAGAACTAAAGTCTTTTTCTGCAATGCCATCAAATACGTTTCTATAAGCCTGCTTTAAAATTAAATCTTTATCAACACCTGACAATCCCTTAACAGACTCAGATATAATTAAATCCAGTCTTCCATCATCCAATAATTTTTTACTGCCATCTTTGGCAATAACATGGATCTTAGGGCCGCTGTCTTTGTTCTTTCTTCGGGCTTTATTGCGGGCTTCATTTTTGGCTCTTTTCTCAGTTTGTTTGGCACGATAAATTACATAATCCCTTGCTACTTTGTGCTCACCTGAACGCATCAAAGCCAATTCTACCTGATCTTGAATATCTTCTATGTGAATAGTCCCGCCATCATCCATGTGTCTAAACAATCCAGCTTGTACTTCTTGGGTTAATTTTTCAACTTTTTCACGTATGCGCCTTGATGCAGCAGCTTGACCGCCTTCAACCGCCAAAAATGCCTTAGTCATCGCCACCGATATTTTAGAGACGTCAAAGCCAGTTATTTTGCCATTTCTGCGAATGACGCGGTACTCTCCTGGGGCTGTTGTTTTCACGTTTTTTGATTCCTTAGAATCGGTTAATATTTGGTGATCTTTTTGATCAGAACCGTGCGTTTCGGTTTGTTGCATGTCCACTCCAGACTATAATATACAGTTAAGTTTTAACTTAAATTTATGATGGTTTTATTTATTTTTGCAAAGCCATTTTGGGGGCGGGGGTAGTGTTTTTGCCAATAGCTCTTGATACACTACATTATATTGTATTTATATAAATGACATTCTACAAAATCTGCATCTATCTTAAAGGATAATACCTGGTTAAATCAAGTGGATTTTGTGATTATTTTAATTAAATTTTCTTCTCCATAAAAAGACATTTTTTGTAAAAAAATGTGAATTAATTAATTCAATATACTATCAACAACTTAGCTTCTTTATCTCATGTATTTTAATCAAACCTCACTCTAAATTCTCAATCACACTTTCCAACTTAGTTTTTCTGTGAAACCGAATAAAGTTCAACACAGCAGCAACAGACAGACCAAAAATAAGCCCAATCCATAATCCCACAGCGCCCAAGTCTCTTTCAAAACAAAACCACCATGATGCAGCAAAGCCAAAGACCCAAAATGCCAGTGTTGTCGAATACATGAGGAATTTTGTGTCCTGAATACCGCGCAATGCACCAGCTGCTGCGACCTGAACACCATCAGACAATTGAAAAATTGCTGCAAAGAATAACAACTGAATGGCTATTTCTTGAACTTGAATGTCTGTTGTGTACAGCTTAACCACTGTTTCAGGGAATGCAAACATGAAGCCTGCTAAAAATATTTGCACTACAAAGATCAAACCAATGCCAATCATTCCCGCTCTACGGGTATCAATAGCTGACTTCCTACCGAGTGCATTGCCCACTCGAATGGTGATGGCCATTGACATTCCCAATGGCACCATAAAAAGTAACGAAGCAAAATTTAGAGAAATTTGATGGGCGGCGATTACCTCAGGAGAAAGCCTTGAAGCCAGCATAGTTACAAGCGTAAAGAAACCACCCTCGGCAAATAGTGCCATGCCAATGGGCAAGCCAATAGACAACACTTTAAATATGACTGCTTTGTCTATTTTTTCAATGTGTGAAAATATCTGTAGTTGCCGGAACCACCTGTGTTTTGCTAAAACCAAGCCAAAAACCAGTGCTTGAATAGTGATAACTATAGCTGAAGCATAACCACAACCAGCAACGCCCATGGCAGGAAATCCAAAGTGACCAAACATTAGAATGTAATTCAAAGGGATATTTAATGCCAACCCCAAAAAACTGATATACATGGTCATGCGTGTATGCGACAACCCATCGGCAACATACCTGAAAACTAAAAACAGTGGAAAGCTCAAAATCCCCCAAGAAATAGACTGCAAATATTCAATGGCAGATGGAATCACCTCTGCTCGGGTTCCAAAAAGTTCAAAAAGTGGGGTTAAATTTCTAATCAATATAAAAAACACGATACCAATGATTAATGCCAACCACATCAATTGTCTGACCAAAGGCCCAATTTTTTCATGTTCATCAGCCCCATCTAATTCCGATATCATCGGTGGTGTTGCCATCAAAATACCCAATACAAACATCACCCCAATCGCCCAAATCGCCCCACCAATTGAAACAGCGGCCAAAGGTACCGTGCCCAATCGCCCAGACATAATAGTATCCACTACGCCAATCATCATTACCGTTAATTGAGATATAACCAACGGAATTGATAGTTTTATGGTTTGTTGGATGTGATATTTTTTACTTTGCTCGGACATCGTTGTATCATCTATAAATCAACCATCAATGTAAAACAAATAATCGCCAATGAATAACAATAATCCACAAACTGCTTTAGTAACTGGTGCAACTGGTTTTTTAGGCCAACATCTCTGTCAGCAATTAATCGATCAAGACTGGCAAGTCTATGCCCTGTGTCGCAGCCCACAAAAAGCCCAAGAGCTAGATGACAAAATCCATATTATTATTGGTGACATTTTATCTCCAGAAGCTTTTGTGAATCAATTGCCGCACAGTATTGACGGAATATTTCACACCGCAGCCAGTACCAACACTTGGTTCAAGAACAATGAATTACAAACAAAAACCAATATTCAAGGAACAAAAAACATACTTGATATTGCTCAACAAATACAGGTAAAAAGGTATATCCACATCTCTTCAGTTGTGGTCTATGGCATGCATCGAACGCTTCAAAACGTGGTAGAAACCCTGCCCAAATTGGGCAACGAGAGCTTTATTAATTATGTTAAAACAAAAACCGCTTCTGAAAAAATAGTATTAAGCACAAAAAACCTCAATACCGTTATCATCAACCCCACCCATATCATCGGCCCGGGTGACAAACACAACTGGGCAAGATTAATTAAAATGATCGCCGAAAACAAATTGCCAAGCATACCCAATGGCGCAGGCTCTTTTGTAGATGTGCGCGATGTGGCAACTGGCATCATAAAAGCCTATCAGTATGGCAAAGAAGGAAACAATTATTTGCTGGGTGGCACGGATATGAGCTTCAATGAGTTTGTCAATAAAATAGCCGACAAGCTTAATGTTAAGGCTACTAAGGTGCAACTGCCTAATTTTTTACTTATGGCACTGGCAAAAGCAAAGAACTTAATTTCAAACATCACCCACAAAGAACCCGATATCACACCCGAATCCGTGGCAATAATCTCCGACCTCTATGCCTGTGATGCTGCTAAAGCACGGGATGAATTAAATTATCAAACCAGAGATTTTACAGAAACTTTGAATGACACCATCGCATTTTTAAAATACCACCCAATGCCCTAAAAAAGGAACCTTCTTCTCGACTTGCCCACGCTTCAACGATTAGAACTAATTATCCAATGAAAAGCTGCCTACGGCATGACTGTATCTATTTTTTAAATCTTGATTGAAATATTGGACAGAATCTTTATAGTTGTGTTGTAATGCAATGTATGAACTAAACACATTTTTCTAAAAACCATCTTAAATCAAGGAATAAACATGAAACTTTGGCTATTTTTACTAGCAAGCATCACAGTACTTTCCAACCATAACTTAGCTGTTGCTAAAGACAACACACCTACTCAAATTATTTTCAGCAACCAGTTGCCGACTAAAGGCAATCTAATGTTGGGTGTCTTTGCGGATGGTGAATTAGGCCCATTAGGTACACAAATTGATCAACAAACTGAAGGGGGCTTGGTTCACGCTATCCAAGTTACTGAATTTGAAGCTAAAATCAACACCACTCAGTTGATTACCGCACCCAAAGCATCAGGTTTGGCGCAAATTTTATTGATTGGTTTGGGAGAAAAAACTGCCGAACATTCTGAGTTAGACTGGCAAGAGTTGGGCGGCAAAGCTGTTCAAGTAGCGGTCAAAACATTCAAAATTGCCCCAGCCATGGCCTTTGATGTCACCGACAGCAAATCCACCGCACAAATAGCTTTTGGAGCTAAATTAGGCAGTTATTATTTCGACAAATACTACACCGATACTGAACGCCATAAATACCAGGAAACCCTGACGGTAATCACTGGTGAAGTTAAGGCGACTAAAAAACATTATAACGAAGAACTAGAACCAGTAGCCAATGCCATTTGGTACACCCGTGATGTTTCCAACGAACCGCCCAATGTCATTTATCCTACCAGCTTCGTTGCTCGCTGGAAACAACATTTCAAAGGCATGAAAAACATCAAAATTAAAATTTTCGATGAGCAAGACATGTTAGACAAAAACATGGGTGCTCTCTATGGCGTAGGACGTGGCAGCCAACGTCCACCAAGAATGATGATTGTAGAATACATGAATGGCAAGCTCGACGATGCACCAGTTGTATTGGTTGGCAAAGGCATAACTTTTGATACCGGTGGCATCAGTTTAAAGAGCCCTACCAATATGTGGAATATGAAATTTGACATGTCAGGTGCCGCCAGCACTATGGGAACTTTGTACGCCTTAGCAGGGAGAAATGCCAAAGTCAATGTGGTCGCTATCGCAGTTTTAGCAGAAAATATGCCTGATGGCAATGCCCAACGTCCTAGTGATATAGTCACTTCCATGTCGGGTAAGACTATTCAAATTCGTTCAACTGATGCTGAGGGCCGGTTGGTTTTGGCCGATGGAAACTACTATGGTGACACCACTTACAACCCGGCTTTACTGGTTAATTTAGCCACTTTAACCGGCGCAGCCAGTCGAGCCACAGGCAAAGATTACGCTGCCATGTTTACCCGCCATGACGAGTTGGCGGCTCAATTCCTTGAGATGGGCAAACAAACTGGCGACAAGGTTTGGCAACTGCCTTTGAACGACAACCATTTCAAAGCCATTGAAGCCGATGTTGCAGATGTGATGAATTCAGGCCCAGACGCACCTGGCGCCAGTGCTGGTGCTGCCTTTCTCGCCACCTTTGTTCGAGAAACCACACCATGGGTGCATCTGGACATTGCAGGTGTCGCCAGAAGTGATAAAACCAACCCAATCAAAGCCTCACCGGGCTCCACTTCCTTTGGTATTCGCCTGTTAAACGGTTACATCAAAGCGCACTTTGAATAAAACCAATGAGGTAAAGCCAACTGCTGTGACCAACATTGATTGGTAGAGACGGCGATTTATTGTATCCATGTTTGGAATATTAATCTACACAGAAGATTGGACGCGATGAATCGCCGCACCTACGGCAAACCCCAACCCCCCTTAAAGTACTTAAACTCTATTATCGTTTTTTTTATTTTTTTGTTTCTTAAAATAGTAAGATAATAACATTAAAATAATGACTAAAAGAGTATATGTAACAGTCATATACTCTACAGGGAAATTTACTATTATTAAAAAGTAATATCCAACAATAATCCACAACCAAGTTAGAATGTTTAATACTTTAATCATTTTCATATTTTTTACATTCTTCTCCACAGATATGATGATAAACAATATTACACAACCCAAACCCTGTCTGTGCACACCTATTTGATAAGGATCTAGTTACCAAAACTGTACGAGAAACTGCTACTGCAGTTCCACATAGTCCAGCCGCTCCAGCGGCAATAAAAGGGCATACCATATTTGCTCCTTTATTACTCCTACACTCCAAATAACATTTAATATCAATATTAAAAAAAGGGATCTGGATCTGGCTTTGATTGAAATTGACAACCGCCACCAAATCGACAATCTAAACTTGGGCCACCGTTTGCTGGCATACCATAAGAATTTTAAGGGCCAGCACCCTTTTTAGGGTAATCTACAATTTCCTAGGTCTTCCACGGGTATTATAACCCACTTTAATTTTAAGTTTTGCCTCAATTTGCGACTTAAATTTGTTGTTGCCAAGAGGTGTTCCTGTTTGGACACAGTTTCTAATATCATTGAGTATCTTTTCATCCAAATGTTCTAGAAATAAATCTCGATAATTTTCTTGTTGTTTCTTTCTACTTTTTGCTAGCCCTTCATAACTAACATGTTCTGAAACCAATAGATCGTAATTACCTCTTACATTTGAATGATAACTTGACCATTTATAATTTTGTGGTGCTTTAACCATGTTTGCCCTAACTGGGTTCATTTCGATATAACGCATACAAGCCAAAACATAAAAATCATCAGCAACTAAAGAACTTTTAAAGCGACCTTCCCACAAAGTACCCGTTCTTGTATATTTGAAATTAATATAGGGCACATAAAACCGACCTGTTTGTTGCATCATTTGGCTAATTCCATTTGCAGAATCTGCAGTTGCAAGTAGATGGATGTGGTTAGTCATCAAAACATAGGCATGAATTTTTACGCCTTGTTTTGTTGCGGCTTCATTTAAAATTGTTAAATACTTACGGTAATCTTCTTCTTCAAAAAATACTGCATCTTTATTATTGCCACGTTATATTACATGATTGGCAACTCCCGAAACAAAAAATCTTGGCTTTCTTGGCATGATAGAATCCTAGCAAAAAATGGATTATAGCATAGATTTTTTTAAAGGGTACTGGTCGAGTAGACAGGCACTCCTAGATAGCAAAGTTTTACCTTTGAAATCAAGTTGTTAACCATGCCCCTCACAGAACCGTGCTTGCGCTATTTACGCACACGGCTCCTCGATAATACTCTTCACATTAAACGAATAAATTAACCATAATTCGCGGTTTTGGCAATGGAAATATCTTCAAAAGCTTCGCGAACTTATCCCATGTCATACACCCTCTTTTACCACGGCGATTTAGCCATTTGAAAAGGGTTTTGGTTATCAGATAAGTGAATGCGCTTATACTTCTATAGTTATCAGTAACGCCATAATATGCATAATGACCTCGTAACTTAGCACCGGTTATTTTCATAATGTCTGCTGTCGGTAGTGTTCTACTCGACTTCAACCATTCTTTATAACCTTTTACCTTTGCTGTTAATCGCTTACTAATGGTTTTTGCGTTTCATTCGAAACCCTCTGCCATTTCGCGAGCGTGAGCAATAATGCGTAAACCCCAGAAAGTTGAACGTCGCTGCTTTAGTGTCTTTGGACTTTGCTTTTAATTGAGCAAATTTTCCAAATTCAAACAGCTTGGTCTTTTCTGGTGCTAATTCAAGATAGAATTTCTTTAATCTTGCTGTCATTGATTGCATGAAGTCATTCGCATCTTGCGAATTTTCAAAACATACGACGTAGTCATCAGCATAACGAATCAATCTACTGTAGCCTTGAGCTTTTCGTTTTATGCGTTTCTCAAACCAGATATCAAGTGTGTAATGGAGGTAAATATTGGCAAGAATCGGTGAAATAACACCACCTTGTGGTGTACCTCGTTCACTTGCTTTATGTTGTCCATCCTCAGATATTCCAGCTATAAGAAATCGTTTGATGTATCTAAGTATTCGCTTATCGGCTATTCGATGAGTTAGAAAAGTAATGAGTTGATTCTGGTCTACATTATCGAAAAAACCTTTGATATCAGCTTCAACCATGTAGTGTATGGGTTTGTTCTCAACCGTTTGGCTTAGTGCTCTAAGAGCATCATGGCAGTTTCGATTGGGTCTAAACCCATAAGAATCATCAATAAAATCTTGTTCATAAATCGCATTGAGGATTTTAACAAGACCTGCTTGGACTAACTTGTCTTCTAGCGTAGGAATACCAAGTGGTCGCATTTTATCACTGCCTGCTTTGGGAATATAAATTCTCAATACTGGCTGTGGTCTGTATGCCATTTTGTGTAACCTTGTTAGTAATTGTTCTAAATTATAATCAAGATTCTTGGCATAGCTTACTTTGGTTACTCTATCTATGCCTGATGCTGCTTTTCCTTTGAGCTGCATGAAGCATCCAAGCAATAATTCTTTGTTCATTAAATGGAATAAACTGGTGAATTGACATTGTTTGTCTTTGTTTGCTTTTAATGCTATGCGTTGTAATTTCGTTTCCACACTTTCATTATTGCTGTGCATAATGTGTGTTTCCTCCCAACGCTGTTATTACCGTGACAGCCTTCCCTCCATCCGCATTACACGTCTTCACTGGTACTATGCTGCCATCCGACTCCCTAAGTCGTATCAATTGTTCTCGTTTTCTTATCACTTGTTCAATTTACTCAATATTCCTATTAAGAAGACTTAGGGTCTCGGCAGTTACCGTTCATTCATAATGGTCAACATACCATGCTTTACAACCCCGAAGCAGTTCTATGAATCTTGTCATTAGCAATTCATACAATATTGGTTTCCAATAGGGGTAAGTTGTCACCCTGCTTAAATTTTCTTTCGAGGCTAAATCACTTCAGCTACCGCTTACGGTCTGTTGCCTTGCGCACATCGTGCTTAACATTTGGAATTACTCCCGCCTGCCCGATGGTTGCTACTCGGTGGATGACCAACCTTGCCGAGATGGGATTTACACCCACTTGAATGAACGACCTTGCTCAGCCGCACACCCCTTATTGTCTATCAACTATTCAAAACCATTAAAGAACACCATTTCATTTGATGCTGTGCAGGCACTTGGGTCTAGCACTTTAATGTCATCAATCAACCAATCGCCTGCTCCTGTATTGCTATCTGCGGCGAATCGCCATCTTATTTTTGCACTGGTTCCCGCGTAGGCTGATAAGTTAACCTCGACTTTAGTATAGTTGGCTATTGTTCCGCCCCAGCCAGGTTGGTTGGATAGCGGGTTGCCGTTGGCTAAGGTAACGTTATAGCCACCATTGGTTATTTCTGCGCCTAAGTCTTGCCAACTACTTCCATCATTGGTTGATATTTCTAACACGGCTCCATCATAAAAAATGGATGTTCCTTCGAAACTAAATTTGTGCCAAAATTCTAATGTGCTATCTGCCGTCAAAGCCACTGATGGACTGATTAACCATTTATCCGTAGTTACTGCCGCATCGTGTGTTTTAAATGCATGTTGATTAATATTGCCAGCATTTAAATCAATAGACCAATCATCGACTCCTTGTCCTGCAGCATGCGTCCAACCCGCTGTTTGCGCATCAAGAATCGAGGTAAATGATTCTGTGTTTTCATCAAGCAATGCGCAGATGGGTTGCAGTAAAATATTTTGGTTGGTGGTTTGTTGTCCAATAATTGAAAGGTTATTAATTGTGGTCGGCGCGTATCCTTGTTTGTTAATACTTAAGTCGTAAGTTCCGGATAATATGGAAAAATCGTACAGGCCAGAAGCATTAGATTGTGTTTGTTGATTGTTGAAGTATAAATTGACAGCTTCAATCGGTAAATTGGTGGACGCATCCTTAACTATTCCAGACAATGCTCCTAAATCAATGGCGTTAACAATATTAAAAAACTTTGAATAAACCACACCAGTGATTCCATTTGAATCTGTGCTTTGTAAATAAATGACATGTTGTCCAATATTCATCCCTGTAGTATCAATTTGATCAGTAAAAGATTCATTGTTAGAATTAAAATCACCATCAGATGCTGATATCATTATCGGTGTAGAGGCAATATCCCAAGGCAATTGGTCTATATACATTTCAACAGATAATATATTTTGCGTAGGTTCTGTGCCATTGATGTTGTTAAAGTGTGTATCATTGGCAATGCCAGATACAGAAATTTGTGTGCCAGCAACCACATCACTAATAGACAGAGCCAGGTTTTCTATGTCTGGACCTTGAGCTGTAATGTAGGGAGTATCAGAAACTTTTGCAGCATATATCAGTGCTTTTAAATTGTTGGGTAAAATGTTGTTTTCGAAAATATCACAGCTTTGGCTAAAAGAGGTGCCCAATTCAAAAGTATAGGATGCTACACCTAACTGGCCATAAGCATTGTCATCTGAGGCACCATCTGCCCCATATAATTCATTTGATGCTTGAGGGAAATAATTGTTGTACCAAGAAAATTTACGCCCCAGAGTCTGTAATTGATTGTGGTTAGGAGCAAGAGGAATGACTCCAGGGCTATCAAATCCATAAGGCCATAATACTAACTCGCTGTAACTGTGTACATCAATATAAACACCCGTGGTGTCAGAAGGTGCCACATCTAATAAATCTGGGCCACGTGCATCTATAAACAATGTTTTGGCATAACTGTCTATGGCGGTATTTTCATTTTCAGATTGAGCACTGGGTCCTCGGAAGGTTTGATCGCATTGAATGCTTGAAGATCCAGAGCCCTGATTCCACATCCAGCCAAAATTACGGTTCATATCAATGCCTTTTCTTAATTGATTTGAACAGTAAAGGTTGTTCTCATTTTTTCTTTTATCATTGCCAGCTTCGGCAATTTTCCTGCCATCTGGATTGCCTTGTAACAACAAATGAATCTCTCTGTGGTCAACTAACCAAGTGGCATCAGCATCAGTTCCGTAATTGTTTAATAAAAATTCTGCAAATCGAGTGTTTAACTCAGCAGGTGTTAGCTCTCTGGCATGAATGGAACTGATGACAAATAATTTTGGTTTGTCACCAGTGATAGCTGAATTGGTTATTTTCAATACCCTCATATCGTAGCCACTTAAACCACCGGGGGTTTCTTTGTTCCAAGTATTGCCAATATCTACAACCGAAGCAAGATTAGGATAAGAGGTAGCAAGCGAATCCATGCTAGAAAAAGTCTCTTCGACAGTTCTATAACAGGCAAACCCAGGTATGGACTTGGTGCTTAATTGTGTATTTTGTATGGATGATTTGTCTATGGTGTTTTTGATTATCTGAGAAGATTCTGTGTGTTTTTGATTGATTTCAACCCGAAATCCATAGCTAAACAATTCTTGGTATTCAAATAAGTTTTCCACCGACAGGGTGAAATATTGTTGTTGGCGATTAACATGCCATGGTTCATTTTTTTGAGCATAATTTCTGAGTTGCTTGAGATCATCATAGTATACGTCCACTATCCAAGGTCCACTGCCTTTGGTTGGTAGTTTCGTGTTAGGTGTTGCACTAACCGATGTGATAAATACTAAACTTAAAATTAATATATAAGGTGTTTTAAATAAGCCCATTTCAAAAATAGCCCTTTAGATAAAGAAACAATGGTAAATATTATATGAAACCTAAACACTTAACTAGCAACCGCATCAAATTATTGAAAATAAAACATTAGAAATAGCTTTTTAATGTAATCAGTAAAATTATTTACTTATTTAGCGATAAAATTTTTAGTAGTGGTACTTAGGGTGCTAAAGTAAGTAAAGTAAGGAGTAAAGTAAGGAAGAGTAAAGTAAGGAGAGAGTAAAGTAAGGACATCTGAGTAAAGTATGGACATCCATAATATTTTTAATTTGAGTAAAGTAAAATAAAGTAAGTCAATAAAGTAAGGACATCCATAATATTTTTAATTTAGAAATTTAAAATTCATACTT